>CAZDGR010000366.1:0-4643 GCA_964504845.1 uncultured Rhizobium sp. | reverse complement strand
GCCGCCGCCGGCTGCCTGCCGCCCGAGTGGAGGGCCGACGGTCTGCCCGCCTCGGTGGTCGCGCAGGTCGCGCGCCGCGAGGGCGGCATCCTCTCGCCCTGCCCCGCGCCCGGCCTGCCGGCCTTGCGCGAGCAGCTGGTGCAGCGCCTCCAGCAGAACGGCGTGCCGGCGAGGATCGGCAACGTCGTCGTTACGCTCGGCGCGACGCAGGCCTTCGACGTGATCATCCGCTCGCTGCTGGCGCCGGGCGATACGGTCGTGGTCGAGGATCCCGGCTACTTCGTGCTTTTCGCCCAGCTCGCCCGGGCCGGCCTCAAGCTGCTCGCGGTGCCGCGCGACGCGGACGGGCCCGACATGGAAGCGCTCGAGGAGATCTGCCGTCTGCACCGTCCGCGAGCGATCTTCGTACAGACGCTCCTGCACAACCCGACCGGCACGTCGATCTCTCCCGCCAAGTGCCATCGCCTGCTGACGCTGGCCGAGAAGCACGATGCGCTGATCGTCGAGGACGATGCCTACGGCGACCTCGCCGAGGCCGGTGCCATCCGTCTCGCGCAGATCGACGGGCTGGAGCGCGTGCTGCATGTCGGCAGCTTCACCAAGACCTTGAGCCCCGGCTTCCGCGTCGGCTTCGTCGCAGCCCCGCTCGTCCTGGTGCCGCGGCTGATCGAGGAGAAGCTGTTGTCGGTGCTGAGCGCGCCCGCGCTGCCCGAGGCGATCATCGCCGAGGTGCTGGCCACGGGCCGCTTCCGCCGCCACATCGCCCAGCTCCGCCGACGGATCGACAAGGCCCATGCCCAGGCACGGAAGGCGCTCGCCGCCACCGGCATCCGCATCGACGGCGACCGCAGCGAAGGCCTGTTCCTTTGGACCAGGGTGCCCGACGAGGTCGATGTCGATGCCCTGGTCCGGCGCGGACGCGAGGCGGGGATCCTGCTGGCTAAAGGTGCGCTGTTCTCGCCGTCCGGCCGTCACTCGCAGCATCTCAGGTTCAACGCCTATCACGCGTCGAACCCGACGCTGGGCAAGTTCCTGGCGCGAGAAATCACCTAGCCGCGAAAGGCGCGGTCGAAGCGGCGGAGCGGATTCGGGAAGTCGGCGGCGAGGCGGCGAAGCCGATCGAATCCTTGGCCCAACGTCCGCGGCACCTTGATCGCGTCGTCGAGGCGGCGGGCAAGGAAGTCCCAGGATTTCGCCTGGCCTTCCGAGCGATCGTCGAGCCAGTAGAGGACGGTGGCGCCATAGACGCCGGCGAGGATCGCGCGCTTGGAATAGAAGTTCCAGTCGGTCGAGGTGTCGCCGATGCCGAACCACACCGCATCGACGGTGCGGTAGAGCGACCGAAGCGCCAGCGGCGCATTCTGCGGCAGCGCCAGCGTCGCGAGACCCCGACGCACCGCCTCCCGATGCGGCAGCACGCGTTCGAGCCGGCGGCGGACCGCGAGAAGCACCTTCTCGCGCACCTTGAGCGAGGCGAGGTCGGCACCTTCGAGGTCGGCGATCATCTTGCCGTCGGCCTCGGCCATGAACAGGTCGAGCGCCTCGACCGCGCCGCCGGGGAAGGCGTCGAGCACGTCGGCGACAGTCAGGCCGACATCCGCGGCGGCGCGCCGGAGGCTGGCATCGGTCCAGCCGTCGAACGGAACGTGGCCCAGCGTGGCGTCAAGCAGGCGGCGGCGCTTCTCGTCCCAGTCCATCGTCAGTCCTCCGCGGCCAGGATCGCGGCCTCGGGCGTGTCGCGGGCGGCGGCCTCCAGCTCCTCGACGTAGCCGAGCGTCGTCAGGTCGGTCATGCGCTGCGGGTAGAGGATGCCGTCCAGATGGTCGAACTCGTGCTGGACGACCCGGGCATGCCAGCCGGAGGCGATCCGCTCGATCAGCTCGCCGTCCAGGCCGTAGCCCCGATAGCGGACCTTCTTGAACCGCGGAACCATGCCGCGGAGACCGGGGACCGAGAGGCACCCTTCCCAGCCGGGCTCGGTCTCCTCGGTCAGCGGTTCGATCACCGGGTTGACGATCGCCATGACCTCCTGGGGCTGGTCGTATTCGTCCCCGGTCGACCGGCTCGCCGGCACGGTGAAGATGACAACTCGTTTAGGCACGAAAACTTGAGGAGCCGCGATTCCCGCCCCGTTCACGGCCAGCATGGTCTCGAACATGTCGGCGACCAGGGTCCGGATCTCGGGCGCAGCCGGGTCGGGAACCTCGTCGGCGCGGCGCTTGAGCACGGGCTGGCCCATGCGGGCGATGGGGAGAATGGCCATTGGAGGGAACTATCGCAACCGACCTGTGTTGCCTCAAGGACAAAGCCGAAATATCCCTGTTTTCCTGTGGTTTCCGGCCCTTCACAAGCCCCGGGACCTATGGTAGAAGCCCGCCTCCCAACGGTTTCCACCTGGAGAGCTGAAGTCCGTGCAAGTCCTCGTCCGCGACAACAACGTCGATCAGGCCCTTCGCGTTCTCAAGAAGAAGATGCAGCGCGAGGGAGTCTTCCGCGAGATGAAGCTGCGCCGGAACTTCGAGAAGCCCTCTGAGAAGCGGGCGCGGGAGCGTGCCGAGTCGGTGCGCCGCTACCGCAAGCTGCTCAGGAAACGCATGGAGCGCGAGGGCTACTAGCCCGCCGCTTCCAGCCGTTGGAATAGGGCCGCCTGCGGGAACGCCGGCGGCCTTTTCGTTTCCGGGGAGTCCCTCATGTCCCTCCGCCTGGTGAAGCCCGAGCCCCGCCATGTCGCCGAGTGGCGGCGCTGGCGCACCGACCCGGACTCCCGCCGGTTCATGTACCTGCCGGCCGGCGGCCTCGACGAGTGGGCTGCCAAGCTGGCGGGGGCCAAGTCCGACCTCGCCGACAAGACGGGCGAGCTCTATCGCTGGATCGCGGAACTCGACGGCCGGCCGATCGGCAGCTTGTCGCTCTCCTATGTCGACTGGATCCATCGCTCCGGCGAGATCGGCTATGTGATGGCGCCCGAGATGCGGGGCAAGGGTCACGGCCGACCGATGGTCGCGGCCGGCCTGGACCTGGGCTTCGCCGGCGGGCTCGAACGGATCACCGCCTACATCTGCACGAACAACGACGCCTCGGTAAGGCTGGTCGAGGGGCTCGGCTTCACGCGCGAAGGCCTGCTCCGCCGGCACGCGATCATCGAAGGCGAGCGGCGCGACCACTGCCTCTATGCCATCCTCAAGGAGGAATGGCCGAGCGCACGACGTACCTAAGGGCTACTGGACCAGCGGCGTGTCGGGGAGCGTGCCGAGGTCGATGCCTTCGATCCGGGACCGTCCCAGCAGGACAGAAATGTACTGATGGATCGCGCGCCGTCGGACCGAGTCGTGCAGATAGTCCGAGATCCGGGGACGGACGGCATCGAGCGGCAGATCGGTTCCGGCGCGCCGATCGTTCAGCCGGATGACGTGAACGCCGTAGCGCGTCTCGATGGGCAGGCCGCAGACCTCCCCCGGCTCCAGGCTGAACAGGTAGGTCTCGAACTCGGGCACCGTCTGGCCGCGCTCGATCCAGCCCAGCCTTCCGCCCTCGGACTTCGACGGGCAATCGGAGAAGCGCCCCGCGAGCTCGGCCATCGCCGACGGCTCTTCGACGATCCGGGAGATCCAGGCCGCCGCCCGCGCCTTGGCCGCGTCGCGACCGGCACGGTCCTCGGGAGGGACCGCGATCAGGATGTGCTCGGCGAGATAGGCATCCGGCGTGCGGAACCGCCGCCGGTTGGCCTCGTAGTAACGCCGGCAGGTCTCGTCGTCGGCAGCCGGGACGACGATTTCACGGGCGAGAAGAGCTTCGATGGCACCGTCGTCAGCCGAAAGCTCGTCCCCGAGGCCGTCGGCAGCGCCGGTTCGCGCCGCTTCCTGGCGAAGGATCTCGCGAACCACGAGGGCCGTCACCGCACGATCCCAGGCCTCATCCGCCGAGCCGGCCGGGTGATACTGCATCTCCGCGGCGATCGCCGCTTCGTCGATTTCCGTATCGTTGACGTGAACGCTCATCGCCACCCCCCTCAGGCCGCGCCGCGGCGGCGAACAACCTGATAGCGCCGGAAGACGTACCAGACAGGCGCGCTCCAGATGTGCACCAGGCGCGAGAACGGGAACACCATGAAGATCACCATGCCGAGCACCAGATGCGCGCGGTAGGGCCACGCGACGCCATCGAGGAAATCGGCGGCGCCCGACCGGAAGGTGACGATGTGCTGCGCCCAGTCGGCGAGCTTGATCATCACCTCGCCGTCGGGATGGCCCAGCGAGAAGGGAACCGTTACCAGGCCGAGCACGAGCTGCAGCCACAGCAGCGCCAGGATCGCGATGTCCATCGCGGATGACGTCTTGCGGATCCGCGGATCGAACAGCCGCCGGTGCAGCAGCATGCTGAGGCCGATGAAGCAGAGCACGCCGAAGAAGCCGCCGCTGACGATGGCCAGCATCTGCTTGTTGGGCACGCTCAGGCCGAAGGCGGTGTAGACCGCGTGCGGCGTCAGCAGGCCGAAGAAGTGACCGAACAGCAGAAAGAGAATACCGACATGGAAAAGGTTCGAGCCCCACCGCAGCTGGCGCGCGCGGAGCATCTGGCTTGAGCCGCTGCGCCAGCCGTACTGCTCGCGATCGAAGCGGATCAGGCGGCCGACCAGGAAGACG
>CAZDGR010000365.1:0-4651 GCA_964504845.1 uncultured Rhizobium sp. | reverse complement strand
CGGCGGCTGGCAGGCGCAGACCCACGACTCGCTGTGGAAGTCGACGATCGGCATCATCGGCCTCGGGCGCATCGGCAAGGCGGTCGCCCGTCGCGCCAAGGCCTTCGAGATGCGGATCCTGGTCGACGACATCAAGCCGGACCATGCCTTCATCAGGGCCAACGGGCTCGAGCTGGTCGACAAGGACACGATCTTCCGGGAATCCGACATCGTGACGCTGCACTGCTCGGCCAATGCCGAAACCGCCGACCTGATCAACGCGCGTACCCTCGGGCTGATGAAGCCGACCGCGTTCCTTGTCAATGCCGCCCGCGGCAGCATGGTCGACGAGCAGGCGCTGACCGACGCCCTCGACAGCGGGCGGATCGCCGGCGCCGGGCTCGACGTCTTCAAGAAGGAGCCGCCGGTCGGATCGCCCTTGATCCGGGCGAAGAACGCGATCTTCACACCGCACGCGGCCGGCGGGAACAAGCGGGCCTTCGACGCGGCGATGACCATCTCGGTCGACAACATCCTGGCCGTCGCCGGCGGCGGGCGGCCGCGCGAGGACCTGGTGGTCAACCCTGAGGTGTGGCAGCGGCCGCGCCGTCCCTAAACGAGCTGCCATGGCGGGCCGCCGGAATTTTCGTATAGGATAACCCATCCGAATCCAGGGGAGGCGCAACATGACCGTCCGTCAACTATCCGCGTGCTTCAGAACCGCGACCGCGATCGCGGCCCTCGCCGCTGTCGGCCTCGCGGCCGAGCCGGCCTTCGCCCAGAAGAAGGGCGGCACCGCCGTAATCGCCCAGGAAGCCGGGCCGCCGACTCTCGACATGCACTTCTCGACCAACATCGCCGTCCGCAACGTGGTCATGCAGGTCTACGAGCAGCTGGTCACGCGCGACGAGACCAACGCGCCGATGATGGAGCTCGCCGAGAGCTTCGCCGAATCGACCGATGGCCTCACCTACACCTTCAAGATCCGCAAGGGGATCAAGTTTCACAACGGAAAGGCGATGACGTCGGCCGACGTGCTGGCCTCCTACCAGCGTTTCGCGCGCGTCGGCGTGCAGCGCGGCTTCTTCGAGCAGATCGCCGAGATGTCGGCACCGGACGCCGATACCTTCGTGATCAAGATGCGGAAGAAGATGCCGGTCGCGATCGAGGAGTTCAGCCAGTTCGGCAACCCGGTCGTGATCTATCCGGCAGAGCAGAAGGACCGCGAGGGCGGCAAGGCCGATCCGATCGGCACCGGCCCCTTCCAGTACGTCGAGTGGGTCGCCGACAGCCACGTGAAGCTCAAGCGTTTCGACGGATACGTGCCCGACACCCGTCACAAGGGCACCAACGGCTTCGGCGGCCACAAGGTCGCCTGGCTCGACGAACTCGACTTCCGCTACGTCAAGGAGCCGGTCGCCCGCGTCGCCGGCATGGAGACCGGCCAGTTCCATCTGACCGAGGACATCCCGACCAAGGCCGCCAAGCGCCTCAAGGACAACAAGGCGCTGACGCTCTACCCGGTGCAGCGCTGGTGGATCCACGGCGCCTGGGTCAACCAGACCAACCCACCGTTCAACAACAGGGACATCCGGCGCGCGATGCAGATCGGTCTCGACATGGACGAGATCATGGATGTCGCGACCGACGGCGCCTTCGACCTGCAGCCGGGATTCCAGTACCCCGGCAACCCGTACTACACCGATGCCGGAAAGCAGTACTACAACATCAAGGACGTCAAGAAGGCGCAGGAGCTGCTGAAGTCGGGAGGCTACAAGGGCGAGGAGATCGTCCTGATGACGCTCCCGGCCTACCAGAGCATGTACGACGCGGCGGTCGTCATGGTCGAGCAGATGAAGGCCATCGGCTTCAAGGTCCGCCTCGATCCGGTCGACCTTCCGACCGGTGCGGCGCGCCAGCGCAAGCCCGACAGCGGCTGGCACCTCTCCTTCACCGGTCTCGGCACCGGCCCGGCGGTCGGCCCCTTCGGCGCCACCGTGCTTCTGGTCGGCCCGAATACGCTGAGCCAGGTCCAGGACCCGACCTTCGACAAGCTCTACGAAGAGATGCAGACCGGCGCCACGCTCGACGCCCGAAAGGCGACCTTCGCCAAGCTGCAGGAGCGCATCTACGAGGATGTGAAGATGCTGAAGATGGGCGACCTGACCAAGGTCATGGCCGCCCGTTCCAACGTGAAGGGTTTCATCCCGTTCCGGATTCCGCGCCTCTGGAACGTCTGGCTGGAGTAGCTGTCGGCTGACATGATGTGAGCCCCGCTCGGTCGGCGACGTCCGGGCGGGGCTCCTTCTTTCCGTATCCGTCGGAGATTCATGGGCCGCTACATCATCCAGCGGGTGCTCGCCGCCTTCCCGGTCCTGCTGATCGTCACGCTGATCTCGTTCTGCATCATGCAGCTGGTCCCCGGCGACCCGGCGACGGTCATGGCCGGCCCGCAGGCGACCGCGGCCGAGATCGAGCGGGTCCGGGTCCAGCTCGGCCTCGACCAGCCGTTCCTGACCCAGCTCGGCCGCTGGCTCTGGGGCCTGACCCAGGGCGACCTCGGCCGTTCGATCCTGCTCGGCCGCAGCGTGTCGACTGCGATCGCCGAGCGAATTCCGATCACGCTGACCCTCGCGCTGATGTCGTTCCTGCTGACCATCGCGATCGGCATTCCCTGCGGCATCATCGCGGCGCTGCGCGCCAATACCTGGATCGACCAGGCGGTGATGACGGTGGCGCTGATCGGCGTCTCGCTGCCGAACTTCTGGCTCGGCCTGATGCTGATCATCTTCTTCTCGGTGATCCTCGACCTGATGCCGGCCGGCGGGTATGTCAGCATCGCGCAAGGCTTCTGGCCCTGGTTCAAGAGCCTGCTGCTGCCCGCGCTCTCGCTCGGATTGCTGCAGATGGGCCTGCTCGCCCGCATCACGCGATCCACCATGCTCGAGGTGCTGCGTCAGGACTACATCCGCACCGCCCGTGCCAAGGGCCTGCCCACATTCAAGGTGGTCGGCAAGCACGCGCTCAAGAACGCGATGATCCCGGTCATCACCGTGATCGGCATCATCTTCAGCCTGCTGCTGACCGGCTCGGTGGTGATCGAGACCGTCTATTCGCTGCCGGGCCTCGGGCGCCTGCTCGCGACCTCGATCTTCAGCCGCGACTATCCGGTGATCCAGGGTGGCCTGCTGCTGACCGCGTCGATGTTCGTCGGCATCAACCTGCTGGTCGACGTGCTCTACGCCTTCCTCGATCCGCGCGTCCGCTATGACTGAGACGACAGCCCCCGGGCTGGTTCACGTCGCGGCGCCGCTGCGCAAGCGCAAGACCGCGCTCCGTCGCCTGGCCGAGCACCGGCTGTTCATGACCGGGCTCGTGCTGTTCATGCTGATGGTGATCATGGCGGTCTTCGCCGACTGGATCGCCACCCACAATCCGGTGCAGGTGCGCGCCCGCTTCCGCTTCCGCGCGCCCGACCTCAACAACTACTTCGGCACCGACAATTTCGGCCGCGACATCTTCACCCGCGTCGTCTACGGCGCCCGGCTCTCGATCTCGATCGGCTTCGCCACGGTGGCCATGACCGCGCTGGTCGGCACCAGCATCGGCCTGCTGGCCGGGTACTTCCGGAAGCTCGACAACATCCTGATGCGCTTCATGGACGCGCTGATGGCGTTCCCGACGATCCTCCTTGCCCTGGCGCTGGCCGCAGCCCTCGGGCCGTCGGCGGTCAACATCGTGGTGGCGCTGTCGGCCGTCTACATCCCGCGCGTCGCCCGCGTCGTCCGCGCCTCGGTGCTGGTCGTGCGCGAGGCCGACTACGTGCACGCGGCTCACGCCGTCGGCGCCAGCAACCTCCGCATCATGGTGGAGCACATCCTGCCCAACAGCATGGCGCCGCTGATGGTGCAGCTCACCTTCGTCTTCGCCTATGCGGTCATCGCCGAGGCGGTATTGAGCTTCCTCGGTGTCGGGCCGCCGCCGCCGACGCCGAGCTGGGGCAACATCATCGCCGAAGGCAAGGACTACATCCGCGAGGCGGCCTGGATCACGCTGTTCCCGGGAATCGCGATCGCGATGACCGTGCTCGGCCTCAACCTGCTCGGCGACGGGCTCCGCGACGTGCTGGACCCGCGCATGAACGTGGACAACCGATGACAGGGGGCGACAACCTCGTCGAGGTCGCGAACCTGGTGAAGCACTTCCCGGTCAGGAAGGGCTTCTTCAGCTCGCGCGTCACCGGCCAGGTCCGCGCGGTCGATGACATCAGCTTCACGGTCGCTCGCGGCGAGACCCTGGGCCTGGTCGGCGAATCCGGCTGCGGCAAGTCGACGACCGGACGGCTGCTGATCCGGCTGATCGACCCGACCTCGGGCTCGATCCGGCTCAACGGCGACGACATCGCCAAGATCCCGGACAAGGAGCTGCGCTCGCGGCGCCGCGACGTGCAGATCATCTTCCAGGACCCGTTCTCCTCGCTCAATCCGCGAAAGACGGTGGAAGGCATCATCTCCGAGCCGCTGATCGTGCACCGGATCGGCACCACGGCCGAGCGGAAGGCGCGGGTCGCCGAGCTGCTCAAGCTGGTCGGCATGGCCCCCGACTATGCGCGGCGTTATCCGCACGAGTTCTCCGGCGGCCAGCGCCAGCGCATCGGCATCGCCCGCGCGCT
>CAZDGR010000364.1:0-4675 GCA_964504845.1 uncultured Rhizobium sp. | reverse complement strand
GCGAAGCGCGGCCACCTGGATGTCGACGCCGAGCGCCGGTCCTCGCTTCTTCGCCGGGCGCTCGTCGTCATCGGCGAACAGCGGACGGAGATCGAGCCGGTCGCCGGCGACGCCGACGGCATAGCCTCCCTGCGGCCGGCGGCCGACGCCGACCCGGACGTCGCTGGACCCGACCTTGAGCCGGGTCAGCTCGAGGGCCTGGATGTCGGTATCCTGATTGAAGGTTATGCGGCCGACGAGATCGAGATCGTCGGCATTCGCCTTGAGGCCTTCGAGCGAGGTCAGGTTGGCGCGATCGAGCTTGAGGACGAAGCTCGACTTCGCCGGCTTGCCGGCGGGCTTGCGCCACGAGATCTCGTCGAAGCGGACCTTGGCCTGGGCGAGATCCAGGCTGACTTCGATGTCGCTGGTTCCGTTCGGCCGCTGCTCGGCGATCACATGCGCGTCGATCGGGCCGCTCGCCTTCTCCAGCAGCGGCAGGTCGAGCGCCTTCCGGCCGGCGTCGTCGGCGCGGCCGGTCACCTCGAAGCGACGGCGCACCCGCGGCGCGTCGTCGAAGTTCTCGCGCCACTCGAAGACCACGGGCACGCCCTGCAGGCGGCCGTCGCCCTTGACCGTCATGCCGCGGCCGTCGAGCGACAGGTTGCCCTTGGCCTCGCTGACGTCCCAGCCGCGCACGACCTTGGGCACCGCCACGCCGCGCAGGTTCGCCGCCGCCGACAGCGCCACCTGCTCGAGCTTCAGGTTGGAGATCAGCGGGAAGGCGAAGCGGAGCCGGATCGCTGCGTCGCCGGCGACGCCATCCATCCGGATGCCGATCTTCGAGGTGTATCCGAGCGGCTTCGAGTCGATCAGCTTGAGCGCATCCTTGACCGGACCCGACACCAGGACCTCGATCTCGGCGCGCTCACGATCGTTGTCGAGGCCGGAGAGCGCCACAGCCGATGGCCCGACGCGAAGGCCGTCGAGCGAGCCCCCGGCGATCGCAAGGTCGAAGCGCGCGTCGGTGAAGGTCGCGGTGCCCCGGACCTGGCGCACCGGCGGCATCGGGTGGAGGTAGCGGACGGTCAGGTTTTCGTAGGTTATGCCGCCGGACACCGATCGGACCGAAAGATCCTTCAGGTCCCTGAGCTCGCCGGTGAGCTTTATCCGGGCCTCGCGGGCGATGCCGTGGCTGATGTTCTCGGTGACCCAGCGCCGCGCGTTGAGCGCGAGCTTCGCCGGCCAGTAATGCTGGAGCCGATCGACCTCCATGCCCTCGACCACCGCGTCGGCCTCGAGGAGCCCGCGTCCGACGAGGCCGGAGACGCGTGCCGAGGCGCGCAGCACCGGTCCGCCGAGATCGACGATGGCGCGCTCGATCTCGATCGTCTCGCCGGCGCGCTCGAAGCGGGCGCGGACCTGCGCGCCCGCGATCTGCAGGTCCTCGCGATAGAACTCCGGCAGCTCGATCGCGCCGGGGCCGGCGGCGGCTTCGATCCGCGCCGACAGCACGCGGCCCTGACGGTCGAGGACCGCCTGCAGGCTGCCGTCGATCGCGAGCTTGATGCGCTTCAAGTCGGGAAAGCGCGCGGCCAGGCTCGCCGGCTCGAAGCGGCTCAGCTGGAACTGCGTCTCGATCGTGCCGGCGGAGGCAAGATAGCGCCCGGCGCCGTCGATCCGGGTCTTGGACCCGCCGATCTCGGCATTGCCCTCGACGCGGATCCTGAGTCCGTCGCTGCTGCGCTCGAAGCGCAGGTCGACATCGGTCGCCCGCCACAGCATGCCCTCGGCGAGGTCGCTGACCGAGAGGTCGGCGCCGGTGATGATCACGCGGTCGAGAATGCCGACCCAGGCGCCCGAGCGTTTCGGCCCGGAGAGATCGTCGAGCAGCGCCGCGAGCAGGAGGCCGGAATCTCCCGTGTCGCCGCTCTCGCCGAGGCCGAGGTCGATGCGGCCGTCCGCGGCGCGGTTGAGCCGGAGCCTGGGGCGCACCAGCTCGATCTCGGTCGGGCGGATCTGGCCGCGCGCGAGCTCGGTCAGGCTGAGCCGGATCGCGATGTCGGGAAGGGCGGCGACGACTCCGCCGTCGGGGGCGATCGCCTGGACGTCGCTGGCGCGCAAGTCGACCGCGCGCTCCCAGCCAGCCCAGACCAGCCGGGTCGAGCCGATCCGGGCCCTCAGCCCCTTCTCGTCGACCCTGAGCGCCTGCTCGAGGTGGGGGGTGAGCACATCGAGCGGAATCGGTCCCTGATTCAGCCGCCAGAACAGCAGCGCGGCCGCGATCATCAGGCCGGCGACAAGGCCGCCCACGATCTCGATCGCCTTGATCACGACCTTGGACATTCTAGGACGGCACTCGCGGCTTGACGGTCACCCGACGGCTCCCGCACCTTCGCCCGCGCGGAACGCCTCCTTCGATGACAAGCTTACTCCGATTCGCACCTTCCGACCTAACCCCGAGGCCGGCCGATCCGGCCCTGGCCAAGGTCGCCCGCGACCGCTGGCTGGAGCGGGCCTCCGACCTCGACGAGGAGGGCCAGAAGGCCGCCGCGCTGGCATTGATCGAGGATCCCGAGGCCGGTTCGCTGCTGACAACGGTCTTCGGGTCGAGCCCGTTCCTCACCGAATGTCTTCTGGCCGAGATCCCCTTCACCCTCGGCCTCGCCGAGAGGGGGCCCGAGGCCGGTCTCGCCGAGGCGCTGGCATCGATCCCGCCGCTTGGGACCGAGGAAGACCAGGCGGCGTTGATGGCCGGGCTCCGCCGCGCCCGGCGGAAGGCGGCGCTGGCGATCGCGCTTGCCGACATCGCCGGGCTCTGGCCGGTCGAGAAGGTCACGAGGGGCCTCAGCGACCTCGCCGAGGCGGCGCTGCAGGCGACCGTCGACCACCTGCTCAGGAAATTGCGCGCCAGCGGCAAGGTACCGCTGCCCCAGACCGAGCCGCCGTCGGAGGGGGCCGGGCTGTTCGTGCTGGCGATGGGGAAGCTCGGATCGCGCGAGCTCAACTATTCGAGCGACATCGACCTGATGGTCTTCTACGACGAGACCATGCCCGGCTTCGCCGAGATCGACGACCTGCAGCAGCGCTTCGTACGCCTGGTGCGCGACATGGTGAAGATCCTGTCGGAGCGGACATCCGAGGGTTACGTCTTCCGCACCGACCTTCGCCTACGCCCCGATCCGGGTGCCACCCCGGTCGCGATCTCGGTCGGCGCCGCCGAGGTCTACTACGAGAGCCTCGGCCAGAACTGGGAACGGGCGGCGATGATCAAGGGCCGCCCGGTCGCCGGCGACCTCGCCGCCGGCAAGCGCTTCCTCAGGCACCTGAAGCCGTTTGTCTGGCGCAAGCATCTCGACTTCGCCGCGATCCGCGACATCCACTCGATCAAGCGCCAGATCCACGCCGCCAAGGGCGGTGCCGACATCGCGGTCGCCGGCCACAATCTCAAGCTCGGCCGCGGCGGCATAAGAGAGATCGAGTTCTTCGCCCAGACCCAGCAGCTGATCTGGGGCGGCCGCGACCCGAGCTTGCGCGTGCGCCCGACGATCGAGGCGCTGAACGCGCTGGTGGCCTCCGACCACGTCACCCGCGAGGCCGCCGACGATCTCGCCGACGCCTATCTCACGCTCAGGACCGCCGAGCACCGCCTGCAGATGATCGCCGACGAGCAGACCCAGACGCTGCCGGCGGACGAGGCCGGGCTGGAACGGCTCGCAGCGTTCCTAGGGCATGCGAGCGCCGATGCATTCGCGACCGCGATCACCAAGGTTCTGAAGCGCGTCGAGCGACGCTATGCGCGGCTGTTCGAGGAAGCTCCCAGCCTTTCCGGGCCGGGCAACCTGGTCTTCACCGGCACCGAGGACGATCCGGGCACGATCGAGACGCTGACCAAGCTCGGATATCGCGATGCCTCGATGGTGTGCGCCACCGTGCGCGGCTGGCACCACGGCCGCTATCGCGCGACGCGGAGCGAGCGGGCGCGCCAGATCCTGACCGAGCTGATGCCGGCCCTGCTGGGCTCGCTGGCCAAGACCTCGGACGCCGACGGCGCCTTCCTTCGCTTCGACGCGTTCTTGAAGGCGCTGCCCGCCGGCGTGCAGGTCTTCTCGCTGCTGCATCAGAATCCGCGCCTGCTGGAACTGCTGTCGGAGGTGATGGGATCGGCGCCGCACCTCGCCGAGGCACTGGGCAATCGTCCGACCCGGCTCGAGGCAGTGCTGACGCCGGGCACGATGGCGGCGCCGCCCGGCGTCGCGGCGCTGAAAGCCGAGCTCGACCGCGCGCTCGAGGACGCCGACGGCTACGAGGCCGTGCTCGACCTCACCCGCCGCTGGGCCGAGGACCGCAAGTTCGCTCTTGGCCTCCACGTGCTGTCGGGCGACAGCGACGCCGATCAGCTGGCCCCGGCGATCACCGACATCGCCGAGGCGGTCGTCGACCGGCTGACCGAGCGGACCGGGCGACTCCTCACCGAGGCGCATGGGCGCGTGCCGGACGCCGGCATGGCCGTGCTTGCTCTCGGCAAGCTCGGCAGCGGCGAGATGAACATCGGCTCCGATCTCGACATGATCTTCGTCTACGACGCGCCAGTCGATCGCGAGTCCGATGGGGCCAAGCCGCTGCAGGCGGGCCTCTACTTCGGGCGCTGGAGCCAGCGGCTGATCTCGGGCCTGACGGTGCGCACCGCCGAAGG
>CAZDGR010000363.1:0-4677 GCA_964504845.1 uncultured Rhizobium sp. | reverse complement strand
TCCTGGAAAGTCGTCCAGTAGTCCCCGCCTCCCCACGCCTCGGGTCGAAAAATCCGAGGCGTGACGGGCTCTTGCGCTATGATGCGGGTCCGTCGTAACCGGACCCTTGATGCGCGATCCCTATCAGACCCTTGGCGTTACCCGCGGTGCGAGCCAGGACGAGATCAAGTCCGCCTACCGCAAGCTCGCCAAGAAGTTCCATCCCGACCTGAATCCCGGCAAGCCGGACGTCGAGCGGCAGTTCAAGGACGTGAACGCCGCCTACGACATCGTCGGCGACGCGGACAAGCGCGCCAAGTACGACCGCGGCGAGATCGACGCCTCCGGCAACGAGCAGCGGGGCGGCGGCTTCTGGCGGAATGCCCGTCCCGGTGCCAGAGCCAACGCCGGAGCCGGGAACGCCGGCGGCGACCCCTTCGCCGGAAGCCCGTTCGGCGCCGCCGACGACATCTTCGACGAGTTCATCCGCCAGGCGACGCGCGGGAATGCGGGAGGCCGCAGCCGCCGCGGTGCCGGTCCCCGGCCCGAGCGCGGCGCCGACGTGACCTATGCATTGAAGCTCGACTTCATCGAGGCCGCCGCCGGCATCGCCAAGAAGCGCGTCTCCTTCCCCGACGGCAAGGCGCTCGACTTGACGATCCCGCCCGGCACCGAGGAAGGCGCCAAGCTTCGCCTCAAAGGCCAGGGCCGCGCCGGCGTCGGCGGCGGCGAGGCGGGCGACGCCTATGTCGACATCCAGGTCTCCCCGCATCCGTTCTTCGAGCGCAAGGGCAGCGACGTCTATCTCGACCTGCCGGTGACCCTGCAGGAAGCGGTCATCGGTGCCGCGATCACGGTGCCGACGATCGACGGCAAGGTGACGCTCCGCGTGCCCGAGAACTCGAGCGCCGGCACCACGCTTCGCCTGAAGGGCAAGGGCATCGACGCCAAGGGCGGCCCGCGCGGCGACCAGTACGTGCGCATCCGCATCGCCCTTCCCGACGAACCCGATCGTGAGCTCGAGCGCTTCCTCGAGAAGTGGAAGCCGAAGAACTACCAGCCGCGCAAGAAGGCGGGGCTGGAGTCGTGATCGCTCCCCGGACACCTCCCGCACAAAGAACGAGGACCAGATGACGTCTCAACCGGCCACCGGACTGATGGCGGGCAAGCGCGGCCTGATCATGGGCGTCGCCAACGACCGCTCGCTCGGATGGGGCATCGCCAAGGCAGTCGCCGACCAGGGAGCGGAGCTCGCCTTCACCTTCCAGGGCGAGGCGCTGCAAAAGCGCGTCGAGCCGCTGGCCGCCTCGGTCGGATCGAAGATCGTGCTGCCCTGTGACGTCACCGACGAGCAGAGCATGGACAACGTCTTCAGGGTCATCGGCTCGACGTGGGGAAAGCTCGACTTCCTGGTCCACGCCATCGCCTTCTCCGACAAGGAGGAGCTGAAGGGCAAGTACGTCGCGACGACGCGCAAGAACTTCCTGCTGACCTTGGACATCTCCTGCTACTCGTTCACCGCCTGCGCCCAGCGCGCCGCACCGTTGATGACCGATGGCGGCAGCATGGTGACGCTGACCTACTACGGCGCCGAGCGCGTGATGCCGCACTACAACGTCATGGGCGTCGCCAAGGCGGCGCTGGAGGCGAGCGTCCGCTATCTCGCGGCCGACCTCGGCGGCCAGAACATCCGCGTGAACGCGATCTCCGCCGGCCCGGCCAAGACGCTGGCGGCGTCGGGCATCGGCGACTTCCGCTATATCCTCAAGTGGAACCAGTACAACTCGCCGCTCAAGCGCAACACGACGCTCGAGGACGTCGGCGGCGCCGGCGTCTATCTCCTGAGCAACCTGTCGAGCGGCGTGACCGGCGAGACCCATCACGTCGACTCCGGATACCACGTCGTCGGCATGAAGGCGGTCGACGCGCCCGATATCGCAGTCGTCTGATGGCCGGCAACAGCTTCGGCAGCGTCTTCCGTTTCACCACCTGGGGCGAGAGCCACGGGCCGGCGATCGGCTGCGTCGTCGACGGCACGCCGCCGCGCATCCCGCTCACCGAAGCCGACATCCAGACCTTCCTCGACAAGCGGAAGCCCGGCCAGTCGCGCTTCACCACCCAGCGGCGCGAGCCCGACCAGGTGAAGATCCTCTCCGGCGTGTTCGAGGGCGTCACCACCGGCACGCCGATCTCGCTGATGATCGAGAACGAGGACGCGCGCTCGAAGGACTACGGCGAGATCAAGGACAAGTTCCGCCCCGGCCACGCCGACTACACCTACTGGAAGAAGTACGGCATCCGCGACTATCGCGGCGGCGGCCGCTCGTCGGCGCGCGAGACCGCGAGCCGCGTCGCCGTCGGCGCGATCGCGCGCAAGATCCTCGGGCCCGGAATCAAGATCCAAGGCGCGCTGGTGCAGGTCGGATCGCATCGCATCGACCGCGCGCGCTGGAGCTGGGACGAGTGCGCCAACAACCCGTTCTGGTGCCCCGATCCGGTCGCGGCGCAAGCCTGGCACGGCGTGCTCGACGAAGTGCGGAAGGCCGGCTCCTCGGTCGGTGCGGTGATCGAGGTCGTCGCATCCGGCGTGCCGGCCGGTCTCGGCGATCCGATCTACGACAAGCTCGATGCCGATCTCGCCAAGGCGATGATGAGCATCAACGCGGTCAAGGGCGTGGAGATCGGCGCCGGCATGGGTGCTGCCGAGCTCACCGGCGAGAGCAACGCCGACGAGATGCGGATGAAATCGGGCTCGGTCGAGTTCCTCTCGAACCAGGCCGGCGGCATCCTGGGCGGCATCTCCTCAGGGCAAGACGTCGTCGTCCGCTTCGCGGTCAAGCCGACCAGCTCGATCCTGACGCCGAGGAAGACCGTCGACGTGAACGGCGCCGAGACCGAGATCACGACCAAGGGCCGCCACGACCCCTGCGTCGGCATCCGTGCGGTCCCGGTCGGCGAGGCGATGATGGCCGTGGTGCTCGCCGACCACCTGCTGCGCCACCGCGCGCAATGCGGTACCCTCTAGGCCTGTTCCTTCTTCTCGTCCTCGTCGGCGGCTCCGCGCCGGCCTCGGCCGAGCGCGTTCCCGGCACCCAGTTCGAGAAGCTGGCCGCGACCGACAGCATCGGGCGCGCGGTCACCTACTATCTTTCCGAAAGCGTGACGCCGAAGCCCTTGGCGCTGGTGATCCAGGGGTCCGGCTGCAGCGCCCTTTTCCGACCGCGCGGCGACGGCGCGATGAGCGCGGTCGGATATCACAACGTCTTCCGCAGCGTCGGTGGCGACCGGTTTCGCGTGCTCGCGGTCGAGAAGCCGGGCGCCCGCAGCGTCACCGAGCCGCCGGTCGGCGGCACCGCCGAAGGCTGCCCGCAGGCGTTCCTCGAAGAGCATACCGTCGAGCGCTGGGCGGTCGCGCTGGTGGCGGCGATGGCCGCGGCCCGCCAGCAGCCGAACGTCGAGAGCGACCGGACCCTTGTGATCGGTCATTCCGAGGGCGGCGTGCTCGCCGCGCGCCTCGCCCGCCTCGATCGCCGCATCAGGCACGCAGCCCTGCTCGCCTCGCCCGGTCCCAATCCGGTGGAAGAGCTCATCCTCTGGGGCGAGGGGCGGAAGCGACCGAGGGACGAGACGGTCGCGATGGTTGAGCGCATCCGGGCGAAGCCCGACAGCATCACCGAGCATGTGCTGGGCCACCCGCATCGCCGATGGGCCAGCTTCCTCGCCGCCAACCCGCTCCGCGATCTCCTCGCCTCGTCCGCGGTCGTCTTCGCCGGCCACGGCGATGCCGACACGAACTGGCCCGTCGCCGCCCACGACGCCCTGGTCAAGGGCCTGCAGACCAGTGGAGCGAGCGTGACGATGCTCCGTCTCGGCGGTGCCGATCATTCGATGAATCGCGGCGGCCAAAGACCGCCTGAGGGCATGCTCGACGCCTTCAAGGCCGTCCTCAACTGGACCCGCGACGTTCCCTAATGTGCATGCATCGCCGTGCCTGCCGGCCCCGCCTGGAGGGGCCAGCGTCGCCATGCCCGTTCGTGGAGGAAGAAGACGACCGTGTTCACCGCGGGCTCGACCAGCGCGATGCCGGTCGCGATCGCGACCGAGCCGGTGAAGGCATAGCTCACCCCGAAACCGACGGCGAAATGCAGGGCGGCGAAGGTGATCGTCTTGCTGAGGTCTCTGATCATGGATTCTTTATTAATAATGATTATTATTATCGTATAAGGGAACCCGACCGAGCGTCAAGGCCTTGTCTCTGGACAGGGTTCGATGCGGCTCCTACATCCGATCCACGTCGATCCCCGGAGGGTTTTCCCGCATGTGGCTGTTGCGCTGGTTGGGCCGTCTCCTCTGGCGGATCGTCACCTTCCTGTTCGCCGTCGTCGGCGGCGCCGTGGTCGTGAGCGCGGTGCTGGTTGGCCTGGCCCTGATCGCGATCCCGATCCCGGGCCTGAAGCGCGAGCCGCTGCCTTCCTCGATGGTGCTGACGATGACCATCGACGGGAAGCTCGGCTCGTCCGAGCACGAGAGCCTGGCGAGCGCGCTTCGCAGCCGTCGCCTCGGCCTCGAGGACGCGATCGCAGCGCTCGCCCGTGCCGAGAGCGATCTGCAGGTCAAAGGCTTGATGCTCGACGTCGGCCGCGCGAGCCCGGGCCTCGCCGAGGCCCAGGAGCTCCGCCAGGCGGTCACGCGCTTCCG
>CAZDGR010000362.1:0-4678 GCA_964504845.1 uncultured Rhizobium sp. | reverse complement strand
ACCAGGAACTCGGTCGGGTTCATCAGCACGATCGGCTCGCCGTTGTAGCCGGCCTCCTTGAGGAGAGCCTTCGCCTTGTCGAGGTTGCTCGGGCTCGGCTTGCCCCAGTCGCCGACGCCGGCATTGGTCTCGAGCGGGAAGCCGCAGGCGAACACCGCCCAGCACTCCTTCTCGAGGCTCTTGTTGCCGACCATGGCGGCCAGGCTGTCCGACTGGTTCATCGCGTACAGCATCGCCTGGCGGACCTTCGGGTTGTTGGTCGGCGCCACCAGGTGGTTCGGACGAAGAATCGGCGTGAATCCGCCGGCGTTGATGATCTTGACGGTGATGTTGCGCTCTTTCTCGAGCACCGGGATCATGTCGGTCGGCACGTACTCGTAGAAGTCGACCTCGCCGCGGATCAGTGCCTGCACAGCGGTCTGGGCGTCGGGGATGTAGGTCCACTCGACGCCGTCGACCTTGACGACCTTGCCGCCGGTCAGCGCGTCAGGCGCCTCCGAGCGTGGCACGTAGGCCGGGTTCTTCTTGTACGAGACCTTGCTGCCCGGGACCCACTTTTCCTTCTCGAAGGTGAAGGGACCGGAGCCGATCGCCTCCGAGATCTGCTGGAACGGATCGGTCATCGCATCCTTCTCGCGCATGATCACGAGCGGCTGCGCCGATGCGCCGAGCATCTCGACGAGGGGGCCGAACTTGTCCTTGAGCTTGATCTCGAAGGTGCGGTTGTCGACCGCGACGATGTCGCTGACGCGGGTCATCAGGATCTGTCCGGCGGCGATGCGGGCACCCCAGCGCTTGATCGAGGGCACCACGTCCTTCGCGGTCACGTCGGTGCCGTCATGCCATTTGAGGCCGGGGCGAAGCACGAAGGTCCAGCTGAGGCCGTCGGGGCTGGCCTTCCAGCTCTCGACCATCTGCGGCTTGACGTTGCCCTTGATGTCCTGGGCGAAGAGCTGGTCGTAGATCAGGAAGGCGTGGCCGGCGGTGATCGCCGCGGTCGTCCAGATCGGATCCAGCGACTTGAGGTCGGCTTCGGCTGCGAGCTTGATGTAGTTCTGGGCCTGGGCGCTGCCGGCCATCAGGCCGACCGCCAGGGCGGCTGCCGCGACGCCTCGCTTTAGATACTTAAGGTGCATGTTGATCCTCCGGCTTCCTGTGTTTCACTATCGGAAAGCAGTTTCGGTAAAAGTCCAGTCTAACCTGAGAGGTTCGCGGTGCGCATCACCTTAGAGACCGTCGAGCGCGTGGCCTTCGCCGGTGGAGTGTCGTTTGGTACGGCCGGCCCCTACGAGCGGCTGGCCGGCAAGGTCCGGCTGGGGGTGGACCCCAAGGCGCCCCACAACCGCGTGATCGTCGACCTCGACAAGGCCCCGAAGGGGGCGGACGGGCTGGTCGAATGCGTCGCCGACTTCACCATCCTGAAGCCGGTCGACCTCGCCAAGGGCAACCGCCGCCTGTTCTACGACTGGGGCAACCGCGGCAACATCCGCTGCCTTCAGTTCTTCAACGACGCGATCCATTCCAATACGCCGCGCGAGGCGGCGCATGCCGGCAACGGCTTCCTGTTCCGCCGGGGCTACACGGTGGTCTGGGTCGCCTGGGAAGGCGACCTGCTGCCGGGCGATGGCCGCTTCGTGCTCGACACGCCGATCGCGACCGAGAACGGCAAGCCGATCACCGCACCGGTCCGCGTCGAGTACATCCTCGACGAGCCGGGCGTGAAGTGCCTGCCCCTCTCCGGCCGCGCCTCGACCCGGAGCTTCCCGACCGTCTCGCTCGACACCTCGAAGGCGACGCTGACGGTTCGCCCATATCCGGACGAGCCACGGGCGAAGATCGATCCGTCGCGCTGGGAGTTCGCGCGCCTGGAGGGCGGGGCGGGGCTCGACGGCTCGGCAAGCGAGACGGGCGTGGCACCTTCCGACCAGCACATCCATCTCAAGGACGGCTTCACGCCTGGCCTTATCTACGAGCTCGTCTACACCGCCCGCGATCCGCGCGTGCATGGCCTGGGCCACGCGATGGTGCGCGACGCGATCGCGTTCCTCCGCGACGACGCATCCGACAAGAACCCGCTCAAGGGCGGCATCGACAAGGCCTATTGCTGGGGCCGCTCGCAGACCGGCCGCGCGATCCGCGATTACGTCTACCTGGGCTTCAACGACGACGGGCAGGGCAAGCGCGTCTTCGACGGCGTGCTCCCGCATGTCGCCGGCGCCGGCAAGCAGTGGTTCAACCATCGCTTCTCGCTGCCGGTGGTGCCGGCCGGCCAGCAGCACGAGGACCACTTCAACATCGCCGACCGCTTCCCGTTCTCCTATGCGCAGTCGACCGACCACAACACCGGCAGGACCGACGCGATCCTGAAGCGGCCGAAGACCGATCCGCTGGTGATCCACACCCAGACCTCAAGCGAGTACTGGCAGCGGCGCGGCTCGCTGGTTCACACCGACACCTCCGGCAACGACCTGGCGCAGCCCGACAATGTGCGGGTCTTCCTGTGGGCCTCCTCGCAGCACATGTCGGATCCGAACCTGAAGAAGCCGTCGAAGGGCGTGTGCCAGAACTACGTCAACATCGTGCTGACCACGCCGCTGTTCCGGGCGGCGCTCGACGCGCTCGACAAGTGGGCGACGGACGGCACGCCGCCGCCGGACTCGCGCATGCCGCGACGTGCCGACGGCACGCTGATCCCGATGGAGGAGTGGCGGAAGAAGTTCCCGGCAATCCCCGGCATCATGCTGCCGGCCGGGCCGAACAGCCTGAAGCTGCTCGACTTCGGCCCAGATGCCGACGACAAGGGCATCCTGACCGTCGAGCCGCCGCGCGTGCTCGACAACCAGACCTACGCGGTGATGATCCCGGCGGTCGATGCCGACGGCAACGACCTCGGCGGCGTACGGATGCCGACGGTCGATGCGCCGTTGGGCACCTATACCGGCTGGAATCTCCGCGCCCAGGGCGGCGGCTACGGCTCCAGCCACACCTTTACCGGCAGCTATATTCCGTTGCCGGAGACCGAGGCCGAGCGCGCCTTCACCAGGGATCCCCGGCCCTCGATCCTGGCGCGCTACAAGGACAAGCAGGGCTATGTACGCGCCATCGAGACCGCGGCGAAGAAGCTCGTCGCCGACCGGCTGATGCTGGAGGAGGACGTGCCGCGCGTGGTCGAGGCCGCCCGCGACTGGGGCCGTCCGCGCCACGACGTGAGGACGCTCAGCTAAAGACGCGCAAAGCGCTCGATCATCCGCTGGAACAGCGTCGCGTGATCGACGCTTTCCAGCACAAGTGCGTTGGCCTCGCGCTTCTGCCTGCGCCATTCGATCACGGTGCGGCCGAGCGAGGGGCCTGGGGACATCTCGATGTCGACGCGGCATTCCTTGCCGCCCATCAGCTCTGGCCACAGGAGCCAGGCGACCGCACAGGGATCGTGCAGCGGCCCGCCGGTCGAGCCGAAATGCGTGGTCATCGGATAGGCGTTGAGGATGCCCGCGATCTGGCGTGCCGGCTCGCTGCCGAGCCCTTGGATCGCCTTCACGCGGTCCGCCGTTGCCAGCACCTGATGCGTGAGCTCGAGCGGCGTCATGACGATGCGTGCGCCCGAGGTGAACACGACGTGCGCGGCGTGCGGATCGGCGTAGATGTTGAACTCGGCGGCCGGCGTCGTGTTGCCGAGGCCGATGGCGCCGCCCATCAGCACGATCTCGCGAACGCGGCGCGCCACGTCCGGTGCCTGGATCAGCACCGCGGCGAGGTTGGTCAGCGGGCCGATCGCGACCAGCGTGATCTCGCCTTCGGGCCGGGCGCGCACCGTGTCGCGGATGAAGTCGACGGCATGGCCGGCGGCCAAAGGGCGCACGGGCGGCTTCAGCGTGGCGCCATCGATGCCGCTGTCGCCATGGATATGGGCGGCGTCGACCGGATCGCGGACCAGCGGCCGCGGGCAGCCGGCATAGACCGGCGTCTCCGCCCCCGCGAGCTCGACCACGGCGCGCGCATTGAGCGAGGTCTTCCCGATGCCGATGTTGCCGGCGACCGCCGTGATCGCCAGCAGCTCGATCTCGGTCGAGGCCAGGGCCAGCAGGATCGCTACAGCATCGTCCTGGCCCGGATCGCAGTCGAGGATGACCTTGCGCTTCGTGGTCACGGCAGGATGCCGGCGATCACCAGCGAGAAGCCGGCGAGCGCGCTGGTCGACTTGACCTCGCCGTTGCGGATCGCCGCGCGAATCTCGTCTCGGGTGAGATAGAGGATCTCCTGCTCCTCGAGATCGCCCGAATTAGGTGTCGCCACCTGTCGCGCACCGCTCGCGTAGTAGAGATGGCCGACGCTGCAGCGCTGGTTGGCGTGGGTCACCATCTCGGTCAGCTTCCGCCAGCCGGTCGCCTCGTGGCCGGTTTCCTCCATCAGCTCGCGCCGCGCCGTCTCGAGCGGATCCTCGCCCGGGTTCATGCCGCCGGCCGGCGGCATCAGGCTGACGTCGCGCACCCCGTGCTTGTACTGGCGGATGACGATGAAGCGGCCGTCCTCGCGCTCGACCATCATCAGCGCATAGTCGAGAAGCTGGACCTGATGGAAGCCCTCGACCACCTTGCCGTCGGGCAGGCGGACGGTTTCCGAATGGACCCGGAGCCAGGGAGGCTCGGCATAGACCTCCCCCCGATCGGTCACCTTCCAC
>CAZDGR010000361.1:0-4683 GCA_964504845.1 uncultured Rhizobium sp. | reverse complement strand
AAAGTCGGGGTGGAACGCGAGACCGAGCAGGCCGGCTTCGCCGCAGCACTCCACGCGATCGATGATGTTCAAGACGTTGGTGCTCGCCGTCGGGTCCGCGACGTTCGCGAAGGTCTTGATCATGCCTTCCTGCTCGATCACGGCCGAGGGCCCCATCTCGATCACGTTGCCGAAAGCGGCCATATGGCTCTTCGGATTCTCGAGCGTGAAGCGGCCGTCGCTCTTCGATCTCAGCGTCGCCATCATCTCGACCGGGCCTTCGTCGAACGGGTTCAGCTTGCCGCCGACCCTGAGCTTCACCCGGTCGCCGATCCTGGCCGAGGCCAGGGCCGCGACCGACTCCGGATCGGCGATCACGACCGCGGAATCGCGCACCTTGTGGCGGATCAGCGCGCGAAGGATGCCGGTTGAATCGCCAGTGGTACCGCCGCCTATGTTGTCCGAGGGTTCGACCAGCAGCACCGGCCCCTCCTTCACCGGGAGGATCTGCTCGAGCACCTGGTCGACCGACTTGTCGCGCGGGCTCCCAGCCTTCCTCAGGCGCATCGCTTCCGCCTCCAGCCGGTCGAGCGCCGCCTCGGCCGCCTTCGGGTCGCCGTCCGAGACGATGCTGAACGAGAGCCCGACATCGGGTGCGTCGGCGAAGGCGAATCCGGCGATGACGTTGGCGCACCAGACGCCCGGCACCTCGGCCTCGATCTTCCGCGCCATCGCCTCCAGGTCCTTCATCGGCGTATCGGCGGTGCCGACGCCGGTCGGCGGCCACATGATCGGCGGGCGGCGCCAGTACTGCTTCGGGATCTTCCCGCCCTTGAGGCAGCGATCCAGCAGATCGGCCGCCCGCATCGTCGCCTCGCGCGCGTCCGTATGCGGGTTCTCGCGATAGGCCACCAGGCAGTCGGAATGCTCGATGATCCGCCGGGTGAAGTTCGCGTGCAGGTCGAAGACACCGAAGACAGGGATCCCCTTGGGCAGCAACGGGCGGAGACGCTCCAGGAACTCGCCTTCGGGATCGACTTCCTCGTCGGTCGCCATCGCGCCGTGCAGCAGCAGGAAGACCGCGTCGATCTTTTTGCCCTCAAGCCTCTTCATCGCCTGCTCGACATCGGCCCAGAACGCCTCGAACACCGCGTGCTCGACGGTGCCTGACGGGAACGCCTGGTAGTCGGCGGTCGGCAGCACCGTCCAGCCATGGGCCTTGGCGCGGGAGAGGAAGCCGTCGAAGTTCGATCCGTCGCCGTCGCGGCGAAACATCTCCTCGCCCTTCAGGACCTCGAACTTCGCCAACGGCGTCGTCTCGGGCAGGAAGGTGTGGGTCTCGTGGAACAAGCCGGCGAACAGCACGCGCCTCATGGGCTACCTCCGGCATGGATGCTAGGGCCGATCTCAACCGGACCGGCGAAAAGCAGGTCTTCCCCGGAACAATCCGTCAGCGTGAGAGACGTTTCACAAGACGGAACGCGGACTTTTGTCTTGGGCGGAAACGGTGCACGATCCCTGTGGGTGACCCTCTTCACCCCCACAATGGGAGGTTCAATCGAATGGCAAGCATGCGCATGACGGCCTTGGCCGCTGCGATGCTGGCGCTCACCACATCCGGTGCCGCGCTGGCTCAGCAGAAGGTGTTGAGGGTCGTCCCCCACGCCGATTTGAAGGTTCTCGACGGCTATCAGACCACAGCGACGATCACCGCCATGCATATGGGCGCGGTCCTCGACACGCTGTTCAGCTGGGACGAGAACACCGTATCCCAGCCGCAGATGGTTGAGCGCTACACGCTCTCCGACGACAAGCTCACCTATACGATGACGCTGCGTCCTGGGCTCAAGTTCCATGACGGCACCGCCGTTACGAGCAAGGATGTCGTTGCCTCGCTCAATCGCTTGGTCAAGCGCGAGGTACTCGGTCGCTCGATCGAGCCGTTTCTCGCCTCGATCGACCGGGTCGACGACAGAACCTTCACCATCAAGCTGAAGGAGCCCTTTGGCCTGCTTCTTTACGCCCTGGGCGGTTCGTCGAACCTCGCCGGCATTTATCGCGAGAAGGAAGCTCTGGTCGATCCCAATACGCCGATCACCGAGCCGATCGGCTCCGGACCATTCGTGTTCAACAAGTCCGAGTGGGTACCTGGCTCCAAGGTCGTCTACGACAAGTTCAAGGACTACGTACCGCGCTCGGAGAAGACCTCGGGCTTCGCCGGCGGCAAGGTCGTCAAGCTCGACCGCGTCGAGTATCGTGTCATCCCCGATCCGGCGACCGTGTTCGCCGCGTTCAACGCCGGCGAGGTCGATTTCCTCGACCAGACCGCGATCGACCTGGTGAAGACTGTCGAGAACAACCCCGATGTCGTCGTCGGCACGATCTGGCCGACCGAGGGCTTCGGTCTTCTCCGCATGAATCACCTTCACCCGCCGTTCAACAACATCAAGGCTCGGCAGGCGATCGCGCTGATGATCGACCAGAAGGAGTACATGGCGGCGGGCATCGGTCCGCAGAAGTACTGGCGCGAGTGCTTCTCGCTCTGGATCTGCGGCACGGCTTACGGCACCGAGGCCGGCTCCGAACAGTTCCGTAAGCAGAACCTGGAGAAAGCCCGGCAGCTGATGATCGAGTCCGGCTACAAGGGCGAGAAGATCGTGCTGATGGGAGCCGCGGACATCCAGTTCCTGAACGCCTTCACGATGGTGACCGCCGAGAACCTCAAGAAGATCGGCGTCAACGTCGAGCTGGTGATCCAGGACTGGGGCTCGATCGTCACTCGCCGCTCGAAGAAGGACACGCCGGACAAGGGCGGCTGGAACATCTTCCACACGGGATCGGGAACCGCCTCGCAGGCCAACCCGATGTCGAGCAACATCTCGACGACGAACTGCGACGCCGCCTGGTTCGGCTGGCCCTGCGATGGCGAACTCGAGAAGCTGCGGCAGCAGTTCATCCGCGAAACCGACCCCGCCAAGCAGAAGCAGCTTGCCGAGACGCTGCACAAGCGCCTCTGGGAGGAGAACATTCCGGTGCTGCCGAATGGCCAGTACCAGCAGCCCTTCCTCTGGCGGAAGAACGTCACCGGCATCCTCAAGGCCAACACGGTCGTCTACTGGAACATCGAGAAGAACTAGCCTAGGCCGTCGAGCCGCGGGCGCCGGGATCGGCGTCCGCGGCTTTTCTTTTTGCCAAAGGAGCATCCATGCGCATCACCGCTGTCGAGCCGATCCTCTTGAAAGGCACCGAGACCTACGGTGCCACCGTCGGCGGCGAGGAGGCCAAGGACAACGGCGACTGGCAGCTCCTGATCAAGGTCTCGACTGACGAAGGCCTGACCGGCTGGGCCGACGTTGAGACCCTGGCGCCGGCCGCGGTCGCGATCATTGCGGGCCAGGGCATGGCGGTGCTTGGCTTCAAGACGCTGGGCGAGCTGCTGGTCGGCGAAAACCCGCTCGACGCCGAGCGGCTCTGGGATAAGCTTTACATCGGCAGCGCCTATTATGGCCGCCGCGGCATTGCCATGCAGTGCATCTCGGCGATCGACAACGCGCTGTGGTCGATCCGCTCGCAGGCGACCGGGCTTTCGCTCTCGCGCCTGCTCGGCGCGAGGCGCCACGACAAGGTGATGGCCTATGCCTCCACCCTCTTCCGCGAGACGCCGGAAGGCATGAAGGCCGCCGCCCAGGGCTACATCGACAAGGGCTTCCACGCGGTCAAGTTCGGCTGGGGCGTGTTCGGCGAGGATCCAGGCCGCGACCGCGAGCTGGTCGCCGCGGCGCGCGAGGCGCTGGGGCCGAAGCGACACCTGCTGGTCGACCCCGGCTGGTATCCGGCCGGCTGGAAGAATCCGGGACCGATGCGCTCGCGCCGCCAGGCGATCGAGCTGGTCGAATGGCTCGCCGACTACGGCGTCGGCTGGTGCGAGGACTTCATCCACCCCGAACGCTTCGACGAGTATGCCCATGTCCGCGCCGTCAGCCCGACGCCGATCGCCGCCGGCGAGCAGGTGGCGACGATCTGGGACTTCGAGCGCTTCATCGGCGAGGGCTGCGTCGACGTGATCCAGCCCGACCTCTCGCGCTGCGGCGGCATCACGGTCGCCAAGCGCGTCGCCGAAATGTCGGAGCAGGCCGGCATCGACCTGGTGCCGCATTCCTGGCTGACGCATCTGCTCACCGGCTACAGCCTGCAGCTGATCTCGACGCTGCCGCGCGCCCGCTTCGTCGAGTTCAACGTGAGCCAGTCGGCGCTGACCGCCGGCATCGCCAAGGCGTCGTTCGCGCTCCAGCCCGACGGCACCGTGCCGATCCCCGACACGCCCGGCATCGGCGTCACCGTCGACGAGGAGTTCGTGAAGCGCCACCGCGCCAACTAGGCTTCGGGCGCGAACTCCAGGTTCTCGCCGTACCAGCCGGCCGACTCGGAGATATCGGTCGCCATGGCGCGCTCGGCGGCCTCGCCGTCGCGGGCCTTCAGCGCTGCGATGATGCCGTCATGGTAGGAGATTCCGACGCGATAGTGCTGGCGAATGTCGTAGCGGCCGCCGGCAAAGGGCGACATCAGGTAAGGGCCAACGCGAAGCCAGAAGCCCTCGATGATCGGCAGCATGAAGGCGTTGCCTGCTGCCCGGTATACGGCGACGTGGACGGACTGCTCGTGGCGAAGGAAGGTGCCGGCGTCGCCCGCCCTCAGGCTCGCCAG
>CAZDGR010000360.1:0-4711 GCA_964504845.1 uncultured Rhizobium sp. | reverse complement strand
AGCTGAGCCTGGGCATATCCAACCCGGATCAGCGCCGAGGTCGGCAGCAGGCGGACCGCTTCGCCGTACGACGCCACCGCTTCCTGGATCCGGCCGTTCTCGAACAGCATCTGCCCCTTCATCTCCCGGTAGTAGGGATCGTCGCGGAACTCGGCGATCAGCCCGTCGATCAGCGGCAGCGCCTTGGCCAGATCGGGAACCCGGTAGTAGGCGACCGCGCGCGCATAGCGCGCGGCTTCCGAATTGTCGGTTTCCTTGTAGATCTGGAACGTCCGCGTCGGCTGCTCGATGAAGGCGAAGAGCTTCGCCTTGATGCGCTTGTGCATACGCTCGAACTCGGGTGGCACTTGCGCATTGGCGTAGCGTGCGTTCTGCAGCGATGCTCGGACGGTGTCGACGCGCTCGCGCGTCAACGGGTGGGTTCGGACGTAGGGAGACTGCCGGTTCTGGGAGAGCAGCTCCTGCCCGGAAAGGATCTCGAAGAACTCGAGCATGCCCTTGGCGCTGTAGCCCGAACGGTCGAGGAAGGAGAGCCCGGCCTGGTCGGCCGCGGATTCCTGCGCCCGGCTGAAGCTCAGCACGTTGGACTGCGCGATGGTGGCGCCGGTGCCGATGACGGCCATGCCGGCGTCGCCCTTGCCCGCCACGGCGGCGGCGGCACCCAGAACCATCGAGAGAATCTGGATGGCGGTGGCGCCCTTGAGCTCGTCCTGGATACGAGACAGGTGGCCGCCGGTGATGTGGCCGGTCTCGTGCGCGATCACGCCGATGATCTGGCTCGCAGACTCGGAGCGGAAGATCAGGCCGGTATTCATGAATACCTTCTGACCGCCGGCGACGAAGGCGTTGATCGCGCTTTCGCGCACGATGTAGATCTCGACGTCGCTTGCCGCCAGGCCGGCCGCCTGGAATATTGGCGTCGCGTACTCGCGGATGGTATTTTCCGTCTCGGCGTCCCGGATCAGCGAAATCCGCTGCGCTGCCGCCGGAAGCGAGAACGCGAGAATGGCGGCCACAACCAGCGCGAGCCAGGACGTCCGTCGCCTCAGCATGCCCGTCACAGTCTCTGATCCTCGATCACCGGCCGATTCTTTCCGCCGATCATGGCGGAAATGTGCCGGCGTCCTGTTAGCCCTCATTCTCGCTGCCTGCGGGGGCAGTAATCAACCCGGCACGGTCGAGCCGATCGAAACCGGCTTTTTCGGCGCCATAGCCGCCGACGAGCCCCGGGCGGCGATCGTCGGGCGCGACGTGCTGATCGCCGGCGGCAGCGCTGCCGACGCTGCCGTGGCGGTCGCATTCTCCCTCGCGGCCACCCTTCCCTCCTCCGCCGGTCTCGGCGGAGGCGGCGCCTGCCTCTCGCTCGACGGGCCGACGGCGGCAGGAACCTTGTTCGACTTCGCCGCATCCGCGACGGCGGACAGCCGGATCGCGGTTCCTGCCCTGGTCCGCGGGCTCGCGGTCCTGCACGCCCGGCACGGACGCATGCCCTGGTCGCAGGTCCTGGGGCCGGCCGAGGGCATCGCCCGCTTCGGTGCGCCCGTCAGCCGCGCGCTTGCCCAGGCTTTCGCGGAGGCTCCGGCGGAACTCGCCCGCGATCCGGCGAGCGCCCGGATCTTCGCGCCTGCCGGCAGCCTGCTCCGCGAGGGCGAGACCCTGGTCCAGCTCGATCTCGCCACGATCCTCGGCCAGATCCGCCAGAAGGGGGGCGGCGAGTTCTACACCGGCCTCCTCTCCCAGCAGGTCGCGGCCGCCACCCAGGATGCTTTGACGCTCGAGGCTCTGCGCGGCTATCTGCCGCAGACGACGACTCCTCCGGCGACTCGCCTCAACAACCAGCAGCAGATCCTGTTCGCCGGCGACCGGTCGGCGACGGCGGCGCTGTTCGGACGACTGCTGGCGCTTGGCGCCGACGCAGCTCCCTCGGCCGGCGACGCGGCCCGCTACTGGGTCGAGGCCACCGCTGCTGCCGAAGCCCAGCTCGCGGATACGCTGTCGCGGGGGCAGGCGGCGATCGTGCCTTCATCGGCCGAGCTGTCCGCGCTGACCGCTCGCGTGCGTGCCGGAAACCACGAGCGGCCGGCCAAGACCTTGGGTCCGGTCGGCGCAGGACGCGCGGGGGCGACCTCGCTCTATGTCGCTGACAAGAACGGCCTCGCGATCGCCTGCGCCCTCGGCCTCAACGCGCCCTGGGGCACCGGCAAGGTTCTCCCGGGCACCGGCATACTCGCCGCGCCGCCGCCCTCGGCCGAGAGTCCGCGTGCGGTCGCCGCCATCGGCGCCACGACCGGAAGCGGCGGAATCTACTTCGCCGGCTCCGCCTCGGGACGCGCGTCGGCTTCCGCACTCGCACCGATCGCGCTGACCGCGATGGCGTCGCGACCGGACATCTCGGCGCTGATCGCCCAGCCGCGGGTCGCCTACGACGGTGCCGCCGACGCAGCCCTGGTAGAGGCCGGAGTGCCGCTCGATTCCTTGAGCCGCAGCGGCGTCAGGACCATCGAGGCCTCGCCGCTCGGCCTGGCGAACGCCCTCTCCTGCCCGGACGAGCTGGTCCGGTCGCGAGCCTCGTGCCGCATCGCCGTCGATCCGCGCGGCGCCGGCCTCGCGTTCGGCGGCGGCACGGGTCAAGTAAGCTCCGGTCCGCTCACGAACCGCCGCTAGCCGATGACCCGACGGATCGCGCGCCGGGCGAGCATCCCGCCCTTCATCGTCATGGACGTGCTCCGCGCCGCCAACGAGCGCGCGGCGACCGGCGCCGACGTGCTCCATCTCGAAGTCGGCCAACCGTCCACCGGCGCGCCCGGCCGTGTCGTCGAGGCCGCCAAAGCCGCACTCGGCCGCGAGGTTCTCGGATACACCGACGCACTCGGCATCCCGCCGCTCCGCCAGGCGATCGCCCGCCACTATCGCGATCGCTATGGCGTCGAGGTCGATCCGGCACGCATCGTCGTCACCACCGGATCCTCGGGCGCCTTCATCCTCTCCTTCCTCGCCGCCTTCGACCAGGGCGCGCGCGTCGCGGTGACCGCGCCGGGCTATCCCGCCTATCGCAACATCCTCTCGGCGCTGGGCATCGAGGTGGTGGAGATCGAGGTCGGCCCGCAGACCCGGTTCCAGCCGACGCCGGCGTTGCTCGACAAGGCCGGCAAGCTCGACGGCCTGATCGTCGCGAGCCCAGCCAACCCGACCGGCACCATGCTGTCGGCGGCCGACCTCAAGGCACTCGCCGACCATTGCGCCGCGCGCGACATCCGCTTCATCTCGGACGAGATCTATCACGGCATCACCTATGGCGATCCCGCGACGACGGCACTGGGGGTCACCGACCGCGCCGTCGTCATCAACAGCTTCTCGAAGTACTTCTCGATGACCGGCTGGCGCCTCGGATGGATGGTGCTGCCGGAGGAGCTGATCCGTCCTGTCGAGTGCCTGGCGCAGAACCTCTTCATCTCGCCGCCGTCGCTCTCGCAGGTGGCGGCGGTCGAGGTCTTCGGCTGCCGCGACGAGCTCGAGGCCAACGTGAAGCGCTATGCCGCCAATCGCGCGGTGCTGCTCGATGCGCTGCCGAAGGCCGGCCTCGACCGCATCGCGCCGCCGGACGGCGCCTTCTACCTCTATGTCGATGTCGGGCACGTCACCAACGACAGCGCCGACTTCTGCAGGCGCCTGCTGGCGGATACCGGCGTCGCGATCACGCCCGGCATGGATTTCGATCCGTCGCGGGGATCGCGCACGCTGCGCTTCTCCTTCGCCGGCGCGACCGAGACGATGGAAGAAGCCGCGCGACGCCTGGGGTCCTGGCTTAAGCACTAGAGAATGCCGTGCTGCGCCAGCAGCGGGCGCATTTCGGCGTCGAATTTCTGCGCCAGCATCATGATGCCGAGCGGGCTCGGCGCCCGGACCGACTGGCCCTGGCGCTGCTTGGCCTCCGCCTCTTCCTTGAGGATCGCGTAGGAGAACGAAGCGAAGTCCGCGTGCCCCTGGGACTCGCCCAGCAGGAACAGGCGGTGCAGGCGATCGATCCGGAGGGCGCCGCCGAGGACCGGCGAGGCCAGTGACTGCAGCTGATCTCCGTGGCGCGCCCGCTCGAGGATGACCTTGTTGAGCCGCCGCGTCCTCTCGGCCCGGCCGGCGTCGCCGGCGGCCGGGAGCCCGACCTCGACCCGTCCGGTCCCGACGAGGACCACGAGCGCTTCGACCTTGCGCTCGAAGTCTTCGGGATCCTTCGGCGAAACCAGATCGGCCAGGACGCGCGGCCCCTGGACCAGCCCGTCCAGGATCTCGCCGGCCGGCCCCCGATCGAGCGGATAGCGGCCGAGCGGATAGTCGGCTCCGGTCTCGACTTGGTCGCGCGGAACGGTCAACGCGAAGCGGGTCGCCAGCAGCAGCTCGCGGCGCTCGGACGCTGCGACCCGCTCGGGCCCACGCACGAAGATGTCCTTCCGGAACTGCTGGTTCAGGATGACGTCGCGGACGGTCTCGCGGAACGGCAGGTCGTCGATGCCGGCGAGCTTCTGCTGCTGCGCGGGCGTGAGGCAGAGGCGATCGATGTGGTGCTGAAGTTCCGCCGAGGCGGTGAAGGTCAGCTTCGCCTGGTGCATCTGGCGGGCGACGTCCAGGTGATAGAGCGGCGTCCAGATCCGGTTGAAGTACTCGTGGGCAACGTAGTAGCGCGGCATCTGCCCGATCGCGGTCAGCTGCTTGCGCG
>CAZDGR010000359.1:0-4715 GCA_964504845.1 uncultured Rhizobium sp. | reverse complement strand
CTCCCATCGGCCCCGCCGGCCGCGTCTACATCGAGCAGACCGGCCAAGACGTCTGGGTCGGCGGCGAGACCGTCACCTGCATCGAAGGCACGGTCACGCTGTAGCGAACGCTACCGCGCGTTCACTTCATCGCGGTCGAACTTGAACTCGGCCGGCAACCGTCCGCGGAACTTGCGCAGGCGCCTCACGAGCTTCCTTCGATGCCTTCTCTGACGGTGGGTCATTATCAGGCGACCTTCACCACCGCGTGGCGCTTCTTGCCGGCGGAGAGCTTCACGACGCCGTCGGCATTCAGGTCGGACGCCGAGATCTTCTTGTTCTCGTCGGCGCAGACGTTGTCGTTGATGCGGATGCCGCCGCCGCGCACGAGCCGGCGTGCCTCGCCGTTGGAGGCGGCGAAGCCCGCGAGCCTGATCGCCTCCCATATGGGCATTCCGGCATCGAGCTGCGAACGGGCGACGGCGACCGTCGGCAGCACGCCGCCGGCCTCGCCTTCCTCGAAGGTCTTGCGCGCGGTCTCGGCGGCCTCGGCCGCTGCCGTCTCGCCGCGGCACATCTTGGTCGCCTCGAAGGCCAGCACCTTCTTCGCCTCGTTGATCTCCGAGCCCTTGAGGGCCTCGAGCTTCCGGATCTCGTCCATCGGCAGGTCGGTGAAGATCTTGAGGAAGCGGCCGACATCGGCGTCGTCGGTGTTCCGCCAGTATTGATAGTAGTCGTAGTGCGAGAGGCGGTCGTCGTTGAGCCAGACGGCGCCGGCCGCGGTCTTGCCCATCTTGGCGCCGGACGCGGTCGTCACCAGCGGCGTGGTCACGGCGAAGAGGTCGGGCGTGCCGACGCGGCGGCCGAGATCGACGCCCATGACGATGTTGCCCCACTGGTCCGAGCCGCCCATCTGCAGGCGGCAGTCGTAGCGACGCGCCAGCTCGGCGAAGTCGTAGGACTGGAGGACCATGTAGTTGAACTCGAGGAATGTGAGCGGCTGGTCGCGGTCGAGGCGCAGCTTGACCGAATCCATGGTCAGCATGCGGTTGACCGAGAAGTGACGGCCGTAGTCCCTGAGGAACTCGATGTAGTTGAGCTTCGAGAGCCAGTCGTCGTTGTTGGCCATCAGCGCGTCCGACGGCCCGTCGCCGAACGTCAGGAACTTGCCGAAGGTCGCCTTGATCGACGCCATGTTGCGCGCGATGTCGGCGTCGGTCAGGAGCTTCCGCATATCGTCCTTGCCGGACGGGTCGCCGACCTTCGTCGTGCCGCCGCCGATCAGCACGATCGGGCGATGGCCGCATTGCTGGAGCCTGCGCAGCATCATGATCTGCACGAGATTCCCGATATGCAGGGAATCCGCGGTCATGTCGAAGCCGATATAGCCGGTGACGACCTTCTCGGCGGTCAGCTTCTTGAAGCCGGCCTCGTCGGAGCACTGGTGCAAGCAGCCGCGCTCGCGGATGACCTCGAGGAAATCGCGCGTCGACATCGGATCAGCTCGCGGCCTTGGCTTTCGCCGGCGCCTTCAGCACCTCGTCGAGATAGGCGCCGACGGAGTTGCCCATCTGCTCGATCTTGTTGGTGAAGAAGTGGTTGGCGCCGGGGATCGACTTGTACTTGACCGTGATGTCGCGCTGGCTCGACAGCTTGTCGACCAGCTTCTGCACCGACTCCGACGGCACCACCTCGTCCGCCGTGCCGTGCACGATCAGGCCGGACGACGGGCACGGCGCCAGGAACGAGAAGTCGAACAGGTTCGACGGCGGGGCGATCGAGATGAAGCCCGAGATCTCCGGCCGGCGCATCAGCAGCTGCATGCCGATCCAGGCGCCGAACGAGAATCCGGAGATCCAGCACGCCTGCGCGTCGGGATTGTAGGTCTGCAGCCAGTCGAGCGCGGCCGCCGCATCCGAAAGCTCGCCCTCGCCTCGATCGAACACGCCCTGGCTCCGCCCGACGCCGCGGAAGTTGAAGCGCAACGTGGCGAATCCCCGCTGGGCGAAAAGATTGTAGAGCGTGTAGACGATCTTGTTGTTCATCGTCCCGCCATGCTGCGGGTGCGGGTGCAGCATCAGCGCGATCGGCGCGTTCGGGACTTTCGGCGGCAGGTACCTGCCCTCGATGCGGCCGGCGGGACCGTTGATGATGATCTCAGGCATGCGGGTCGGCGAAATCCTGACCGGAACAATGGGACAAAGCGGCGCTCGGCTCGGGCATACCCCGGCACATACTTGACCAGGCTAGTAGGGTATACTATATGCGGGATCGAGGCTGGGTCGCCGGCCTCCCCAGCCTTTCGGCACAATAGCACGACCACTGCCATGATTTTCAAGACGTTGCGCGAGGACATCGACTCGATCATCGCCCGCGACCCGGCCGCCCGGAGCCGCATGGAAGTCGTCATGTGCTATCCGGGCTTCCAGGCTATCCTGTTGCACCGATTGGCACATTCGGCCTGGATCCGGGGCTGGAGGCTGACCGGCCGCTTCTTCTCGCAGTTCGGCCGCTGGATGACCGGGATCGAGATCCATCCGGGTGCCACCATCGGCCGCAGGGTCTTCATCGACCACGGCATGGGTGTCGTGATCGGCGAGACCGCGATCGTCGGCGACGACGTGACCCTCTACCAGGGGGTCACGCTGGGCGGCACCAAGCTGCACAAGGGCAAGCGTCACCCGACGCTCGAGCGCGGCGTGATCGTCGGATCCGGCGCCCAGATCCTCGGGCCCTTCACCGTCGGCGCGGAAGCGCGCATCGGCGCCAACGCGGTGGTGCTGGCGGAAGTGCCGTCGGGCGTCACCATGACCGGCATCCCGGCGAAGCCGGCCCTGACCCGCGACAAGTCGCGCGCCGCCGAGTTCCAGGCCTACGGCACGCCGAGCGAGGGCCTTCCCGACCCGGTCGCGCGCGCGATCGAGACGCTCCAGGGCGAGGTCGACCAGCTGCGCAAGCGCGTGGTCGAGCTCGAAGGCGAAAAGCAGCCGGTCGACGCGCGGTCGACCCTACGTATCACCGGTACCTGAGCTCCTGACGGAGGAGGACCCATGAAACTCAGCACCAAAGGCCGCTACGCGGTGATGGCGATGGTGGACCTGGCCCGGCACGGCGCCGGCCATCCGGTCTCCCTCGCCGACATCGCCGAGCGGCAGGAAATCTCGCTCTCGTACCTCGAGCAGCTGTTCGCCAAGCTCCGCAAGAACGGGCTGGTGCGCAGCGTGCGCGGGCCGGGCGGCGGCTACCTGCTCGGCCGCGGCACCGAGGACGTGAGGATCTCCGACATCATCCTTGCGGTCGACGAGCCGATCCGTGCGACGCGCTGCGCGTCGCATTCGGCGGTCGGCTGCAAGACCGATCGCTCGCGCTGTCTCACCCACGACCTGTGGGAGGAGCTCGGCAACCAGATTCATCTTTTCCTCCGCTCCGTCAGCCTCGCCGACGTGGTCGACAACCGCGTCGTCGGCTCGGCGTGCGTGCGCCGCGAAGTGCCGGCGGCCGCGGTCGCGGCGGAGTAGAGAAGCAGCCTCGATGACGACGCGCGCCTATCTCGACTGGAATGCGACCGCGCCGGTCCGCCCCGAAGCAAGGGCGGCCGTGGCCGATGCGCTGGCGCTGACCGGCAACCCGTCCTCGGTGCACGGCGCCGGGCGGGCGGCACGCGCGCTGATCGAGGATGCGCGCGAGTCCGTCGCCGGCATGGTCGGCGCCGGTGCGAACCAGATCGTCTTCACCTCGGGCGGCAGCGAAGCGAATGCGCTGGCGCTGTCGGGCGGCATGCGCGTGCTGGCATCGTCGATCGAGCACGACTCGGTGCTCGCTCATGCCGGCAGCGAGCGCATCGCCGTGACTTCGGAAGGCGTGGTCGATCTCGACGACCTCGATGCGAAGCTGGCGTCCGGCAGGTCCCCGGCGCTCGTGTCGGTGATGATGGCCAACAACGAGACCGGAACGATCCAGCCGATCGCCGACGTGGTGCGGATCGCGCGCGCGCACGGTGCCCTGGTACACACCGACGCCGCGCAGGCGGCGGGCCGCATGCCGGTTGATTTCCTCGGTCTCGGTGCCGATCTATTAAGCATCTCCGCACACAAGCTCGGCGGACCGCAGGGCATCGGCGCCCTGGTGGTCGGGGAACGCGCGTCCGTCATGCCCTGGATCAAGGGCGGCGGACAGGAGCGCGGACGCCGCGCCGGCACGGAGAACGTCGCCGGGATCGCGGGATTCGGCGCGGCCGCGATCGCCGCACCGGCAACCGACTGGACCTCGGTGCAGTCGCTTCGCGACGACCTGGAGCAGCGCGCGGTCGGCCTCGGTGCCGAGATCTTCGCCGACCAGGCGCCGCGCCTGCCCAATACCGCCTCGCTCCGGCTTCCGGGCATGGCGGCGGAGACCTTGGTGATCGCGCTCGACCTGGCCGGCATCGCGGTGTCCGCCGGTGCGGCCTGCTCGTCGGGCAAGGTTCGGCCCTCGCCGGTGCTGACCGCGATGGGCAAGCCCGCCGGGATCGCGAGCCAGGCGATCCGCGTCAGCCTCGGCTGGACGACCACGGCGGAAGAGATCGACCTGTTCATCGCGGCGCTCGGCGAGATCCGGGGCCGCATCGGCCGGCGCGACCTCGATCGCGCCGCCGCGTGAAGGAGAAGAGACCGTGAGTACGCAGACCCGCGTCGCCAGACCCGAGAAGAAGGAGCAGCCCGGCCGCAACCACCCCCCTGACGCGCCTCCCACGCTGT
>CAZDGR010000358.1:2069-4717 GCA_964504845.1 uncultured Rhizobium sp. | reverse complement strand
CGCGCGGTGAAGAACCGTTTCGGCCCGACCGACGAGATCGGCGTCTTCGAGATGACCGACCGCGGCCTCTCGGAAGTTTCCAACCCGTCGGCGCTGTTCCTGGCCGAACGGCGCGGCGACGTCTCCGGTGCCGCGGTTTTCGCCGGCATGGAAGGCACCCGCCCGGTGCTGGTCGAGGTCCAGGCGCTGGTCGCACCCTCGCCCTTCTCCACCCCGCGCCGCCAGGTGGTCGGCTGGGACTCCAGCCGGCTCGCGATGATCACCGCGGTATTGGATGCCCGCTGCGGGGTCAGCCTCGCCGGCGCCGACGTCTATTTGAACGTCGCCGGCGGCCTCAAGGTTAACGAGCGGGCGGCGGACCTCGCCTGCGCGGCGGCTCTCATCTCGTCCTTGACGCAGACCCCGGTTCCGACCGACACGGTGGTGTTCGGCGAGATCGGGCTCGCGGGCGAGGTCCGGCAGGTGAGCCAGACCGAGGCTCGCCTCAAGGAGGCGGCGAAGTTGGGCTTCTCCAAGGCATTCCTGCCGCGACGACGGAAGCAGCGAGGCGGCGATGCCCCCCTCGAGCTGGTCGAGATCGACCAGCTCGCCGAGCTGGTCCAGCGCCTCGACGGGGAATCGACCCTGCGGCGGAAGCGCGCATGAACGCGTTTCCCGTCACCTTCACCGACGGCCTGGTGGTCGGGATCATCCTGCTCTCCGGCCTCTTCGCCTTCTTCCGCGGCTTCGTGCGCGAGGCGCTGGCGATCGGCGCCTGGGTCGGCGCGGCGCTGGCAGCGCTCTACGGCTTCAAGCATGCGCGGCCGATCGCGCGGCAGTTCATCTCGGTCGACATGATCGCCGATGCGGCCGCCGGCGCGACCCTGTTCATCGTCGCGCTCATCATCCTCAGCATGATCTCGGGCGCGATCTCGCGCCGGGTCCAGGACAGCGGGCTTTCGGCCCTCGACCGCTCGCTGGGTTTCCTGTTCGGGCTCGCGCGCGGCGCGGTGATCGTCTGCCTCGCTCTCCTGGTCGTGAACTGGGCGGTGCCGAAGGAGCAGCGGCCGGACTGGATCGCCAACGCCAAGACCTTGCCGGCGATCGAAGCCGGGGCGCAGATGCTCTTGAACCTGCTGCCGCGCGAGGCCACATCGCAGACGCGGGCGGCGGCCGACGACGCAAGGCGCAAGGCCGAGACGGCGGTCGAACTGAAGCGCAGCTACGACCGGCTGGTCAGTCCCCAGCCGCAGGCGAATCCCGGTGCCCAGGAAGCACGCCCCGGCTATAATGCCGAGCAGCGTCGCGACCTCGACGGGCTGATCCGATCCAACCAGTAGGAAGGCAGACCCAAGGCCGCCGATGACCTTCACGACCAGCCCCTTCGACGACGACAAGCTGCACGAAGAGTGTGCGCTGTTCGGCATCTACGGCACGCCCGACGCCGCCGCGCACACCGCGCTCGGGCTGCACGCCCAGCAGCACCGCGGCCAGGAGGCGACGGGCATCGTCGCCTTCGACGGCCAGCAGTTCTCGGCGCATCGGGGCCTGGGTCACGTCGGCGACAATTTCGGCGACCCGAGCGTGATCCAGCGGCTCAAGGGCTACGCCGCGATCGGCCACAACCGCTACGCCACCACCGGGGCCACCGTCGCCCGCAACTCGCAGCCGCTGTTCGCCGAGTTCGAATCCGGCGGCTTCGCCGTGGGCCACAACGGGAACCTGACCAACGCGATGGAGCTGCGGAAGGACCTGGTCCGCCGCGGCTGCCTGTTCCAGTCGACCACCGACAGCGAGGTCATCGTCCACCTGATGGCGCTCGGCCGGGGCTTGAGCGTGATCGACCGGCTGGTCGGCGCGATGCGCCAGGTCGAGGGTGCCTATTCGCTGGTGGCCCTTTCGCCGGCAGGCCTGATCGGCGTGCGCGATCCGCACGGCGTCCGCCCGCTGGTGCTGGGCCAGATCGGCGACGCCTACATCCTGGCATCCGAGACCTGCGGCCTCGACATCATCGGCGCCGACTTCGTGCGCGACATCGAGCCGGGCGAGGTCGTCGTGATCGACGACACCGGCGTGCACAGCCACCACCCGTTCCGCCCGCAGGACAAGCGCTTCTGCATCTTCGAGTACATCTACTTCTCGCGCCCCGACAGCATCGTCGAGGGCACCAGCGTCTACGAGGCGAGGAAGCGCATCGGCGCCGAGCTCGCCCGCGAGAGCCACGTCGACGCCGACCTGGTGATCCCGGTGCCCGACTCCGGCGTGCCGGCGGCGATCGGCTACGCCGCCGAGAGCGGCGTGCCCTTCGAGCTCGGCATCATCCGCAACCACTATGTCGGCCGCACCTTCATCGAGCCCTCGGACCACATTCGCCATCTCGGCGTGAAGCTGAAGCACAACGCGTCGCGCGCCCAGCTCAACGGCAAGCGCGTGATCCTGGTCGACGACTCGATCGTCCGCGGCACCACCTCGACCAAGATCATCCAGATGGTCCGCCAGGCCGGCGCCAGGGAAGTGCATTTTCGCATCGCCAGCCCGCCGACCACGCATTCCTGCTTCTACGGCGTCGACACGCCGGAGCGCTCCAAGCTGCTCGCCGCGCGCATGGACCTGAAGGGCATGGCCGAGTTCATCGGCGCGGACTCGCTCGCCTTCATCTCGCTCGACGG
>CAZDGR010000358.1:0-1969 GCA_964504845.1 uncultured Rhizobium sp. | reverse complement strand
CCATGCGCCTGAAAGATCGGATCGCGCTCGTCACCGGCGCGTCGCGCGGCATCGGCCGCGCCGTCGCCGAACGCTTCGCAAAAGAGGGCGCGCGTGTGATCGCGACCGCCCGCACCACAGGCGGCCTCGAGGAGCTCGACGACACGATCAAGAGGATGGGCGGCAGCGCCACGCTCATCCCGCTCGACCTGATGTCGCAGGACGGCATCGAGAAGATGGGCCAGGCGGTGTTCGAGCGCTTCAAGAAGCTCGACGTGCTGGTTGCCAATGCCGCGGTCGCGGCACCGCTCGGGCCGGTCTCGCAGATCTCGCCGAAGAACTGGCACGAGTCCATCATGCTCAACATGACGGCCCAGTGGCGGCTGATCCGCTCCTTCGAGCCGCTGCTCAAGGTGTCGGATGCCGGCCGCGCGATCTTCGTGACCTCCGGCGTGACCAAGGGCATCCCGGCGTATTTCGGCGCCTACACCGCGACCAAGGCCGGCATGGAAGGGCTGGTCTACACGTGGTGCAAGGAGATCGAGAAAACCAACATCAAGGCGAACCTGCTCTCGCCCGGCGCCGTGCGTACCCAGATGCGCGCCGGCGCCTTCCCCGGCGAGGACCCGCTGACGGTCACGCCCCCTGAAGATATCGCCGGCGTCTTCGTCGACCTCGCCGAGGCCGGCTGCCAGAAGCATGGCGAATGGGTCCGCGCCCAGGAGCCCAAGCCGGCCTGAGGCCGGAACCCATGACGCCGCGGCCTTGTTTCGTCTCGGGGGAACCCGGGACAGCAGGAGCCGCAGGATGGCCGTCTCCACCATCGCCGGCCCGGCCGGCACGCTTCACGTCGACGACGGCGGCGAGGGTCGCCCGCCGATCGTCTTCCTTCATTCCTTTTCGGGCAGCTCGGATCACTGGGCGGCGCAGCTGGCGCACCAGCGCAAGCGCCGTCGCGCGATCGCCTTCGATTTCCGGGGCCATGGCCGCTCGGAGATGCCGACGGTGGAGCAGCTCACCGTCTACAAGATGGCCGACGACGTGGCGTCGGTCGCCAACAGGCTTGGCCTCTACGACTTCGTGCTGGTCGGACATTCGATCGGCGGCTCGGTCGCGATCGACTATGCGGCGGGTCATCCCGACCGGGTCGCGGGCCTGGTGGTGATCGGCGCCCCGGGCAAGGTTCCCGACGCGCAGGCGAGGCAGATCCTCGACGCGATGCGGGCCGACTACGAGAAGGTGACCGAGGCCTATTGGCAGAAGCTCCTTGCCGATGCGATGCCGAAGACCCGCGAGCGCATCACGAAAGAGATGAGGATGCTGCCGAAGGATGCGGGCTTTTCGCTGATCGAGGCGACTTTCGCCTTCGATCCGGTTCCCGGGACGATCCTTTACCCAGGACCCAAGCTCGCGATCGTCACCGGCGACGAGGAGCAGGCTCACGACCTGCACAAGACCGTGCCGGACCTGCCGTTCCGCCGCATCGCCGGCACCAGCCACTGGCCGCACCTCGACCAGCCGGCGATGGTCAACGCGATCCTGGACGCGTTCATCGCTTCCCAGGTCCACCTCGCCGTAGAGACGCCCTGGCGCCGGCGCGCCGCCGAATAGCCCCTTCGCGTTGACCGCCATTTTCTTTGTCTGATGGGCCCGGTCTGGCATCCTCCCGACCCCGGGAGGAGCGCCATGACCGCCGCCAAAGCCTCGTTCGCCCCCTACATCCCCGTCCGCCAGGAATGGCTCGACCGGCGCAAGGAAGACATCCTCGAGCCGGACCTGCCGATCGTCGATCCGCATCATCACCTGTGGGAGAAGCCGGACTGGGTCTACCTGCTGCCGGACCTTTTGGCGGATCTGAATAGCGGCCACAACATCGTCTCGACCGTCTATCTGCAGGCGCGCTCGATGCACCGCGCCGGGGGCCCTGAGGAGCTTCGCCCCGTCGGCGAGACCGAGTTCGTCAACGGCATCGCCGCGATGAGCGAGAGCG
>CAZDGR010000357.1:0-4746 GCA_964504845.1 uncultured Rhizobium sp. | reverse complement strand
GGCTCGATCTGCACAACGCGCGTGGTCGCCGGCGTCGGCGTGCCGCAGCTGACCGCGATCATGGACACCGCCGAGGTCTGCCGGAGGAACAACGTGCCGTGCATCTCCGACGGCGGCATCAAGCAGTCGGGCGATCTCGCCAAGGCGATCGCCGCAGGCGCCGACGCGGCGATGGTCGGCGGCATGCTCGCCGGCACCGACGAGGCGCCGGGCGAGGTCTACCTCTACCAGGGCCGCTCCTATAAGTCGTATCGCGGCATGGGCTCGGTCGGCGCGATGGCGCGCGGATCGGCCGACCGCTACTTCCAGCAGGAAGTGCAGGACAGCCTCAAGCTGGTGCCGGAAGGCGTCGAGGGCCAGGTGCCGTACAAGGGCCCGGTCGGCGCCGTCGTGCACCAGGTGATCGGCGGGCTGAAAGCGGCGATGGGCTACACGGGCAAGCGCAACCTCGCCGAGATGCGGGGCGGCTGCGATTTCGTGAAGATCACCGGCTCGGGCCTGCGCGAGAGCCACGTCCACGACATCTCGATCGTCCGCGAGGCGCCGAACTACCGGCGCGATCTCTAGAGGACCAGCGTGACGCCGTCCGCCCGCCTCGCCGCTGCCATCGAGGCGCTCGGTGCCATTGCCGCCGACGCCGCCCCGCCGGCGGACCGCGTGCTCGACCGCTACTTCCGCGACCGCCGCTACATCGGCTCGAAGGACCGCCAGGCGATCGCCGAGCGCGTCTTCGGCGTGCTGCGTCGGCGCGCACGGCTCGACTGGCACCTGCGCGAGTCCGGATACCGCGACGTGCTGGATGCGCGCCGGCGCGTGCTCGCCGACGTGATCGTCGCCGACGGGCGCTCGCTCGATGCGGTCGATCAGCTCTTCGCCGCGGGACCGCATGCGACGGGGAAGCTCTCGCACCGCGAGGAGGAGCTCGCCGGGAAGCTCGTCGGCCGCACGCTGGACGCGCCCGAGGCGCCGCCGGAGGCGCCCTACTGGCTCGCCGAGAAGCTGCGTGCGCTCTATGGCGAACGCTTCGATGACGAGATGTCGGCGCTCAACCGGACGGCGCCGTTCGACCTGCGCACGAACCTCCTGAAGGCGAAGGACCGCGACGAGGCGCTGGCCGCGCTCAAGGCCGAGGGGATAGAGGCCGAGCCGACGCATCTCTCGCCGCTGGGCCTCAGACTGCCGGCGCGGAAGCCGATCGAGCACTGGACCGCGTTCCGCCAGGGCCAGGTCGAGGTGCAGGACGAGGGCTCGCAGATCGTCGCGCTCCTGGTCGACGCGAAGCCCGGCATGAAGGTCGTCGACTACTGCGCCGGCGCCGGCGGCAAGACGCTGGCGCTGGCGGCGGCGATGAACAACCAGGGAAGGCTGGTCGCTTGCGACACCTCCGAGGGGCGCCTCGAGCGCTCGCGCGTGCGGCTCAAGCGCGCCGGCGTCCATAACGTCGAGACTCATCTGCTGGCGCCCGGCGACAAGTGGGCAAAGCGCCAGGCCGGCGGCTTCGACCGCGTGCTGGTCGACGCGCCCTGCAGCGGCTCCGGCACCTGGCGACGCAACCCCGATGCGCGCTGGCGCTACGGGCCGGAGGACATCGACGGCCTGGTCGACGAGCAGAAGCGGATCCTCGACCGCGCGGCGAGGCTGGTGAAGACCGGCGGACGCCTTGTCTATGCGACATGCGCGCTGCTGAAGGAGGAGAACGAGGACCAGGTCGCCTCGTTCCTCGAAACCCATCCGGGCTTTCGCCAGATCCCGGTCGGCGAGGTCTGGCCGGGCACCGTCGGCGGATCGGCACCGACGAGCGAGCCGTCGCTGCGTCTGTCGCCGGCCGCGCATGGCACCGACGGCTTCTTCGTCGCGGTGATGGAGAAGACGTCGTGAGCGTCTCGATCCGCGACGCCACGCCGGAGGATGCGCCCGGCATCGCGCTGGTCCATGTCGAGGGCTGGCAGACGACGTATCGCGGGCTGCTTCCCGACAGCTACCTCGACGGCCTCGACGTCAAGCAGCGTACCGACAGCTGGCATCGGGGCCTCGCGGCGCAGAGCCCTGGCCGCTATGTGATCGTCGCCGAGGACGGGCGCGAGGTCGTCGGCTTCGGCAGCGCCGGCCCCGCCGGCAACGAGGCGCTGGAGGGCTACGACTGCGGCGTCAGCGCGCTCTACGTCCGGCCGGCGCATCGCAGCCGGAAGACCGGCGAACGGCTGCTCGCCGGGCTGTTCGAGCGCCCGCGGAAGGACGGGCGCAGGACCGTCTCGCTCTGGGTGCTCGACGGCAACGACCGCGCCGAGGCGTTCTACCGCCGCCAGGGCGCGCACGAGATCAAGCGCGAGGACCGTCCCGGCGCGGGCGGCCCGATCCCCGAGATTGCGATGGGCTGGAGCGAGCCCGCAATGACCGCGCTGATCGAGCGGGCCGCGGCATGACCGACGGCGCCGGCATCGATTACAAGATTCGTCCCGCGACGGCGGAGGACTCGGCGGCGGCGGCGGCGATCCAGCTCGACGGCTGGCGCACGGCCTATCGCGACATCTTCCCCGCGGAAGTCCTGGCAGGCGCCGACATCGCGCAGATGGCGGAGAAGTGGCGCCAGCGCCTCGTCGCCGGCTTCGCCTACGTCGCGGTGGTCGGATCCGAGCCCGTCGGCGTGATCGCCGGGGGCCCGCCGCGCGGCGAGGAGACCGCGGCCGAGGCCGAGGTCTATTCGCTCTACGTCTTCTCGTGGTGGCGCGGCCGCGGCGTCGGCGAGGCGCTGATGGGCGCGGCCTTCGCCGGCCTGGGCCCGAAACGCGCCGCCCTCTGGACGCTGACCGACAACACCAGGGGCCGGCGCTTCTTCTCGCGCCTCGGCGGTGCGGAAGTCGCCACGCTGGAGCGGCCCTCGTTGGGCGGGCTCATGAAGCCCTCGACGCTCTATGTCTGGGCGGATGCCGCGGCCTCGGCCGCGATCTGGAACGAGCGGCGCCACGCGGTCGAGATCAGGCATGCCGAGTTCGACGACTCCGCCGGCATCGCCCGCGTGCAGATCGACACCTGGCGGGCGGCCTATCAGCGGATCATGCCGCCCCGGCTCCTCGCCGACATGAACGACATCCGCATCTCCGCCTTCTGGGCGCAGGCGATCGCGGAGAGCCAGGGCAAGAGCTTCTGCTTTGTCGCGTCCGCAGGCGAGCGCGTGGTGGGCTTCGCCTCGGGCGGCCCGCGCCAGCACACCGAGGAATACACGAAGGGCGAGGTCTATGCGCTCTACGTGCTGCCCGAGTTCCAGGGCCGTGGCGTCGGCCGCCGCCTGGTCGCGACCTCGTTCGAGCGCATGCTCGAGCTCGGCATGAGGGAGGGCCGCATCTGGACCTTGCGCGAGAACGCGCCGGCCCGCGCCTTCTACCAGCGCATCGGTGGCATCCAGACCGACAACGGCTATAACGACATCGGCGGTATCAGGTATCCGGAGGTGGCCTTCGACTGGCCCGACCTCCGGCGCTGGAAGGAAAATCGATGACCGATCGCGTGCTCATCCTCGACTTCGGCTCGCAGTTCACGCAGCTGATCGCGCGTCGCGTGCGCGAGAGCGGCGTCTATTGCGAGATCATGCCGTTCAACACCGATGTCGGAAAGCAGCAGGCATTCGCACCCAAGGCGATCATCCTCTCCGGCGGCCCGGCCTCGCTGACCGAGCAGACCACGCCGCGCGCGCCCGACTGGGTGTTCAAGGCCGAGAAGCCGCTTTTGGGCATCTGCTACGGCGAGCAGGCGATGGCGGCGCAGCTCGGCGGCGGCGTCGAGGGCGGGCACAACCGCGAATTCGGCCGCGCCGAGATCGAGATCAAGGAGTCCTCGCCCTTCTTCGACGGCGTCTGGGAGAAGGGGAAGCGCTACCCGATCTGGATGAACCACGGCGACAAGGTCACGGCGATCCCGCCGGGCTTCAAGGCGATCGGCGTCTCCGAAGGCTCGCCCTTCGCCGCGATCGCCGACGAGAAGCGCCGCATGTACGGCGTGCAGTTCCACCCCGAGGTCGTGCACACGCCCGATGGCGCCAAGCTCTTGCGCAACTTCGTCCGCGGCATCGCCGGATGCTCCGGCGACTGGTCGATGGCGGCGTTCCGGCAGGAGTCGATCAGGCGCATCCGCGCGCAGGTCGGCAAGGGCCGGGTGATCTGCGGGCTTTCCGGCGGCGTCGACTCCTCGGTCGTCGCGGTCCTGCTGCACGAGGCGATCGGCGACCAGCTCACCTGCGTCTTCGTCGACCACGGCCTGCTTCGCCAGGGCGAGGCCGAGGAGGTGGTGAATCTGTTCCGCGGCACCTACAACATCCCGCTGATCCACAAGGACGCCTCCGACCTGTTCCTCGGCCAGCTCAAGGGCGTCTCCGACCCCGAGCAGAAGCGGAAGACCATCGGCAAGCTCTTCATCGACGTGTTCGACGAGGAGGCGCACAAGATCACGGATGCGCAGTTCCTGGCGCAGGGCACCCTCTACCCCGACGTGATCGAGAGCGTCAGCTTCACCGGCGGCCCCAGCGTCACGATCAAGAGCCACCACAATGTCGGCGGCCTGCCCGAGCGCATGAAGCTGAAGCTGGTCGAGCCCCTGCGCGAGCTGTTCAAGGACGAGGTGAGGGCGCTCGGCCGCGAGCTGGGCCTGCCGGCCGACCTGGTGAACCGCCATCCGTTCCCGGGACCGGGCCTCGCCATCCGCATCCCCGGCGACATCACCAAGGAGAAGCTCGACCTCCTGCGCGAGGTCGAC
>CAZDGR010000356.1:0-4758 GCA_964504845.1 uncultured Rhizobium sp. | reverse complement strand
GCCGGTTCACCCCGGCATCTTCGGTGAAGAAATTCTTGATCTGCTTGAACATGGTTCCCACCCCGGCCGTCGGCAAAAACGCTGAAAAAGCGGTCCCAACGAAATGCGAATCACTTGGACAAGTCTGGAAAGCGACATGGGAAAGTCAAGAGGAAAGGAAATCAATTCCCTCTGCAATTCCCGGTACTTAGCTTAATTATCCACAGTCCTACCACAACGTGGGTGCGAAGGACTGAAGCCCTACTAGTTATAGCGGGCCAAGTAATCCTGGACCTGTTTCTTGTCGGACGGCGCCAGGTAGTAGAACTTCGCGTCGACGGTCTGTCCTTCAACTTTAGCGACCGTCACCACCGCTTCGGCGCGCACGTTGATGGCGCCGTCCTGGATGATCAGTTCGGCGCGCAGCCGGCGGCCGGGCGACATGTCGCGGGGGGCGGGCGTGAATGAGAGTCCGTCCTGCCCGATATTCTTCATATTGAAGCGTTTGCCCTCGATGAGGACTGTCGTCTCGCCTTTCGGGGTCACGCGCTTGGCCGCGCCACCCTTGGCCGGCTGGGCGTCGTTCATCCCGAGCAGCTTCTTCAGTCCATCCAGCATTTAGGCTCCGGCCTCCAGACCGCCTCGACGGTCCCACCCACCTATAGGAAATAGGGGGAACGGGCGAAGAAGACAACGAAATTCGCGACCGTTAGGATGCCCCTCGCCTTGACAGGCGGGCCTGCGGGACCTAGGTTTCGCGGCCTTTTCACGGCAGCCTTTGCTTGCCGGTTCTAGGGAATATTCCCTAGGGCTCCGTCCGTCCGCGAGTATCGCGCACGGGCGCGATGGCGTTTTGAGGTTCGCGTTCGAGGAGTGTTTTCGACCCGTGTTCGATGGGCTGACCAATCGGCTGGGACAGGTCTTCGATCGGCTGAAGCGCCGCGGCGCCTTGACCGAGGCCGATGTGACGGCGGCGCTTCGCGAGGTGCGGGTCGCCCTGCTCGAGGCCGACGTGGCGCTGCCGGTGGTGAAGGCTTTCGTCGACGGCGTCCGCGAGAAGGCGGTCGGCCAGGAGGTCCTGCGCTCGGTCACCCCCGGCCAGATGGTGGTCAAGCTCGTCCACGACCATCTGGTCGAGATCCTCGGCGGCGACGCCCAGCTCGCGACCGGCGTGACTCCGCCGGCGGTCTTCCTGATGGTGGGCCTGCAGGGCTCGGGCAAGACCACGACCACCGCCAAGCTCGCCCGTCGCATCGCCAGGCGCGAGCGGAAGAAGGTGCTGGTCGCCTCCCTCGACGTCTACCGCCCCGCGGCGATGGAGCAGCTGCACCAGCTGGCCAAGCAGGCCGAGGTCGCGGCGACCCCGATCGTTTCCGGCGAGAAGCCGCTGCAGATCGCCGCCCGCGCGCTCGAGCAGGCGCGGCTCGAAGGCTTCGACGTGCTGCTGCTGGATACCGCCGGCCGCCTGACTATCGACGATGAGCTGATGGCCGAGGTGGCGCAGGTTCGCGACCTCGCCAAGCCGCACGAGACGCTGCTGGTCGCCGACGCGATGACCGGCCAGGACGCGGTCACGACCGCCAAGAACTTCAACGAGAAGGTGGGCCTCACCGGCATCGTGCTGACCCGTGTCGACGGCGATGCGCGCGGCGGCGCAGCACTCTCGATGCGCCAGGTCACCGGCAAGCCGATCAAGATTCTCGGCGTCGGCGAGAAGCTGGACCAGATCGAGGAGTTCGATGCCGCCCGTGTCGCCGGCCGTATCCTCGGCATGGGCGACGTCGTGGGCCTGGTCGAGCGTGCCGCCGAGGTCATCGACAAGGAAGAGGCCGAGAAGCTCGCCGCCAAGATGCAGAAGGGCGGCTTCGACCTCGACGACATGGCGAACCAGCTTCGTCAGGTCCGGAAGATGGGCGGCCTCGGCGGCATCATGGGGATGCTGCCCGGCGTGGCGAAGATCAAGGACCAGCTCGCCGGCGCCAAGGTCGACGAGAGCATGATCAAGCGCCAGGAGGCGATCATCATGTCGATGACGCCCAGAGAGCGTAAGGACGCGAAGCTGCTGAACGCGTCGCGCAAGCGCCGCATCGCCGCCGGCTCCGGCACCACGGTCCCCGACATCAACCGCCTCATCAAGCAGTACATGGAGATGAGCCGGGTGATGAAGCAGATGGGCAAGCTCGGCCAGAAGGGCATCATGCGCCAGGGCCTGGGCAGCCTGTTCCGTAGATAGAGTTCAACGCAAGAGAGGACGTAAGACACATGGCTTTGAAGATCCGCATGACCCGCGGCGGCGCCAAGAAGCGCCCGTTCTATTCGATCGTCGTCGCCGAGCACACCAGCCCGCGCGATGGCCGCTTCATCGAGAAGCTCGGCACCTACAACCCGATGGTCGCGAAGGGCCACGCCGATCGCGTGCGGCTCAACGCCGAGCGCATCAAGCACTGGATCTCGGTCGGCGCGCTGCCGTCCGAGCGGGTCGCCAAGTTCCTGGCCGATGCCGGCATGGGCGAGCGGCCGAAGATCCGCGAGACGCCGAAGAAGAGCGCGCCGCGCGCCAAGACCCAGGAGCGCATGAAGGCGGCCGAGGCTGCTGCCGCTGCCGCCGCTCCGGCCGAAGCGAAGGCGGAGTAAGGCCGCTTCGTCATGCCGTCCGAGAAGGACCGCGTGCTGGTGGGAGAGATCGTCGGCGTCCAGGGAGTCCGGGGCGAGGTTCGCATCCGGGCTCACACGGCCGATCCGCTGGATGTCGCCGCCTATGGGCCGGTGACGGCGGAGCCGGGCGGGCGGACGCTGACGCTCGACACGCAGCGCGAGGTCAAGGGCGGCGTGGTGATCGCCCGGATCCCCGGCGTCTCCGACCGCAACGCGGCCGAGACGCTGAAAGGGCTCCGCCTCTACGTCCCGCGCACGGCCCTGCCGGCGCCGGCGGAGGAGGAGTTCTATCACGCCGACCTGGAGGGGCTCCGTGCGGAGCTCGCCCAGGGCGGCGAGCTCGGACGGGTCCGGCGGGTGGTCAACTTCGGAGCCGGCGACATGCTGGAGATAGACCGCGACAGGGGGAGCGTGCTGGTGCCGTTCACCCGCGCGGTCGTGCCCGTGGTGGACCTGGCCGGCGGGCGGGTCGTGGTCGACCCGCCGGAGGGCCTTTTGTCCGAGGAAAAGCCGTCGGAGGAGGAGCTGTGACCTGGCGGGCGACCGTGCTGACGCTGTTCCCGGGCATGTTCCCGGGACCGCTGGGCGCGAGCCTCGCCGGGAAGGCCCTGGAGGAGGGAATCTGGGGCCTGGAGGCGCTGGACATCCGGGGCTTCGCGAGCGATAAACACGCCTCCGTCGACGACACTCCGTTCGGCGGGGGCGCCGGCATGGTCATGCGGCCGGACGTGCTGGACCGGGCACTCGCATCCGTCGAGGACAGACCCGGACCTCGCATCTACCTGAGCCCGCGCGGGCGCCTGCTGGACCAGGCGCGGGTGAAGGAGCTGGCGCAAGGCCCTGGCGTGGTCCTGCTCTGCGGGCGCTACGAAGGGGTCGACGAGCGGGTGATCGAGGCCCGCGAGCTCGAGGAGGTCAGCCTCGGCGATTTCGTCCTGTCCGGCGGGGAGCCGGCGGCGATCGCGCTGATCGACGCGGCGGTCAGGCTCCTTCCGGGAGTGATGGGCGCCGCCGAGGGCTTGGTGGAAGAGAGTTTCGAGGCGGGGCTGCTCGAGTACCCGCACTACACGCGGCCTCGCGAGTGGCAGGGCCGCGCGGTGCCGGAGATCCTGATCTCCGGGCACCACGAGAAGATACGCGCCTGGCGGCGCGCCGAGGCGGAGAAGGTGACGGCCAGGCGACGGCCCGATCTCTGGTCCCGCTACTCGGGTCGTTAGTTCGAACGGTTGTCAGACGGGAATGGGTGCCATGAATCTGTTGCAGACGCTCAACAAGGAGCAGGCGGACAAGCTCGCGGCGAAGCGCGCGGTCCCCGAATTCGGCCCGGGCGATACGGTCCGGATCAACGTGAAGGTCATCGAGGGCACCCGCGAGCGGACCCAGGCCTATGAGGGCGTGTGCATCGCCCGCAAGAACGCCGGCGTGAACTCGTCGTTCACCGTCCGCAAGATCTCCTACGGCGAAGGCGTCGAGCGCGTGTTCCCGCTCTACTCGCCGATGGTCGGCTCGATCGAGGTGGTTCGCCGCGGCAAGGTCCGCCGCGCGAAGCTCTATTACCTCCGCGGCCGCACCGGCAAGTCGGCGCGCATCCTCGAGCGGTCGAGCCGCGGCGAGGGCGATGCGGCCGAGGCCCAGGCCGAGTCCTGAGCTTCTAGCTTTCGTCGTCAGCCGGGGTTTGGAGGGCCGACGCCGTCATGGCCGGACCGCGCACGCTATTCGACAAGATCTGGGACAGCCATGTCGTCGACCGACAGGCCGACGGCACCTGCCTGATCTACATCGACCGTCACCTCGTCCATGAGGTGACGAGCCCGCAGGCCTTCGAGGGCCTGCGCATGGCCGGCCGCAAGGTGCGCCGCCCCGACCTCACGCTGGCGGTCGCCGACCACAACGTGCCGACGACCGATCGCTCCCAGGGCATCGCCGACGACGAGAGCCGCCTCCAGGTCGAGACGCTGGACGAGAACGCGCGCGACTTCCAGATCCCCTATTTCAACATGAACGATCCGCGCCAGGGGATCGTGCACATCATCGGCCCGGAGCAGGGCTTCACTCTGCCCGGCAACACGATCGTCTGCGGCGACAGCCACACCTCGACCCACGGCGCCTTCGGCGCGCTGGCCT
>CAZDGR010000355.1:0-4777 GCA_964504845.1 uncultured Rhizobium sp. | reverse complement strand
GGCAACCCGCATTCGCGCAGCCACGCCTATGGCTGGGAAGCCGAGGAAGGCGTGGAGAAGGCACGCGCCCAGGTCGCCCACATCATCGGCGCCGATGAGCGCGAGGTGATCTTCACCTCGGGTGCCACCGAGTCGAACAACCTGGCGCTCAAGGGCGTCGCGCACTTCTACAAGGACAAGAAGAACCACCTCGTCACCCTGGTGACCGAGCACAAGTGCGTGCTCGACTCGATGCGCCACCTCGAGGAAGAGGGCTTCAAGGTCACCTACCTGCCGGTCAGGCAGGACGGCCTCGTCGACATGGCCGAGCTGGAAGCGGCGATCACCGACAAGACCGTCATGGTCTCGATCATGGCGGTGAACAACGAGATCGGCGTGATCCAGCCGCTTGCCGAGATCGGCAAGCTCTGTCGCAGGAAGGGCGTGTTCTTCCACACCGACTGCGCCCAGGCCGTCGGCAAGATCCCGCTCGACGTCGAAGCGATGAACATCGACCTGATGAGCATCTCCGGCCACAAGATCTACGGGCCCAAGGGCATCGGCGCGCTCTATGTCCGCCGCAAGCCGCGCATCCGGCTCCAGGCGCTGATCACCGGCGGCGGCCAGGAGCGCGGCATGCGCTCGGGCACCTTGCCGACGCCGCTCTGCGTCGGCCTGGGCGAGGCCTGCGCGATCGCCGAGCGCGAGATGCCGGAGGAGGCGAAGCGGCTGACGAAGCTCCGCGACCGCTTCTATTCGCAGATCAAGGAGAAGCTGCCGGAGGTGTTCCTCAACGGCAGCCTCGAGAACCGCATCCCGGGCAACCTCAACATCAGCTTCGCCTATGTCGAGGGCGAGTCGCTGATCCTCGGGATCAACGACCTGTCGGTGTCGTCGGGCTCGGCCTGCACCTCCGCCTCGCTCGAGCCGTCTTACGTGCTGCGCGCGCTTGGCGTCGAGGAGGAGATGGCGCATACCTCGCTCCGCATCGGCTTCGGCCGCTTCACCACGGAAGAGGAGGTCGACTACGCGGTGAAGGACATCGTCGAGCACGTGACCAAGCTTCGCGAGATGAGCCCGCTCTGGGAAATGTTCCAGGAAGGCGTCGATCTCAAGAGCATCAAGTGGGCGGCCCATTGAGGGCCGAAGGGAGCTAGACATGGCTTATTCGGAAAAGGTCATCGACCACTACAACAACCCGCGCAACGTCGGCTCGCTCGACAAGGCAGCGGACGATGTCGGCACCGGCCTGGTCGGCGCGCCGGCCTGCGGCGACGTGATGAAGCTGCAGATCAAGGTCTCGGCCGACGGCATCATCCAGGACGCCAAGTTCAAGACCTTCGGCTGCGGCTCGGCGATCGCCTCGTCGTCGCTGGCGACCGAGTGGATCAAGGGCAAGTCGCTGAACGAGGCCGAGACGATCAAGAACACCCAGATCGCGCAGCACCTGGCGCTGCCGCCGGTGAAGATCCACTGCTCGGTGCTCGCCGAGGACGCGATCAAGGCGGCGATCGCCGACTATCGCGCCAAGGCCGGCACGAAGCCGGAGTAAGGCAGAGCAAAGATGTCCGAGACCGGCACCACCGCCGCACCCGAGACCCCGGCCGCTCCGCCGGCGCCCCCCGCTGCCGCAGCCAAGCCGCGCATCAAGCGCCAGGCGATGACGCTGACCGACGCCGCGGCCGCGCGCGTGAAGGCGTTGCTCGACAAGCGCGGCAAGCCGTCGGCCGGCATCCGTATCGGAGTGCGCACCAAGGGGTGCTCGGGCCTCTCCTACACGCTCGAGTACGCCGACGAGCGCAGCAAGTTCGACGAGGTGGTCGAGGACAAGGGCGTCGTCATCCTGATCGACCCGAAGGCGACGATGTTCATCCTCGGCACCGAGATGGACTACGTCGAGGACAAGATGGAGACCGGCTTCAAGTTCACCAATCCGAACGAGAAGGGCCGGTGCGGCTGCGGGGAGTCCTTCCACGTTTGACGGCCCCCAACGCCTGCTGGTCCTGCGGAGCGCCGGTTCCCGCGGCCGAGCCGTTCTGCCCGGCCTGCAAGTCGGTGCAGCCGCCCGGACAGGCGGATCACTTCCGGCGCTTAGGCTTCTCTAGGACCTACGACCTCGACCCGAAGCTGGTCGAACGCCGCTACTTCGAGCTCCAGCGCCGCCTGCATCCGGACCGCTTCGCGACCAAGAGCACGAAGGAGCGCCAGCTCTCCCAGGCCCAGGCGACCTCGCTGAACGAGGCCTACGAGACCCTGATGGACCCGCTCCGCCGCGCGGTCTATCTGTTGCGCCTTTCCGGGATCGAGGTCGGCGGCGACGGCAAGACCGTCGCCGATCCTGCCCTGCTGATGGAGGCGATGGAGATGCGCGAAGCGCTGGCCGAGGCACGGAGCCCGAGCGAGGTCGACCAGGTGGTCGCCCGCGCACGATCCGAGGCCGACGCGGTGCGCTCGGCGCTCTCGACTTATTTTTCCGCCGGCGATCTCGAGTCCGCCCGCACCGGCACGCTGCGCCTCACATACCTCGACAAGCTGATCGAGGATGCCCGCGCGCGGCGGCTGAACGTGGCGTGATCTCATGATGCGCAGCGCTGCATCGCCCCCCACCCTAACCCTCCCCCACTCCGGGGGGAGGGGATCCGATCGCGTCCCTTCCCCCCGCGCAGCGTGGGGGAGGGGTAGGATGGGGGGTGTCCATGCCGGAGAAGGTTTCTCCACATGACCCTCCTGCAGCTCCACGAGCCCGGCGAGACGCCGCTGCCGCATGAGGGCGATCAGGCGCTGGCGGTCGGCATCGACCTCGGCACCACCAACTCGGTCGTCGCGATCTCGTCGTCCGGAAAGCCCGAGGTGCTGCGCGGCGCCGACGGCAGCGGTCTCGTGCCGTCGGTCGTGGCCTATACGGATGACGGCGCCGTCGTCGGCGCCGCGGCGCAGGCACGGATCGTCGATGCGCCGGAGACGGTGGTCTCCTCGGTCAAGCGGCTGATGGGCCGCGGCTCGGCCGACGTGAAGGCGCTCGCCGGCACGCTTCCCTACGCGCTCGACGCGGCCGAGGGCGGCATGGTGCGGCTCAAGGTCGGCGATCGGCGGCTGACGCCGGTCGAGGTCTCGGCCGAGATCCTGCGCGCGGTGAAGGCGCAGGCCGAGCAGCATCTCGGCCGTGACGTCACCCGCGCCGTCGTCACCGTGCCCGCCTATTTCGACGACGCCGCGAGGCTTGCGACCAAGGACGCGGCCAAGCTTGCCGGACTGGAAGTCCTGCGCCTCGTCAACGAGCCGACCGCGGCGGCGCTCGCCTATGGCCTCGACAAGGAGGCCGAAGGCATCTACGCCGTCTACGACCTCGGCGGCGGCACCTTCGACATCTCGATCCTGCGTCTCGAGAAGGGCGTGTTCCAGGTGCTGGCGACCGGCGGCGACGCCGCACTCGGCGGCGACGACTTCGACCACGCGGTCGCCGAGCACTGGCTCGCCGACCGCAAGGCGGAGCTGGGATCCGAACCGATCACGCCGGGCGAGGCCAAGCAGACGCTGAAGAGCGCGCGCGCCGCCAAGGAGGCGCTGACCTCGCGCGAGGCGGGCGACTTCCCGGTCATGCTGCGCGGCAAGACCACGCTGCATCGCCTGACGCGCGCCAGGCTCGACGAGCTGATCCGGCCCTGGATCGAGAAGACCGTCGCGATCTGCCGGCAGGTCGCCTCCGATGCGCGCCTCGATCTCTCCGAGATCAATGGTGTCGTGCTGGTCGGCGGCTCGACCCGCGTGCCGCAGGTGCGGAAGGCCGTCGAGGCGCTGTTCGGCAAGCCGCCGCTCTCCGACATCGACCCCGACGAGGTCGTGGCGCTGGGTGCAGCGCTTCAGGCCGAGGCGCTGACCCAGGGTTCCGACACGCTGCTGCTCGACGTGCTGCCTCTCTCGCTCGGCCTCGAGACGATGGGCGGCCTCGTCGAGAAGGTCATCGACCGCAATACGCCGATCCCCGTCGCCAAGGCCCAGGAGTTCACGACCTACCAGGACGGCCAGGCGGCGATGCTGATCCATGTCGTCCAGGGCGAGCGCGAGACGGTCGCCGAGTGCCGGTCGCTGGCGCGCTTCGTTCTCGCCGGCATCCCGCCGATGGTGGCGGGGGCGGCCCGCATCCGCGTCACCTTCCAGGTCGACGCCGACGGGCTTCTCACCGTCTCGGCCGAGGAGAAGACCTCGGGCGTGCAGCAGCGGGTCGAGGTGAAGCCTTCCTACGGGCTTTCCGAGGACGAGATGGCCCGGATGCTGGAGGAAAGCCTGGAGCATGGCCGCGCCGACATGCAGCGGCGCCTCCTGATCGAGAACCAGGTCGAGGGCCGGCGGGTGCTGCTGGCGCTGGAGACGGCCCTCAAGACGGATTCCGGCCTGCTGGACGCCGGCGAGGGCGACCGTATAGAAGAGGCGCGCCGAAAGCTGGCCCAGGCGATCGAGGGCGACGACCGCGACCGGATCAAGGCGGCGGTCGAGGCGCTCGAGAGCGCGGCCCGGCCATTCGCCGAGCGGCGCATGGACCGGGCCATAAGGGCGGGCCTGGCCGGCCATTCGATCGACGAGTTCAAGGGCGATCCGGGCGGCTGCCTGGCGCCCGATCCCGAAGAGAAGACCTGAAAGAATCCGGAGTAGCGTGGCGATGCCGAAGATGACGTTCATCAATCCAGACGGGACCCGCAAGGAAGTCGACGCGCCGGTCGGGCTCTCGGTGCTGGAGATCGCGCACCGCAACGGCATCGACCTCGAAGGCGCCTGCGAGGGCTCGCTCGCCTGCTCGACC
>CAZDGR010000354.1:0-4783 GCA_964504845.1 uncultured Rhizobium sp. | reverse complement strand
GTCTCGGCGGCGCGTGCCGTGCTGCAGACAGGCGAGTACGACTGGGCCTGGAACCTGCAGGTCGAGGACGAGGTGCTGGCGCGCCTCGAGGCCGGCGGCAAGGGCCGGGTTGCGATCGTCGCTGGCGGCAGCGTCGAGCATATCCAGCTCAACTCGACCGATCCCAACACCGAGGTCGACGGCGAGCGTTCCAGCATCAAGACCAAGCACCCGACCTTGAGCGACAAGGCGGTCCGCGATGCGCTGGCGCTGCTGGTCGACCGCGACTCGATCGAGAAGCACATCTACGGCCGCACCGGCATCGCCACCGCCAACTACCTCAACAACCCGGCCCGCTTCGCCTCGAAGAACACCGTCAAGGAGTTCAACATCGACAAGGCGATCGCACTGCTCGATGCGGCGGGGTGGAAGCCAGGACCGGACGGCATCCGTCAGAAGGACGGCAAGAAGCTGAAGTTCCTCTATCAGACTTCGATCAACCAGCCGCGCCAGAAGACCCAGGCCATCGTCAAGCAGGCCTGCCAGAAGGCCGGCATCGACATCGAGATCAAGTCGGTGGTGGCCTCCGTGTTCTTCTCCTCCGACGAGGCGAACCCCGACACCTACCCGCACTTCTATGCCGACCTGCAGATGTACACGACCGGCCCCTCGCAGCCCGATCCGGGCGTGTGGATGCAGTCGTTCCTGTCGTCGGAGGTCTGCGCCAAGGCGAACCGGTGGCAGAGCCGCAACATCACGCGTTGGCGCAACAAGGAATACGACGACCTCTACGCCGAAGCCGAGACCGAACTCAACCCGGTCAAGCGCGCGGCGATGTACATCCAGATGAACGACCTGGCGGTGAAGGACCGGGCGGTCATCCCGATCGTCTATCGTCCGGTGGTGCGTGCCACCAACCTCAAGCTGCACGGCTCGGCGAGCGGCTGGGACAGCGACTTCTGGGAGCTGGCGAGCTGGTACAAGGACGCCTGAGAGGCGCTACCTGACGTGAACCAACCTCCGGGCGCGATCGAGCATCGCGTCCGGAGGCCGGCTCATCTGTCCGGAGGACATCCTTGTCCCGCGATTATCTGTTCCGTCGCATCCTGATTGCGATCCCGAGCCTGCTCGGGATCAGCCTCGTGCTGTTCACCGTGCTCGCACTTGCCCCTGGCGACCCGTTCGGCGAGCTGGTGACCAACCCGAACGTGCCGGCCGAGATCCGACTGGCGCTTCGGGCGAAATTCGGCCTCGATGATCCGGTCTGGATCCGTTACGTCCGTTGGCTGAACGCGATGCTCCAGGGGGACTGGGGCTTTTCCTTCACCAGCCGCATGGATGTCGACACGCTGATCATGCAGCGTCTGCCGACCACCGTCGCGGTAATCGGCGCCGCCCAGATCCTGGCGATCGTCGTCGCCATCCCGGTCGGCGTGCTGGCCGCGACCCGGCCCTACTCGCTGTTCGACCAGATCGCCAACACCCTTGCCTTCGTCGGCTTCTCGCTGCCGACCTTCTTCACCGGCCTGCTGCTGATCCTGATCTTCAGCATCCAGCTCGACTGGCTGCCCTTCGTCTACCGCACCGACGTCCGCGCCAGCGGCTGGCAGTGGTGGTGGGAGCACATCCGCCAGTCGATCATGCCGGTGACGGTGCTGGGCCTGTTCCAGGGCGCCTCGCTGGTTCGCTACGTGCGCTCCTCGGTGCTCGACGTGATCAAGCTCGACTACGTCACCACCGCCCGCTCCAAGGGCATCGGCGAGCCCAAGGTCGTCACCCGACATGTCGTGCGCAATGCGCTGATCCCGGTGGTGACGCTGGTCGCCCTCCAGATGCCGGTCGTCTTCGGCGGCGCCATCGTCACCGAGCAGATCTTTCGCATCCCCGGTATCGGCTCTCTGCTGATCTCGTCGATCCTCGCCAACGACACGCCGGTGGTGATGGGCGTCACCTTCGTCTTTGCGTGCCTTGTCGTCCTCTTCAACCTGATCGCGGATATCCTTTATGGCTGGCTCGATCCCCGCATCACTTTCCGTTGACCCGGCGACGGGCGCTGCCACCGCCGATCGGCCGAACCGGCCGGTCTCGCTGGCGGGCGAAGCCTGGAGACGCTTCCGCAAGCACCGGCTCGCGGTGGTCAGCCTGATCGTGCTTGCAGTGCTGATCGCGGCTGTCGGCCTCGGGCCGCTGCTCTGGAAGGTGCCGATCAACGACATCGACTTCGGCGCCAAGCTGCGCGGCCCCTCGCTGGCACACCCCTTCGGCACCGACGACTTGGGGCAGGACCTGCTGGCGCGCCTGATCTACGGCGGACGAATCTCGATCGCGGTGGGCCTGGCCGCGATGTTCGTCGCCGTCACCTTCGGCGTCATGATCGGCGCGATCGCCGGCATGGCGAGCGGCCGGGTCGACGCCGTGCTGATGTGGGTCACGGACCTGTTCCTGTCGCTGCCGCAGCTACCGCTGCTGCTGCTGGTGATCTACCTGTTCCGCGACATGCTGAAAGGCCTTCTCGGCCTCGAGATGGGCGTCTTCGTCCTGATCGTATTGGTGATCGGAGGACTGCGGTGGATGCCGGTCGCGCGCCTGGTGCGCGCCCAGTTCCTGTCGCTCCGCGAGAAGGAGTTCGTCGAGGCCGCTCGCGCGCTCGGCGCGTCCCGCATCCGCCTCGTCATCCGCCACATCCTGCCGAACGCGATGGGACCGGTGATCGTCGCCGGCACGATCGACGTCGCCGCCGCGATCATCGCCGAGTCGACGCTGTCGTTCCTCGGCCTCGGCTTTCCGCCGGACGTACCGACCTGGGGCCGCGTGCTCTTCGACGCCAAGGACTATCTCGATATCGCCCCCCACTGGGCGCTGTTCCCCGGCGCAGCGATCTTCCTGGCCGTGCTGTCTATCAACTTCATCGGCGACGGGCTGCGCGATGCGCTGGACCCGCGGAGAGTCCTCTAGCCCAATGACCGAGGCCCTGCTCGAGATCAAGGATCTCAAGACCTGGTTCAAGACCGACGACGGCATGGTGCGTGCCGTCGATGGGGTGAGCATGACGATCGCGCGCGGCGAGACGCTAGCGGTGGTCGGCGAGTCCGGCTGCGGCAAGACGGTGACCGCCCGCAGCGTGCTCAAGCTGATCGACATGCCACCCGGCCGCTTCGAGGCCGGACAGATCGTCTGGCGCGGCCGCGATCTTATCCCGCTGCCGGCGCCGGAGATGGACAAGATCCGCGCCCGCGAGATCGCAATGGTGTTCCAGGAGCCTATGACGTCGCTCAATCCGGTCTACACCGTCGGCGACCAGATCGCGGAGTCGCTCCGCGCCCATCACGGCCTCTCGCGCAAGGAGTCGATCGACGGCGCGGTCGAGATGCTGAAGCTCGTGCAGATCCCGAATGCCGAGCGCCGGGTCCACGATTACCCCCACCAGTTCTCAGGCGGCATGCGCCAGCGCGTCGTGATCGCGATCGCGCTCGCCTGCAAGCCGCAGCTGCTGATCGCCGACGAGCCGACCACCGCCCTCGACGTCACGATCCAGGCCCAGATCCTCGAGCTGCTGGGAGACATGAAGGCGAAGTTCGGCATGGCGATCATGCTGATTACCCACGCCATGGGCGTGGTCGCCGAGAACGCCCAGCGCGTGGTCGTCATGTATGCCGGCAAGGTGGTGGAGGAAGCGCCGGTCGAGGAGCTGTTCGGCAATCCGCGCCATCCCTACACCCAGGGCCTGATCCGCTCGATCCCCCGCGTGGACGCAAGGACGCGCGGCCATGCGCGCCTCGAGCAGATCCCCGGCACGGTACCGAGCCTGCTCAATCCGCCGGCAGGCTGCCGCTTCGCCAACCGCTGCCGTTTCGCGACCGACCCCTGCCGCGACAACGAGCCCACGCTTCGCCAGGTGGCGCCCAATCACAAGGTTGCCTGCATCCTGTGACCGCCCAGATGACCACACAGACAGCCCCTCTCCTCTCCGCCCGCGGCCTCACCAAGCATTTCGCCATCAAGGGCGGCATCTTCGCGCGCGAGGTCCACCGCATTCACGCGGTCGACGGCGTCAGCTTCGACATCGCCGCCGGCGAGACGCTGGGCCTGGTCGGCGAGTCCGGCTGCGGCAAGTCGACGACCGGCCGCTGCATCCTCCGCCTGATCGAGCCCAGCTCGGGCGAGGTCTGGTTCCAGGGCCAGGACGTGACCAAGCTCGACGCCGACGCGTTGCGCGGGCTTCGCCGCGACATGCAGATCATCTTCCAGGACCCCTTCGCCTCGCTCAACCCGCGCCACACCGTCGGCGGGATCATCGGCGAGGCACTGATCATCCACGGCCTGTCCAAGACCCGCGCCGAGCTCGACGACCGCGTGGTGCAGCTGCTCGAGACCGTGGGCCTGCAGCCGGATCATCGACACCGTTTCCCGCACGAGTTCTCGGGGGGCCAGCGACAGCGCATCGGCATCGCCCGCGCGCTCGCGGTGGAGCCGAAGCTGATCATCTGCGACGAACCGGTCTCGGCGCTCGACGTCTCGATCCAGGCCCAGGTGATCAACCTGCTCGAGGACCTGCAGGAGAAGTTCGGCCTGACGTACCTGTTCATCGCCCACGACCTCTCGGTGGTCGAGCACATCTCTGACCGGGTCGCGGTGATGTATCTGGGCCGGGTCGTCGAGATCGCGCCGTCGCGTGAGCTCTACGACAACCCGCGACACCCCTATACGGAGGCGCTGCTCTCCGCCGTGCCGATCCCCGATCCCCTGGTCAAGCGCAAGCGCATCGTGCTGCAGGGCGACGTGCCCAACCCGATCCGCCCGCCCT
>CAZDGR010000353.1:0-4789 GCA_964504845.1 uncultured Rhizobium sp. | reverse complement strand
GAGACGACCTTCTACTGCATCGGCACGGTGGCGGGCCCGCATCCCTATCCGGCGATGGTGCGCGACTTCCAGTGCGTGATCGGCGACGAGGTTCGCCAGCAGATGCAGGAGGCCGAGGGCCGGCTTCCCGACACGCTGGTCGCCTGCATCGGCGGCGGCTCGAACGCGATGGGCCTGTTCCACCCGTTCCTCGACGATCCCTCCGTCCGCATCATCGGCGTCGAGGCCGGCGGCCATGGCGTCTCCACCGGCAAGCACGCGGCCTCGCTGACCGGCGGCAGGCCGGGCGTGCTGCACGGCAACCGCACCTATCTGCTGCAAGACGATGACGGTCAGATCACCGAGGCGCATTCGATCTCGGCCGGCCTCGACTATCCCGGCATCGGCCCCGAGCATGCGTGGCTGCACGACATGAAGCGGGTCGAGTATGTCAGCGCCACCGACGACGAGGCGCTGGAGGCGTTCCAGTTCTGCTCGCGCCTAGAAGGCATCATCCCGGCGCTCGAACCGAGCCATGCGCTGGCACATGTGATGAAGCTGGCGCCGACGCTTCCGAAGGACCATCTGCTGGTCATGAACATGTGCGGCCGCGGCGACAAGGATCTCGCCGCCGTGCTCGGCCACCTCGAGCGCCGGGGCCGGCCGATATGACCAAGCGCATTGCCGACCGCTTCGCCGAGCTCAGGAAGGCGAACCGGGCCGGGCTCGGCATCTTCATCACCGCCGGCGATCCGGATCCGAAGACGTCTCTCGATCTCCTGAAGGGCCTGCCCAAGGCCGGCGCCGATTTCGTCGAGCTCGGCATGCCGTTCACCGATCCGATGGCGGATGGCCCCGCGATCCAGGCGGCGAGCCAGCGCGCGCTCAAGGCCGGGATGACACTGAAGAAGACCCTCGATCTCGTCCGTGGCTTCCGCGAGAGCGACAAGACCACGCCGCTGGTGCTGATGGGCTACTACAACCCGGTCTACATCTACGGCGTCGACCGCTTCCTCGACGACGCGCTCAAGGCCGGCGTCGATGGGCTGATCATGGTCGACATGCCGGCCGAGGAAGACGAGGAGCTCTGCCTGCCAGCCCTGAAGAAGGACATCGCTTTCATCCGGCTGGCGACGCCCACAACCGACGACGTGCGCCTGCCCAAGGTGCTGACCAATACCTCGGGCTTCGTCTACTACGTGTCGATCACCGGCATCACCGGAACCGCCTCCGGCGACGTGAAGAAGATCGAGCAGGCGGTGACCCGCCTCAAGCGCGCGACCCCGCTGCCGATCGCGGTCGGCTTCGGCATCAACACGCCCGAGCAGGCCGCCGCGGTCGCCCGCGTCGCCGACGCAGCCGTGGTCGGCACCGCCGTGGTCAAGGTCATCGCCGATCACCTGAAGCAGCCGGCCGAGGCGGTGGCGAAGACCCATAAGTTCATCGCCGAGCTGGCTGCCGGCGTCCGTGGGGCGAGGGCCGGCGCATGAACTGGCTTACCAACTTCGTCCGCCCGAAGCTCCGCGCACTGGTCAAGCAGCGCGATACGCCGGACAACCTCTGGCACAAGTGCCCGGGCTGCGGGCAGATGATCTTCCATCGCGACCTTGAGGCGAATCTCCACGTCTGCGACAAGTGCGGCCATCACCTCCGCCTGCCAGCGCTCAAGCGCCTGGGCATGCTGTTCGACGAGGGCAAGTACACGCGCATCGAGCTGCCGAAGGCACCGGTCGATCCGCTGCGCTTCCGCGACCGCAAGCGCTACACGGAACGCCTCAAGGACGCGCAGAGCGAGACCTCCGAGCAGGATGCGCTGATCGTCGCCCACGGCACTATCGGCGGGATGCCGGCGGTCGTCGCCGTGTTCAACTTCGACTTCATGGCCGGATCGATGGGTGTGGCGGTCGGCGAGTCATTCCTCGCCGCGGCGCGCCTGGCGAAGCTGCAGCAGGCGGCGCTGATCGCGATCCCGGCTTCCGGCGGTGCGCGCATGCAGGAAGGCATCCTGTCGCTGATGCAGATGCCCAGAACCGTGCTCGCGGTCGAGGAAGTGAAGTCCGCAGGCCTTCCCTACATCGTCTTGCTGACCGATCCCACGACCGGCGGCGTCACCGCGTCCTTCGCGATGCTGGGCGACGTGCACGTCGCCGAGCCCGGCAGCCTGATCGGCTTCGCCGGCCAGCGCGTGATCCAGGAGACGATCCGCGAGAAGCTGCCCGAAGGCTTCCAGCGCGCCGAGTACCTCAACGACCACGGCATGGTCGACCTGGTGGTTCCGCGCCTGGAGCTCAAGGCGATGCTCGCGCGCATTCTCGGCCTGCTGATGCGCCCGAAGCCGTCGGCCGAGGTCGTGACCCTGCCGACTCCCGAAGTCGAGATCCCGCAGCAGCCGCGAACCTGAGGCGCCCTTGGCAACGCCGATCGAGCGCATCAACCGGATCCTCGATCCGCTCAAGGCGCAGCGTACCCATCCCGGCAAGTTCTCGCTCGACAAGATGCGGACGCTGCTGGCGCGACTCGGCAATCCGCAGAAGCGGATCCCGCCGGCGATCCACGTCGCCGGCACCAACGGCAAGGGTTCGCTGGTCGCCTTCCTTCGCGCCATGTGCGAGGCGGCGGGCCTCAAGGTCCACATGACGATCTCGCCCGACCTCGTCAGCGTGACCGAGCGGATCTACCTCGCCGGCCACGACATCGAGGCCGAGCTGCTGGCCGAGCTGCTGGAGGAAGCCGCGCGCGCCGGCGACGGCATCTCGCCGCAGCATTTCGAGCTGATCACCGCCTCCGCCTTCGTCGCCTTCTCGCGCATCTCGGCCGACGTCGTGCTGCTGGAGACAGGCCTCGGCGGAAGGCTGGACGCGACCAACATGGTCGACAGGCCGGCGGCGGCGGCGATCACGCCGATCTCGTTCGACCACATGGAGTTCCTCGGCGACACGCTGGCGAAGATCGCCGCCGAGAAGGCCGAGATCATCAAGCCGGGCTGTCCGGCGATCATCGGCCCGCAGGAGCCGGAAGCGGCGGCCGTCTTCGATGCCAAGGCCGCCTCGGTCGGGGCGCCGATCTCCCGCGCCGGCCGGGAATGGAATGCGTGGCGAGAGGCGGACGGGCGGCTCGGCTACGAGAGCGCCAAGGGCAGGCGCCTGCTGCCGAAGCCGGGCCTGCTCGGCGACTACCAGTATCCGAACGCCGGCACCGCGATCGCCGTCCTGGAGGCCTGCCCCGAGATCAAGGTGTCGGAAGCGGCAATCGCCGAGGGTCTCGGGAGCGTGCGCTGGCCGGCACGGCTCCAGCGCCTGAACAAAGGACCGCTGGTCGCGGCATTGCCGGCGGGCTGGGCGATCTGGCTCGACGGCACCCACAACGCCGGCGGCGCCGAGGTCGTGGCGGCGACGATGAGGACCTGGCCGAAGCGCCCGCTGCACATCGTCTTCGCGACCCAGAAGCAGCGCCAGCCGCAGCCGATATTCAAGCCCTTCCTCGGGCTCGTCGACAGCGTCCATGGCGTCCCCATCCCGGAACTGCCGTCGAGCCACGATCCGGAGACGATCGCCGCCGCCGCGCGCGAGCTGGGGTTGCCCGGCACTGCATCTCCCAGCGTCGCCGCCGCCGTCGCCGACATCGTCGCCAAGGGCGGGGCGACCGGACGCATCCTGATCTGCGGCTCGCTCTATCTGGCGGGATCGGTCCTGGCCGAGAACGGTTGAGCCTTCCGAACCGACGGAGGCGGGCGATGAAGCTCTATTACGCGCCGAAGACGAGGTCGCTGAGAGCGTTCTGGATCCTGGAAGAAGCCGGGCGGCCCTACGAGAAGGAAGAGGTCGACTTCCGCGCCGGCAAGCACCAGTCGCCGGAGTACCATCGCATCAATCCCATGGAGAAGGTGCCGGCACTGACCGATGGCGAGGTCTCGGTCGCCGAGTCGGCAGCGATCGTGGCATATGTCGCCGAGCGCTGCCCCGAAGCGAACCTGGCGCCGGCGATCGGCGATCCGCTCCGCGGTCGATACCTGCACTGGTCGTTCTTCCGCGCCAATATCGAGGCAGCGTTCGTGCAGAAGATCGCCAATGTGCAGATCCCGCCGAGCCAGGCCGGCTGGGGCGACTTCGACCGGGTGTTCAACGCGATCGACGAAGCGCTCGCGGCCGGCGGACCGTGGATTCTCGGCGAAAGCTTCTCGGCCGCCGACGTGCTGATCGGTGGCGACCTCTATTTCGGCAGCGAGGGGATGAAGATCGTGACGCTGAAGCCGGCCAGCGCCGCCTATGTCCGGCGATGCACCGAGCGGCCGGCCTTCAAGCGCGCCTGGGCCCTGAACCAAAACTAGGACGGACCAGAATCAAACGGGCGCCTGAAGGCGCCCGTCCGAGACGACGAAGGGTGGTCGGCCGTCAGATGACGGAGTCGACCCACTCCTTGATCTTGTTCTTCGGCATCGCGCCGATGCGGCTGGCGGCGACCTGGCCGCCCTTGAAGACCATCAGCGCCGGGATCGAGCGCACGTTGTAGCGGCTCGCCACCGACGGGCTCTCGTCGATGTTCACCTTGGCGATGGTGACCTTCTCGCCGTATTCCTTCGCCAGTTCCTCGAGCGACGGGCCGATCATCTTGCAGGGCCCGCACCATTCCGCCCAGAAATCGACCAGCACCGGGCGGGACGAACGGAGGACGTCGGCCTCGAAGGTGGCGTCGCTGACTTTGGTGGTGGTCTCGGACATGGCGGTTCCCCGGGGAATGAAGGCTTTGAAGACGCGAAAGGCGCCGGTGAGGCGGCGCCCGTTGGCTCTGAATCTAGGAACGGGGTCCGGGG
>CAZDGR010000352.1:0-4810 GCA_964504845.1 uncultured Rhizobium sp. | reverse complement strand
GGTCAGTTTGCCAAGAGTGTGCCACTAGGGTCAGCGAAGCTACAGGTGGTCAGCTCGCCTCGGTTTCAGTGTTGGCTCTGCCTGGATTGGGGGATACGGCAATCTCTACAATCTGCGCCCTCAGATTCTTGAGCATAAACGCCATTAACTCATCGCCCCTTACAACCTTGATCCGTGGGCGCCTCGTCTGTGATCTTTCGGCTAAGCGGCGAGCGCTTGCTGTCATTTGTCCTGTCGTCAAAAAGTGTCCTTCCTCGAGATCGTGAAGGTTTAGCGTGCCGACGAAGTGAATGATTTCTGGCCCGCTCACTTTGGACCTATTCCATCGCTTAACCTGCACACCGATAGCCGCGGAATCGCGAAAGAGAACACCGTCCAAACCATCGTCATTGACGATCTTGGTAGGTTTAGTGTGAAAGCCCTCCCGAAAGTACGCTTCCAGAACCAGTTTCTCGAAGCGGACTGGATGGACGGCCACTGTGAAGCGACGCCACAAAACGTCATCGGAAATTTCGGCCGGGCCAGCGAGTTCTACTGTCGCCTTCTCAGGCCCGGTGGCACTTACGAGTGGCTGCGTAAGGACTGCCGCCTGCAGAGAGACCGTAGCTGTAGAAGGTGTCGCATTCACCTGCCCCACTGTTTCTCTTGCGAATTTGGGATCGAAGGCAGGAGGAGACATTGGCTGACGAACTTCGCGCCTCCCTTGTTCTATATCGGTATCGTTTCGGCCGACATATCGAGAGACGTATTTGCCAACGAAAACAACGACTCTCCAAAATACTTTGGGGGTGAGTCTCAGTACGCCAGCGCCTAAGCTGATCACGAAAAGCGCTATGACCATTCCCGTAAGGACGTCGATCACAACTAGCCGATCCGCTCCGACTTTGAACGCAAGAGCGAAAGCACACCATCAACCTCAGCATCCGTCAAATCGCGGAATCGTCCGTTACCCGATGCGCTTCCATGCTTCAATTTCCCCGCTAAAACGCAGCAGGGTCTATTCCTGGGCCGGTCATCTTACGGCACAATTCCGGAATCGCGGTTCAGCGCCAGTTTGAGGTCCGCTCCGGGTCAGAAGCGGACCCTCGCCTCCCCTATATCGGAAACAGCTCCCGGGGACTGAGCCTTCGCTGCGTCACGCGCTGGGCGAAGATCTCCTCGGCGAATGCGTCGATCATCGCCTCGTTGGCCGCATAGCCGTTCCGGTCCCATCCGGCCGGCAGGTCGCGGGCAGAGCGCGCAAGCTCGTCGATCATCCACGGCGTCGTCTCGGCATACTTCGTCCGCTTGGCGAGCCAGACGCGGGTCGACTCGTCGATCAGCTCGCTGAGCGCCTGCCCCAGGCCCGGGCGCGCCGCGACCGCCTCGGGCTTGAGCGCCAGCACGTGGATGCCGGGCACGTATCCGACCTCGCGGAAGTATGCCGCCTCCGCCGTCCGGTAGTCCGGGATCAGGGCGCGCAGCCGGCTGCCGGCCTCGTAGAACCCCGGCGGCATGAAGGGCGCGAAGACGGCGTCGATCTCGCCCGACTGGAGCAACGCGAGCGTCGGCTTGTCGTTCGGCAGGATCTCGACCCGGCCGGGCCAGCCGAAGTCGCCGGCGTGGTGCCGGATCGGGTCGGAGGCGGTCAGGCGGCCCACCCGCCAGTTCACGTCGCCGATACCGATTCCTTCGCGTCTCAGCAGCGCGCGTGTCCAGATGTGGCCGGAGTCGGGCCATCCCTCCAGGCCGATGGTCTTGCCGGCGAGCCCGGCGATGCCGTCGATCGGGCTCGTCTTGGCGGTGACGATGCACCGATGGCGGAAAGCCCGCATGAGGAAGTGCGGCAGCCCGACCAGCCCATCGGTCCCCAGCGCCCGTTCGCGCGCGTAGCGGCTGAACGACACCTCGGCGCCGTCGCAGTTCGGATGGTTGGCGGGATCGGCCACGAGCGCGTCGAGCTGCTCGACTGTCACGTCGAGGTCGGAGGAGCGGACGTCGCCGACGACTAAAGGCGTCAGGAAGTCCCAGTCCCTGATCGCCAGGCGCACCCGATGCCGGCTCGTCATGCCGAGCGATCCATCGTGAGCACGATCTTGCCGACGGCGCTGCGGTTGGCGAGCGTCGTCAGCGCCTCGGCCGCCTTCGACATCGGCAGCGTCCGGCTGACATGCGGCTTGAGCCTGCCTTCGGCATGCCAGGCGAACAGCCGATCGAAATTGGCGGCGTGAACCTCGGGATAGCGCTTGCGGAATCCGCCGAGGCTGACGCCGACGATCGAGCATCCCTTCAGCAGCGGCAGGTTCGCCGGCGCCTTCGGGATGACGCCCGAGGCGAAGCCGACGACCAGCACGCGTCCTTCCCACGCGGTCGAGCGCAGCGCCTGCTCGAACAGGTCGCCGCCGACGGGATCGTAGACGACGTCGACCCCCTTCTCTCCGACGATCTCCTTCAGGCGGTCGCGCAGCTGTTCCTTCCTGTAGTCGATCAGGTCGGAAGCGCCGGCGGCACGCGCGATCTCGAGCTTCCCGGCCGAGCTCGCGGCCGCGATGACGCGGGCGCCCATCGCCCGACCGATCTCGACCGCCGCCAGGCCGACGCCGCCGCCGGCGCCGAGCACGAGCAGGGTCTCGCCGGGTTTCAGGCCGGCGCGCTGCGTCAACGCATGCATGCTGGTGCCGTAGGTCATCGCGAAGCCGGCCGCCGTCACCGGATCCATCGTTGCCGGGCGGCGAAGCAGATGCTCCGCGCGCACGACCGCCTGCTCGGCGAAGCCACCGGTGCCGATGACGCCGAGCACCGCGTCCCCGGCCTTGAGCGAGGCGACACCCTCGCCGACCGCATCGACGATGCCGCTGATCTCCGCACCCGGCGTGAAGGGCAGCGCCGGCTTGTGCTGGTACTTGCCCTGGATCACCAGGAAGTCGGGAAAGTTGACGCCCGCCGCCTCGACGGCGATGCGGACCTCGCCGGCGCCGGGCAAAGGTGCGGCGCGTTCCTCGACGACCAGCGCCTCGGGCGGCCCGAGGGTCTTGCACATCACCGCCCGCATGGCACCTCCAGCTCAAGGGCGGCGCAGCCTAGCTGGGGCGACGGCGAAGCACCATCGGGTCGAGCGCGCTGCCTGTCGTGAATCCGCAGCACGAACGAGGCGGCCGGCCGCCTCGTTCCCGAACCCGGTCTGCCTCGGCTAGTTCGCGCTCTTCGACGGGAGGCAGAGAACCGGGAAGAAAGCGACTGCGAAGCCGAGGAAAGCCGCGACCCAGGCGATGCCAGAGACCGGCAGCAGCAGCGCCGACCAGTCGGGAACGCCGGCGGCACCGATGCGGGCAAGCCCGGCGACGACGATGGCAGCGTAGACGGCGGTCGTCGCCGTGCCCGCATGGAGCGGCCGGCCGGTATGGCCGAGGCTCGCCCGCGTCATCACCGCCAGCGTCATCGTGGCGATCGCCGCAGCCCAGGCATGCATTCCGGTCGCCGCCGGCACCAGGCCGAACGAGGCGGCACCGGTCAGCAGAAAGCCCGCCGGGACGAACGCATAGCCGACATGCAGGATAAGGACGAGCGGATCGGCGAAGGTTCGCTCGCCGGCCCAGCGCGCGAGCCTCGCCAGGTGAGCGGCGCCGACGACGGCCAGCGCGGGTCCGGCGAAGGCGCTGTCCGGGATCGCGATCCAGAGAACGAGCGAGGCGGCGCTCGCCGCGACGACGGCCATGTCGAACCGGCCGAAGGCCGCCGGCAGGCGCGCGCCGGGATCGTGGCGCATGAGCCAGTTGCGGGTGAAGGACGGGATGATCCGCCCGCCGATCAACGAGATCAGCAGCACCGCCGCGGCGATGCCCAGGCGCGAGGCGAGGTCGGCAACGCCGTAGAGATGCACCTCGACGTGAAAGAGTCCGTTGCCGAGGCCGAGGAGGCCGACCAGCGCGACGACGCGGAGGTTCCGCCAGTTGCTTCCGGCGACGATCTCGCGCATGGCGACCGCCAGCACCAGAGCCAGGAACAGGAGATCGATCAGCATGGTCGAGATCCAGCCGAGCCACGCCGAGAACAGGACGGCGAGGCGCCCGGCGACCCAGGCGGAGACCAGGACCAAGAGCGGCGCGCCGCGGACCGGCAGCCGCCCGGTCCAGTTCGGGATCGCGGTCAGGAGGAAGCCGGCCACGACTCCCGGCACATAGCCGAAGATCATCTCGTGGACATGCCAGTCCCGCGACTGGAACAGGCCCCCGATCGTGATCTCGCCCCAGTAGGCGCAGAGCCAGACCGGGATGGAGAGGCCGGCGAAGATCGACGCGAGCAGGAAGAAGGGCCGGAACCCATACGACAGGAGCACCGGCCACCTTCCCTTGTCGGCTGCGATCACGACACCGACCTACTTCGCCGCCAGAGTCGGCGCAGCCTTCGCGAACAGGCCGGCGAAGACCTGCCTGGCCTTGCCCGGATGCGTGACCTTCGCGGCATCGGCCTCGTTGCCGGGCTTGCCGACGACGATCAGCGCCACCATGCCCATCGCGTAGTGAGGCTTGCACTTGATGCCGTAGACACCCGGCTTGTCGAACGTGATGGCCGGCTCCTCGTTGATCTTGCCGACGAAGGTCTTGGCGCCGTCGGGAAGCATCCCTTCCACGCTCTCGGCATTGTGGCCCTTGTCGGTGGCGATGAACCTGACCGTGTCGCCGGGAGCGATGGTCACGAGGGCCGGCTCGAACACCATGGCGCCCTCGGCGCCCTTGTTCAGCATCTTCACCTCGACCTCGGCCGCGATCGCGGCGCCGCCGAAAGCGACCGTCGCCAGCAGCGCCACCAGAACCAAACCCTTCCGCATTTT
>CAZDGR010000351.1:0-4820 GCA_964504845.1 uncultured Rhizobium sp. | reverse complement strand
CGCAGGTCAAAGGCCTGATGCTCGACGTCGGCCGCGCCAGCCCGGGTCTCGCCGAGGCCCAGGAACTCCGCCAGGCGGTTACGCGGTTCCGCGCGACAGGCAAGCCGGTCGTGGCCTTCGCCGACGGCTTCGGCGAAGGCGGCCTCGGCGGCGGTGCCGCCTACTATCTGGCATCGGCGGCCGACCAGGTGTGGATGCAGCCGTCGGGCGACTGGTCATGGACCGGACTCTCGCTCGAAGGCGTGTTCGTCAAGGACACCTTCCAGAAGCTCGGCCTCGCCGCCGACATGATCCAGCGCCACGAATACAAGGGCGCGATGGAGCCGGTGACGCGCACCAGCTTCTCCGAGCCGGTGCGCGAGAATCTCGGCCGCGCCGTCCGCGGCTGGTTCGACCAGATGGTGAAAGGCGTCGCCGAAGGCCGGAAGATTCCAGAGACGACGATCCGCTCCCTTGTCTCCAACGCGCCGCTCTCCTCGGCCGAGGCGCTGCAGGGACAGCTGGTCGACAAGCTCGGATACCGCGCGGATGCGATCGACGCCGCCGGCGGGAAAGACAAGGCCGAGGCGGTAACCGTCGATCGCTATTTCCGCCGGCTCGGCACGCCATGGACACGCGGGCCGACCATCGCCGTGATACACGGCGACGGCGAGGTCACGCGCGCCGACGGCCGCGGCTACGGCATGCCGCGCTTCTCCGCCGAGCGGATCGGCAAAGCGCTCGACGAGGCCGCCGACGACGCCGACGTCGTCGCCATCGTGCTCCGCATCGACAGCCCCGGCGGCTCCTACGTCGCCTCCGACACGATCTACGACCAGATCCGCCGCGCGCGGAAGTCGAAGCCGGTGGTCGCCAGCCTCAAGGACGTCGCGGCATCCGGCGGGTACTTCGTGGCGCTCGCGGCCGACCGCATCGTCGCCTCGCCCGGCACGCTGACCGGATCGGTCGGCGTCGTCGGCGGCAAGGTGGTCGCGGCCGAGCTTCTGAAGTCCCTCGGCGTCGCGACCGACCCGATCGAGGTCGGCGAGCATGCCGGGATGTGGCGGATGACCCGCCCCTTCACCGACGAGGAGCGCCGCCGGGTCGAAGCGATGTTCGATCGCGCCTACCTCGACTTCACCCAGAAGGTCGGCGAGGCGAGGAAACTCACGCCTGCCGAGGTCGACCAGGTCGCGCGCGGCCGGGTGTGGACCGGCGAGGATGCGCTGAAGCAGAAGCTGATCGACGGCGAGGGCGACTATGTCGCAGCGATCGCCCAGGCGAAGCAGCTCGCCGGGATCGCCGCCGACGCCAGGGTGACGGTCGAGACCTTCCCGGAATCGAAGGCGCCCTGGCAGATGCTGCGCGACGCGGTGCTGGCGGGCGAGCTGCCGGAAGAGATCGAGTCCCTGCTCGGCGGCATCCGCTGGCTCAGCACGCTGACGCGGCTGATCCCCGAGGCCGGAATCCGGCTTCGCTGATCAACGGAAGCTCAGGATGAAGCAGGCGAGCGCCGCCAGCGGCGCCACCGTCCGGACGTGGTTCCACACCGTCCAGCGAGACCGATAATGCGCCCATAGCTCGGCGCCGGCGGCCCCTTCCGGATCGAGCGCGGCCAGTCTTTCGTTCAGCGGCACGTTGAATCCCATCGTCACGAGGATCGTGCCGACGACATAGAGAACGCTGCCGGCGACGAGCCACACCGCGGCGGGATCGCCCCATCGCATCAGCGCGACGGCGAGGAGGGAGATGCAGACTGCGCCGGTTCCGAGGAAGACACCGAGGAACAGCGGATTGATCACCACGATGTTGATCGACTGCATCGCGGCGATGCCCGCCGGCGGCCTGAGCCGTCCGAGCGCACCCATCACGAAGGACGAGAACGCAAAGAACGTGCCCGCCATGAGTCCGCTGCCGAGCGCCGCGAGCAGCGTCAGGATGAAGGTCGCGTGAGCGTTCATGACGATCCTTTCTCGGCGGCGATCAGGAATTCGCGGTTGCCGTCGGCGCCGGTGATCGGCGAGTCCTCGATGCCGAGCACGCGCCAGCCGTTCTCGCCGAGCCACCGCCGGACGGAAACGCAGACCTCTTCGTGCAGGACCGGGTCACGGACGATCCCGCCCTTGCCGACGCGGTCCTTGCCGACCTCGAACTGCGGCTTGATCAGCGCGACCAGGCGCGCGCCTTCTCGGGCGAGGACGAGCGGTGCCGCCAGCACCAGGTGCAGCGGGATGAAGCTCGCATCGCAGACGACGAGATCGACCGGCTCCGGGATCGCGGCCGAGGTCAGGTGACGCGCGTTGGTCTTCTCCATGACGACGACGCGCGGATCCTCGCGCAGCTTCCAGGCGAGCTGGTTGTGGCCGACATCGACGGCGAAGACCTTCTTGGCACCGCGCGTCAGCAGCACGTCGGTGAAGCCGCCGGTCGAGGCGCCGACATCGAGGCAGACGAGCCCCGTCGGATCGATCGCGAAGCGCTCGAGGCCGTGCGCGAGCTTCTGCCCGCCGCGCGAGACCCAGGGATGGTCCTTGCCCTTGACCTCGAGCTCGACGTCCTGGAGCAGCGTCTTGCCCGCCTTGTCGAGCCGCTTGCCGTCGCGGTCGAAGACGAGGCCGGCGAGGATCATCGCCTGCGCCTTGGCGCGGCTTTCCGCATGGCCGCGCTCGACCAGCAGCTCGTCGAGACGCCGACGCCCCGGCCGGTCAGCCATTGACGGTTTGCCGCAAATATGTACCAATGTACCAAGATAACAACAAGCGAGACCTCGATGATCGAGCGGATCCAGACCGGCGTCCGCATGGAGAAGCGCCTGGTCAAGGTGCTGAAAGCCTTGGCCGAGCACAAGGACATGAGCCTCGGCGACCTGCTCGAAGGCGTCGTCCTCCATGCCTTCGAGGGCAAGAGCCCTTTCGGGCCTGAGACCCTCAAGCTGATCGCCGAGTTCAAGCGGCTCTACGGCCTCGACCTCGACGCCAGCTCGAGCCATCGGCTGAAGGAGGCTTCGCCGTGACCGACGACGAGTTCCTGGCCGCGCTCGAAGACACCTCGCTTCCCGACGCGGCGTTCCGGCACCGCGACCACCTGCGTGCCGCCTACCTCTATCTGCGCCGCGACGGGTTCACGCAGGCCGTCGCCGGCATGTCGGCTGCGCTCCGCAGGTTCGCCGCTTCGCGCGGCAAGGCCGAGCGCTACCACGAGACGGTGACGATCGCGTTCCTGGCGCTGATCAACGAGCGGCTTGCGTCGTCGGGCGATCCGGGATCGTTCGACGCCTTCATCTCGCGTCATCCGGAGATCGCCGAGCGCGATCTGCTCACGCGCTACTACCGCCCGGAGACCCTGGCATCCGAGAACGCGCGGCGAAGCTTCGTGCTGGAACCGAGAGCCTAGGCCCGCTTCGTATCGGATGCGCGGCCGAGCGCGGCGAGCGCGGTCGCGACGATCGCCTTGGCGTCGAGGCCGGCCTCGGCATATTGGCGCTGCGGCACGTCATGCTCGACGAAGCGGTCGGGGAGCGTCATCGGCCTGATCTTGAGGCCGTGGTCGAGCAGGCCCGCGGTCGCCATGAACTGCAGCACATGCGCCGAGAAGCCGCCAACCGCGCCTTCCTCGATCGTGATCAGGATCTCGTGGCTCTGCGCGAGCCGCCGGATCAGGTCGGTGTCCAGCGGCTTGGCGAAGCGGGCATCGGCGACGGTCGTCGAGAGCCCGCGGGAGGTCAGTTCATCGGCGGCGGCCAATGCCTCCTGCAGGCGTGCGCCCAGCGACAGGATCGCCACACGCGATCCTTCGCGAAGGACGCGCCCTTTGCCGATCTCGAGCGGCTCGGGATTTTCCGAACGCTGCGCCCCGGTCCCCTCGCCGCGCGGGAAACGGACGGAGGAGGGACGGTCGTCGATGGCGACCGAGGTCGCGATCATGCGCTCGAGCTCGGCCTCGTCGGATGCCGCCATCACGACGAAGTCAGGCAAGGTCGCGAGGTAGGTCACGTCGTAGCTGCCGGCATGGGTCGGGCCGTCGGCGCCGACGAGACCGGCACGATCGATCGCGAAGCGCACCGGAAGACGCTGGATCGCCACGTCGTGCACGACCTGGTCGTATGCCCGCTGCAGGAACGTGGAGTAGATCGCGCAGAACGGCTTGATGCCTTCGGTCGCGAGGCCGGCGGCGAAGGTGACCGCGTGCTGCTCGGCGATGCCGACGTCGAAGGTGCGAAGCGGGAAGCGCTTGGCGAAGAGGTCCAGGCCGGTGCCGGACGGCATCGCCGCGGTGATCGCGACGATCGCCGGATCCTTGGCCGCTTCTCGGATCAGGCTCTCGGCGAAGACCTTGGTAAAGGTCGGCGGGCCGGGCTTGGAAGCCGCCATCGCGCCGGTGACGAGATCGAACTTGCCGACCGCGTGATAGCGCTCCTCGGATTCCTTGGCGAAGGGATGGCCCCTGCCCTTCTGCGTCACCACGTGAAGCAGCACGGGCTTTCGCATCTCGGTGTCGCGCAGGTTCCTAAGGATCGGCACCAGGTGGTCGAGGTCGTGACCGTCGACCGGGCCGACATAGTAGAAGCCCATCTCCTCGAACAGCGTGCCGCCGCCGACGCCGGCGAAGCCGCGGGCGAATTCCTCGGCCCTGCGCGCGGCCTCCTCCAGCGGCTTCGGAAAGGCGCGCGCCAGCTCCTTCATCGCGTCGCGGAAGCCGCGATAGGACTTCGACGAGCTGAGCCTCGATAGATAGCTGCTCATCGCGCCGACCGGAGGCGCTATGGACATCTCGTTGTCGTTGAGGACGACGATCAGGCGGCGGCCGAGCGCGCCGGCGTTGTTCATCGCCTCGTAGGCCAT
>CAZDGR010000350.1:1217-4837 GCA_964504845.1 uncultured Rhizobium sp. | reverse complement strand
CCCAGCACACTTTCCAGTGCGTCTGATCGCTGGAGACCGCGACCCGCATGTAGTCTTCCTGGTTGACCAGGTGGGCCAGCGCCTGGCGTGCCTTCACGTTGTTGAAGGGCGGATGCAGATGGTTCGGCCGGATGTAGCTGATCCAGCCGGACGGGTTGTGGTTGGCGATGACGATGTCCTTGTTGCGCTGGAGCACCGGCAGCAGGTCGAGCGTCGGATTCTCGTAGATGTCGACCTCGCCGGCATTGAGCGCCGCGGCGGCGGTGTTGGAATCCGGCAGGTAGTGCCACTCGACGCGGTCGACCTTCACCGCCTTGCTGCCCGAGTACATGTTGGCGGGCTCGCTGCGTGGCGCATAGCCGGCGAACTTCTTGTAGACGACCTTCGAGCCCGGCACCCACTCGGCCTTCTCGAAGGTGAAGGGACCGGAACCGACCGTCTCGGTGATCGGCGTGTTGGGATCGGTCGAGGCCTCCTTCTCGCGCATGATGAAGGCGACGTTGGCGCTGAGCTTGGCGAGCGAGTCTAGGACGAGACCCCACTTCTCCTTGAGCGTGATCGTGAATGTCTGATCGTCGACCGCGGCGACGGTGGCGCCGGCGGCAGTCATGGCGCGCCCGTTGGAGTCGCGTGCCGCCCAGCGCCTGACCGACGCGACCACGTCCTTGGTGGTGACGGCCGAGCCGTCGTGGAACCTGAGGCCGGGACGAAGCTTGAAGGTGTAGGTGAGCCCGTCGGCCGAGACCGTGTGGCTCTGCACCATCTGCGGCTGCGCTTGGTACTTGTCGTCGAAAGCGTAGAGCGTGTCGAAGATCATGTAGGAATGCAGCAGCGTGATCGCCGCGGTGTTGGTGATCGGATCGACCACCTTGAGATCCGCGTGCGGCGCGAACTTGATCGTCCCTTGCGCGAAAGCCGGTCCGGCGATGACCGCTGCGAGCGCGACGCCGGCGAGCAGCCGGCCGATATGTCGATCCCTCACGTCGTTCCTCCTTCGGGTTGTGGAGGGCGCTTGGCGCCTCTTCCTCTTATCGGAAAAACCTTATCGGATCCGAAACACGGGTCAAGGGAACACGGGCTGCGCACGGGATGTTGAAGCCGCGGCACCTCCCGGGAACCGATCCGGAGCATTCGTTCATGCGCTTCACCAGACGCGGCGTTCTCGGCATCGGCGGCGCTGCCATCGGCGTCGGCGCCGTCACATTCGCCGCGACCAGGGACACCGGGCCCGAGCCCGTCGAGCCGAAGCCCGAGGCCGCCCGACCTTCCCCTCCGCCGCCGCGCCCCGACTTCTCCAAGCTCGCGAGCGGCGACGACTGGGACGAGGTGCGCCGCCAGTTCGCGTTCTCGCCCGAGGTCGTGCATCTGAGCGCGCTGCTGATCGCCTCGCATCCCGCCCCGGTGCGCGCCAGGATCGAGGAATACCGCGCCGGCCTCGACGCCGATCCGGTGCAGTACCTGCAGGAGAACAACGACCGGCTGCGCGACGCCAGCATGGCCGCGGCGGCGAAGTATCTCGGCATCGAGCCGAAGCAGGTCGCGCTGACCGAATCCACGACGATGGGCCTCGGCCTCGTCTATCACGGCCTCCAGCTCAAGCCCGGCCAGGAGATCCTGACCACCGAGCAGGACTACTACGTGACATACGAGGCGACGCGGCTGGCCGCGCGCCGTAGCGGCGCCAGCGTGCGCCGCATCCCGCTGTTCGAGGACATCGACGAGGTCGCCGAGCCGGCGCTGGTCGAGCGTGTGGTGAGCGCGATCAGGCCCGAGACCCGCGTGCTGGCGCTGACCTGGGTGCATTCGTCGAGCGGGCTCAAGATGCCGATCCGCAAGGTCGCGGACGCGCTCGCCGAGATCAACGTCAGGCGCGCCGAGCCCGACCAGGTGCTGTTCGTCGTCGACGGCGTCCACGGCTTCGCCAACCAGGACGCGACGATGGAGTCCCTCGGCTGCGATTTCCTTGTCGCCGGCTGCCACAAATGGCTGTTCGGCCCGCGCGGCACCGGCATCGTCGCGACGGGCAAGCGCGGCTACCGCGACGTGATGCCGACGATCCCGAGCTTCACCGACGGCGCCGCCTGGAGCGCCTGGCAGAAGGGCAAGGAGCCGCCGGACTCGATCCAGACCGGCTGGGGCTTCATGCCCGGCGGCTTCAAGGCCTTCGAGCATCAATGGGCGCTGGCCGAGGCCTTCGCCTTCCACGAGAGGATCGGCAAGGCGAAGATCGCCGAGCGCACCGCGCGCCTCGCGAGCCGGCTCAAGGACGGGCTCGCGGATATCGCTCATGTGCGGCTGGTCACGCCGCGGGCGCCCGAGCTCTCCGCCGGCATCGTCTCCTTCGACATCGACGGCTTCACCCCGAACGCCGCGGCGAAGCGCCTTCGCGAGCACGCGATCGTCGCCTCGGTCGCCCCCTATGCGCGTCCGCATGTGCGGCTCACGCCGAGCCTCGCCAACACCCCGGCCGAGATCGACTACGCCCTCCAGGCGATCGCCGAGATCCGCCCGCCGCAGTCCGCGACGCGGCCGAGCGGGAAGAAGGGCTGACGCGATCCGGCGTTGACACAAGCCGCGTCTCCCCCCAAGACTGCGCGCCATGCGTCGCCGCGCCACCTTCGTCTCGAAAAAACAGACCCTCTAGGGGTCTGCCGCCGGCCGCGCATTCAGCGCTTCACCGTCAGGATCAACAGGACCCCTCCGGCTTCGGACGGGGTCTTTTCGTTTCCGCATGTCCCTTCCGCCGGAACTCCCAACCAGCAGAAGGGCATCATGACCGACTCGACCACACCGACTCCAAGCGGCCTCTGGATTCCGCTGATCACGCCGTTCCGCGACGGCCGCATCGACGAGGCCTCCTTCGCCCGCGTGATCCGCCATCTGCTCGGCCATCCGGTCGACGGGCTGATCGTCGCCGCCACCACCGGCGAAGGGCTGACGCTCGACTGGGACGAGACCAGGCGCCTGGTCGAGATCGCGGCTTCGACCGTCGCCGGCCGCGTGCCGCTCCATCTCGGGATCTCCGGCAGCGACACGCGTGCGCTCAGCGTCCGGATCGAGCGCACGCGCGGCTGGCCGGTCGAGGGCTACCTCGTTCCGAGCCCGGCCTATGTGCGGCCGTCGCAGGAAGGTCTCTACCGTCACTTCCTCGCCGTCGCAGACGCGAGCGAGCGGCCGGTGGTCGTCTACAACATCCCCTATCGCACCGGCGTCAACATCTCGAACGACACGCTGCTTCGGATCGCCGGGGCCCGATCCAACATCGTGGGCGTCAAGGACTGCTGCGCCGATCCGCAGCAGAGCGTCGAGCTGATCGGCCGCCGCCCGCCGGGCTTCGCCGTGCTGACCGGCGAGGACGCGCAGTACTTCAGCGCGCTGACCCACGGCGCCGATGGCGGCATCACCGCCTCGGCGCATGTGAGCCCGGCGGTCTTCGCCAGGATCCGCCGCGACCTGCTCGCAGGCGAGGCCGACCGGGCGCGCGCCGCCTGGCACGGCCTGGTCGACATCGTGCGCCTGTTCTTTGCCGAGCCGAACCCGGCGCCGGTCAAGCACTGGCTCTGGCGCCAGGGCCTGATCGCCTCGCCGGAGCTCCGATTGCCGATGACCGGCGTCACCGC
>CAZDGR010000350.1:0-1117 GCA_964504845.1 uncultured Rhizobium sp. | reverse complement strand
CATGGAAATGCGCACCCTCGGCCGGACCGGCGTGAAGGTCTCGGTGCTGGGCTTCGGCTGCGGCGCCGTCGGCGGGATGATGGTGAAAGGATCGCCCGCCGACCAGGAGCGTGCCGTGGCGCGTGCGCTGGAGGCCGGCGTCACCTTCTTCGACACCGCACCGATGTACGGCAACGGCGCCAGCGAGACCAATCTCGGCCGCGTGCTGGCAAGGCTCAAGCCCGAGATCTTCCTCGCGACCAAGGTCACGGTGCTGCCCGAGGACAAGGGAGACATCGCCGGCGCGGTCGCGCGGTCGCTGGAAGCGAGCCTGAAGCGGCTCGGCCGCGAGTCGGTCGACCTGCTGCAGCTCCACAACCGGATCGACTCTGCCGGCACCGACCGGCCGCTCACCGCCGGGACCGTGATCGGCGAGGTCGCCCCCGCGATGGAGAGGCTGAAGCGCGCGGGCAAGATCCGCTTCGCCGGCATCACCGCGCTCGGCGACACCGCGCTTCTGCACCGCGTCGTCGAGTCCAAGGCCTTCGACACCGCGCAGATCTGCTTCAACCTGCTCAACCCGAGCGCCGCCGGGCCGGTGCCGGCGGGCCTGCCGGCCCAGGACTTCGACCATCTCGCGAACAGGGCGAAGGACGCCGGCATGGGCCGGATCAACATCCGCGTCTTCGCCGGCGGCGCCTTGAGCGGTGCCGAGGAACGGCACCCGACCGGCGTGCCCTCGGTGCCGCCGATCGCCTCCGGCCCGACCTACGCGGCCGACGTGAGGAATGCGCACCGCTTCGATCCGCTCGTCGAGGCGGGCCACGCCGCGAGCCTGATCGAGCTGGCGCTCCGCTTCGCGATCTCGTCGGAGGCGATGACGACGGTGCTCGTCGGCACCTCGACCCTGGACCAGCTCGAGACCGCGATCCGCTCGGTCGAGAAGGGCAAGCTCTCGGCCGAAGCGCTCGCAATGATCGCGAAAGCCTGACGCCACCCTCACCCTACCCTTTCCCGATGGAGACCTCTGCGAAACCCCGACGATGAATTCGTGCCCCCTCTCCCGGCGAAGCCGGGGGAGGGGTGGGGTGGGGGCGAGCGGAGCGAGGAACGGGCAGCGAAGGCGGGACGGCCGACG
>CAZDGR010000349.1:0-4840 GCA_964504845.1 uncultured Rhizobium sp. | reverse complement strand
AACAGGCCGTCGAGCCCCTTGCCGACCGAGTAGTCGGTCAGGTTGAAGCCCGACAGGCTCGATCCGCCGAGGGGCAGGCCGGCGACCTTGGATTCGACCGCCTTGTAGGCGGTGACGGTGCCGACGCTTGCGAGGCTGCGGTCGACGATCGGCCGGAACGCGGTGGTCAGGTCGCCCGAGGTCGTGCGCTTGAAGTATTGCGTCGCCGCGTCCTTGGGGCCCGAGAGGATGCCGCGGGCGTCCGTGATCGACATCTTGCCGATGGCGCCGGCAAAGATGTCGAGCGCCTTCGGCGCCGCCTCCTCGACCGCGCGGTTGATCTTGAGGCGGAGGTCGTCGAGAAGCCCGCCGGCGCCGATCGCCTTCAGCGGCGAGGAGACCTGCTCCAGCGCGCCCGGCAGGGGAATGCGGATCGCCGGATCGCCATAGAAGCCGTCGGTCTTGCCGGTGCGGCCGACAACGCGCTGGGAGGCGAACTTGAGCGCCTCCTTGAGCCCGCCGCCGATCTCGCCCTCGCTCAATGAGGCGCCGGATCCGGTGGCGCCGGTCGAAGGCGTGCCGCCAGGCCCAAGCAGGCGGCGCCCCTGGTCGAGCAGGTTCTGGGCGCGGGCGGTGGCGGGAAGGGCGGCGAGGATGAGCGCGAGCGCGAAGCGACGGTCGATCATGACGGCCTCCGGCGGGGGACGAGGCCCCGCCACCCTAGCCTCCTTCGCGCCGCGCCGGGAGGGGGACGCCTTGCCTTGCGCCCATGCGGTGGACCGCATTAGCCTCAGGCAAGCCAGCCTTCCACCGGATCCTTCCTCCTTGAGCCTCCTCGAAGACAGTCGCGCGTCGGCAGCAGCGCATCGCGGCGAGACGCGGCTGCCCGGATACCTGCTGATCGCGATCGCGGCGGTGGTCGGGCTGTTCCTGTTCTCTTTCACCATCGGGCCCTATCCGATCCCGGCGTCGACCGTGGTCTCGGTCTTCCTGCACAAGCTCTCTCTCGTCGAGAAGACCTGGAGCGACGCGGTCGACCTGGTCGTGCTCGACGTGCGCGGTCCTCGCATCGCCGCAGCGATCCTGGTCGGCGGCGCGCTCGCCTGCGCCGGGGCGACCTACCAGAACCTGTTCCGCAACCCGCTGGTCTCGCCCGGCGTGCTCGGCGTCTCGGCCGGCGCCGGCTTCGGTGCCGCGCTCGGCATCGTGCTCGGCATGCCGGGTCTCGGCATCCAGGGCATGGCCTTCCTCTGGGGCCTGGCCGCGGTCGCGGTCACGATCTGGCTCGGCCGCACCTTCCATCGCCACGCGACGCTGGTGCTGGTCGTCGCGGGCCTCGTCGTCTCCGCCTTCTTCCAGGCACTCGTGTCGCTGATCAAGATCGTCGCCGATCCCTTGAACCAGCTCCCCAGCATCACCTTCTGGCTCCTGGGCGGCCTGCATCGCATGAGCACGGCGACGCTGTTGAGCGCCCTGATCCCGATCGCGGTCGCGGGCCTCGTGCTGCACGCGCTCCGCTGGAAGGTGCACGCGCTCGCCGCCGGCGAGGACGAGGCGCGCACGATGGGCGTCGACGTGCCGAGGACGCGCCTCCTGCTGATCCTCTCGGCGACCCTGATGACGGCGGCCTGCGTCAGCATCAGCGGCATCATCGGCTGGGTCGGGCTCCTGATCCCGCACATCGTCCGCATGCTGGTCGGCCCGAGCTTCGCTGCGGTCCTGCCGATGTCGGCCCTGATCGGCGGCGGCTTCCTGCTCGGCATCGACGACCTGGCGCGCGCGCCCGGCACCACCGAGATTCCGCTCGGCATCCTGACCGCCCTGGTCGGCGCGCCCTTCTTCGCGCTGGTCCTTGCCCGCACCCGTCGCCAATGGTTCTGAGCGCTGCGAACCTTCGCTTCGCCTATGCCGGCGGGCCGCTGCTGCTCGACGACGTCTCGTTCTCGCTGGAGGCGGGACGCGTGCTCTGCCTGCTCGGTCCCAACGGCACCGGCAAGACGACGCTGCTCCGCTGCCTGTTCGGCCTCGAGCGTCTGGCGTCGGGCCGCCTCGCGCTCGACGGGCGCGACCTGTCGGCCTTGAGTCCGGCCGAGGCGGCCCGCCTGATGGCCTACGTGCCGCAGGACACCTCCTCCGTCTTCGCCTTCTCGGGCTTCGATGTCGTGCTGATGGGCCGCACGCCGCATCTGCGCTTCATGGCGAGCCCGACCGGGGACGACCGGAGTATCGCGCGCGAGGCGATGACGCGGCTCGGCGTCGCCCATCTCGCCGAACGCGCCTTCCTCGAGCTCAGCGGCGGCGAGCGCCAGATGGTGCTGGTCGCCCGGGCGCTGGCGCAAGGATCCAGGGTCCTGGTCATGGACGAGCCCTGCGCCGGGCTCGATCTCGGCAACCAGTCGCGCATCCTCCGCGTGATCCGCGACCTGGCCGAGGACGGCTATGCCGTGCTCTTCACCACGCATCTGCCCGACCATGCCTTCGCCGTCGGCGGCGAGGTGGCGCTGCTGAAGGACGGCCGGCTCGACGGGCCGGCGGCGCCGGAGGAGCTTCTGACCTCGGCCGTTCTCGGGCGGCTCTACGGCACGCCGGTCGAGGTGATCCAGGTTCCTGCGGGACGCGCCCAAGGGCAGTATCTCTGCGTGCCGGTTCATCGCGGCTGACGAGGGCACCATGCTGACCAGGCGACAGCTCGTCGTAACCGCGGCCGCGATGTCGATGCTTCCGGCGGCGGTATCGGCCCAGGCTCGCGTGGTGGTCGACATGGCCGACCGCAAGGTGACGCTGCCGCCGAGGATCCGGCGCACGGTGACGCTGGGATCGCTGCCGGTGGTCAACAGCTTCGTCTACGCGATGGCCGAGGGCAGGACCATCGTCAACGGACTCGCCGACTTCGCCCGCGCGCATTGGAAGTACCAGACCGTGTTCGCGCCCAGCATCGCCGGCCAGCCGACGATGCAGCAGCCGAACCGCGAGCCGAACGTCGAGGCGATCCTCCTGGCGAACCCCGACGTGGTGCTGACCATGCATCGCGAGAGCGTCGGGCCGCTGGAGTCGCGTGGCGTGCCGACGATCTTCCTCTCCTGGCAGGAGCCGGAGGACGTCAAGCGCTGCATGCAGGTGCTGGGCGACGTCTACGGCAAGCCCGAGCGCGCGGCCTCATACCAGCGCTATTTCGACGAGACCATCCGGCGCGTCGCCGACGCGCTTAAGCCGGTCGAGGCCTCGAAGCGGCCGACGGTGCTCTACTTCCAGCCGTCCACGCTGACCCAGCCGCGCCTGATCGCCGAATGGTGGATCCCGGCCGCAGGCGGCGTCAGCGTCACCGACGACGGCCGCACGGCCGAGAGCAAGACCTTCTCGCTGGAGCAGCTGATCGCCTGGGATCCCGACATCCTGATCGTGACCGAGCCCAAGGACGTGGCGCTGGTGAACTCCGACCGCGTCTTCAGGACGCTGAAGGCGGTCAGGAACGGCAAGGTCTATGTCGTTCCGGTCGGTGCGCATACCTGGTCGAACCGGACGGCCGAGCAGCCGCTGACGGTGCTGTGGGCGGCCGAGACCTTCCATCCCGGCCGCGTCCCCGGCCTCGACCTGGCGGCGGAAACCAAGGCGTTCTATCGCCGGTTCTTTGATCACGACCTGCCGGATGCGGCGATCACCGAGATTCTGAGCGGGACCTTGTGATCGCGGGGCGCAGGGGAACCAAGCCCCGGCCGTTTCATTTCCTGAGACAGGCTTTTCCGGCCTCGCTCAGGAGGTGGTTCATGAAAAACCGTTCATACCGTGCGGGCGCGGCGGGCCTCGCCATGGCGTTGGCGCTCGGCGCCGCGCTCCCGGCGCTGGCCCAGGGCGCCGACGCCAGCCAGTCGCAGGCCGGCGGCGCGCCGCAGGTCGATCGCCGAGGCATCGTCCTCAGCCCCGAAGGCGGCGAGCGGCGCGGCAACATGAATGCCGACCGCGGCTATCGGCCGTCCTTCCGGGACGACCGTGACCGTCCGCGCTTCGATCGCGGCTTCGAGCGTCGCGGCAGCTACGCCTACTACAACGGCCATCGCGGCTATCGCTCTCACCGCCACGGCTACCGCGAGCACAACGGCTGGTGGTTCCCGCTGGCGGCCTTCGCCGCCGGTGCCCTGATCGCCGGCGCCGCCCATCCCGCGCCGGTTTACGTGGCGCCGAACCCGCATGTCGACTGGTGCGCGCGGACCTACCGCTCCTACAACCCCTACGACAACACCTTCCAGCCTTACTATGGGCCGCGCCAGTACTGCATCTCGCCCTATAGCTGAGGGCCGCGTCCCGGTGATATGACCTCCGCCTCGGCACCTCGCCGGGGCGGAGCTTCTTCATGTTCCAGACCAAGATCGTTGCGGGCGCGTCCAAGCCCGATCTCTATCGCGACGTGGCGCGCGAGCTTCGGGGCCTGATGAGCGGCGAGCGCGACCCGATCGCCAATGCCGCGAACGCCTCGGCGCTCCTCTACACGACGCTGCCGGACCTCAACTGGGCCGGCTTCTACTTCCTGCGCACGCCCGGCGAGCTCGTGCTCGGCCCCTTCCAAGGCAAGCCCGCCTGCATCCGCATCCCGGTCGGCAAGGGCGTCTGCGGAACGACGGTGGCGAGGGGCCACTCGATCCTGGTCGAGGACGTGCACGCCTTCCCCGGCCACATCGCCTGCGATGCCGCCTCGCGCTCGGAGCTGGTGGTGCCGCTGATCCGCGAGGGCAAGGTGATCGGCGTGCTCGATCTCGACGCCCCGATCCCGTCGCGCTTCGATGCCGAGGACCAGGCCGGGATCGAGGAGTTCGCCCGGCTCTACGTCGCCGGCAGCGATCCGCTCTAACCGCCGCTTGCGACCATC
>CAZDGR010000348.1:0-4893 GCA_964504845.1 uncultured Rhizobium sp. | reverse complement strand
GACCTCACCCTTACCAAGGGTGCGCTCTACCACTGAGCTATGGCGGCAACGCTAGGAGCGCCGACAACCGTCAAGCGGCCTGCCGGGCGGGCGCTTCCATGCCACAGGGTGGCGGGGGTTGCAAGGGCGGAGGGGACGAGCCGCCCCTACGGCTGGATCAGACCTCGAACCAGCGCGGGTCCGGCAGCGTCCGGTCGATCGAGCGTTCGATCAGGCGGCTTAAGGGACCGCTGGCGGCCCAGATCAGCGCTGCCATGATCGTCGCCGTCGCCATCGTCGCTGCCACTTCCATCGCCGGCTCCCGTTCAGCCTGAGGTGAAACAATACCGAGGGTCGATGACCCCCCGGTGACTGAATTGTGGGGAGTTCGTGGCGTTCCCTCTTTCGAAGCGCCGAGGGCTCGGCAACAATGTCGCAGGGGACTCGTCCTGCAAGGAGCTTGATCGCGATGCGTCCGGACGGTCCCGATCGTGCCCGAGCGGCATCCGGCTCCGGCGGCAATACCAAGCTTCTCGCGGTCGGGATCAGCGACGAGGACCGTGCCCAGCTCCATCGCCTTGCCGGTGCCGGCGGTCTCGACCTGCTCGAGATCGGCACCTATGACGAAGCGTCGGACCCGTATGTCTGCCGGCCGAAGGACTACATCGCCCGGGCCGTCGCCTTCGCCCGCACGCAGCCTCGCATCGACGGCGTGATCGGCGTCGAGGACTTCCCTCCCAGCCTGCTGGTGCCCGCGATCTGCCGCGAGCTCGGCCTGCCCGGTCTCGACTTCACGGCTGCCGTCCGCTGCGAGGACAAGGGATGGAGCCGGGTACTGCAGCGTCAGCTGGTGCCGGACTCGACGCCGCGATTCGCCCTGGTCGACCTCGACCGGCCGGCCGCCCTGGATGAGCTCGGCGTCGGCCGGCCGTTCTGGCTCAAGCCCATCAAGTCGTACCTCTCCTACCTCGGTTTCCGGATCGGCGATCAGACGGCCTACCGCCAGGCGCTCGTCCAGGCGGCCGAGAAGCTGCCGCAGTTCCTGGGCTCGTTCGTCGAGCTGATCGAAGATGCCGCCCCCCGGGCCGAGCTCGGCCGCGGCCGCCGATGGATGCTGGCCGAGGAGCTGATGTCGGGCATCCAGTGCACGCTCGACGGCTACGTCCATGGCGGCGAGGTGACCGTTCTCGGCGTCGTCGATTCGATACGATTCGCCAACAAGGTCAGCTTCAAGCGTTTCCAGTACCCGTCCTCGCTGCCGGCCAGGGTCCAGGGGCAGATGGCCGACGTGGCGCGGAAGCTGATGCCCGGGCTTGGATTCGACCACGGCATGTTCAACATCGAGTTCTTCTGGGATCCAAAGCGGCCGGCACCGATGGTGATCGAGGTCAACGACCGGCTCTCGATGCAGTTCGCCGACCTGTTCGAGAAGGTCGACGGCATCAACAGCTATCGGATCCTGATGGACCTCGCTTGCGGCCGGAAGCCGGATCACGGCCGCAGGCAGGGGAGGTACAGGGCGGCAGCGAGCTTCGTTCTTCGCGGTTTCGAGGACAAGCTGTGCCTCGCGGTGCCTACCGACGACGACATCGCTCGGGTCGGGCGCAGCATACCCGATACGGTGGTGATGGTTCGGGCGATTCCCGGAATGCGCTTGTCGGAACTGCCGCAGGACAGCTACAGCTTCCGTCACGGCCTCATCAACCTCGGCGGCCGCGACCTCGCCGACATGCAGGCGAAGCTCGCCCGAGTCCTGGAGATGCTGCCGTTCCGCTTCGCGGACTAGAGGGAAGTCGATGACGGCATCGGGTCAGTCGGAGCGGGACAAGAGGCGGGCGGAAGCGCTGCGCCAGAACCTCGGCAAGCGGAAAGCCCAGGCACGCGCCCGTACCGAGGCGGCCGCACCTGCAAAGGCAGATATCGACTGCTTCTTTCACGAGCCGACGTTCACGGCGACCTATCTGGTGGCCGATCCGGAGAGCGGCGAGGCGGCAATCGTCGACTCCGTGCTCGACTATGAAGGGTCATCCGGCCGCACGCGCACGACACATGCCGAAAAGGTGCTGGCGGCCGTCGAGAAGCGCGGTCTCAAGGTCGCCTGGATCCTCGAGACCCATGTTCACGCCGATCACCTGTCGGCCTCGCAGCACCTGAAGAAGGTGACGGGCGCGCCCATAGGCATCGGTTCCGACGTGCCGCTGGTGCAGAAGACCTTCCGGCCCATGTTCGGCGCCTGGGACATGATCCCCGACGGCTCGCAGTTCGACCGGCTCTTCGCCGAGGGCGACCGGTTCCGGATCGGCGGTCTCGAGGTCGAGGTCATGCACACGCCCGGGCATACGCCCGCCTGCATCACCTACCGGATCGGCGACGCGATCTTCGTCGGCGACACCATGTTCATGCCCGACTACGGCTCGGCCCGGTGCGACTTTCCGGGCGGCGATGCGGCGGTGCTCTACCGCTCGGTCCGCCGGCTGCTGTCGCTCCCGGGCGAGACCCGGATGTTCCTCTGCCACGACTACAAGGCGCCGGGGAGGGACCGGTTCGTCTGGGAGACCACGGTCCAGGCCCAGCGCGACGGCAATCTCCATGTCAGGGAGGGGGTCACCGAGGCCGAGTTCGTGAAGCTCCGCCGCGAGCGCGACGCGAAGCTCTCGATGCCTGCCCTCATTCTGCCATCGGTGCAGGTCAACATGCGGGCCGGCCGATTCCCCCCGGCCGAGGCCGACGGCTCCGTCCATATCCGGATCCCGATCGACCGTTTCTAGGTTCTACAGGCTGGTAGTCACCCTCGGGGGCCAGCTTGCTTGTGAGTAAGTCACCCGTCCGCTACAACGGCGATCAACACCATTTACGGGGCTCAAGGCCTTACACCGTGGACAAAATCCGCATCCAGGGCGGTCGACGGCTCTCCGGCCGCATCCCGATCTCCGGCGCCAAGAACGCAGCCCTTCCGTTGATGTGCGCGAGCCTCCTGACCGAGGAGACGCTGACGCTCGTCAACCTGCCGCATCTGGCCGACATCTCCACGCTGGCGACGCTGCTCGCCCAGCACGGGGTCGAGATCGGCATGGACGGCCACGCGTCCGGCGGACACACCGGCAAGGCGCTCAAGCTGACCGCCGGCGAGATCACCAACACGACCGCGCCCTACGACATCGTCCGCAAGATGCGGGCATCCGTCCTGGTCCTGGGGCCGCTGGTCGCGCGCATGGGCCATGCGCGGGTTTCTCTGCCCGGCGGCTGCTCGATCGGCGCGCGTCCCGTGGACCTGCACCTGAAGGGCCTTCAGGCGCTGGGTGCCGAGATCGACCTGCAGCAGGGCTATATCGAGGCCAGGGCGCCGAACGGCCTTAAGGGCGGGCGCTTCGTCTTCCCGTCGGTCTCGGTCGGCGCCACCGAGAACCTGGTCATGGCCGCCTCGCTCGCCGACGGCGAGACGACGCTGGTCAACGCCGCGCGCGAGCCCGAGATCGTCGATCTCTGCCGCTGCCTCAAGGCGATGGGCGCCGACATCGAAGGCCACGGCTCCGACACCATCAGGATCGTCGGCCAGAAGCGCCTGGTCGGGACCGTCTATCCGGTCGTCGCCGACCGCATCGAGGCCGGCACGTACGCGATCGCGGCCGCGATCACCGGCGGCGAGGTCGAGCTGGTCGGCGTGAAGCTCTCGATGATCGAGGCGCTGGTGAAGCACATGGCGGAAGCCGGCGTCGCCGTCACCGCGACGCCGGACGGCGTGCGCGTCTCGGCCTCCAACGGCGTGATCGGCACCGACGTGATCACCGAGCCCTATCCAGGCTTCCCGACCGACCTGCAGGCGCAGTTCATGACGCTGATGACGGTCGCCGAGGGCGCCTCGATGGTGACCGAGACGATCTTCGAGAACCGCTTCATGCACGTGCCCGAGCTCTCGCGCATGGGCGCCAACATCACCGTGCATCAGTCGTCCGCCCTGGTCCGCGGGGTCAAGAAGCTGACCGGCGCGCCGGTGATGGCGACCGACCTCCGCGCCTCGGTGTCGCTGGTACTGGCCGGCCTCGCCGCCGAGGGCACGACCGAGGTCAATCGCATCTATCACCTCGACCGCGGCTACGAGCGGATCGAGGAGAAGCTGGGCGCCTGCGGTGCCGCGATCGAGCGCGTGCGTCCCGCCGCGGCCGCCGACGACTGAGATGTCGGCCGTGACGACCAAGCCGCTGAAGCTCCGGGCCGAAGACGCGGACGATCTCGCGATACTGTCGGCTGCCCTGCAGGACGCGGCGGTGCCGATCGCCGACATGCGCTACTTCCCCGAGGACAAGCGCTTCATGCTGGCGGCCAGCCGCTATCGCTGGGAAGCCGACCGCGGCGCCAATGCCGGCGGCGGCGAGCGCATCGCCTCGGCGCTGATCTTCGACCATGTCACCCGCGTGCGTCGCCGCGGCATCGAGCAGGCGGACGGCGAGCGCATCCTGGCGCTGCTGGCGCTGGAGATCGGCCAGGGAACGGTCGACCTCCACTTCTCCGGCGATGCCACGATCCGGCTCGAGGTCGCGAAGCTCGCCTGCCGCCTCGACGATTTCGGCGAGTCCTGGCCGACGATCTTCCGTCCGTCGCACAAGGACTGAGCATGCCCGCCGCCGAAACCCTCGTCCTTGCCGTGCCGAAGGGCCGCATCCTGACCGAAGCGATGCCGGTGATCCGTGCCGCCGGCATCGAGCCGGAGGCCGCCTTCGCCGATGAGGAATCGCGCCAGCTTCATTTCCAGACCAACGTGCCCGGCCTCTCGATCATCCGGGTGCGCTCCTTCGACGTCGCCACGTTCCTGGCATTCGGCGCCGCGCACATGGCGCTGGCCGGATCCGACGTGCTGATGGAGTTCAACTTCTCCGAGATCTACACGCCGCTCGACCTCGGCATCGGCAAGTGCCG
>CAZDGR010000347.1:0-4915 GCA_964504845.1 uncultured Rhizobium sp. | reverse complement strand
CGGCGCTCTTCCTGATCTCGGGCACCGGGATCGTGATCTTCCTGTTCTTCACCGGCCTCTCGCACCTGCTGCTCCGCCGCTGGCACGAAAGCGCGATCAAGCGCGAGGGCTAGCGCGGAACCATCGGGCGACGACCAGCGCCGACAGGGCGCCGACGACTTGCGCGGCGACGAACGCCGGCGCGTCGATCGGCCGGATGCCGGCGAAGCTGTCGGAGAGGCTGCGCGCCAACGTGACCGCCGGATTGGCGAAGGATGTCGACGCGGTGAACCAGTAGGCCGCCGTGATGTAGAGCGCGACCGAGGCGGCGACGGCCTGCCTCGTCATCAGCACGACCAGCACCAGGCCGAAGGTCGCGACCCATTCGGCGAACCACTGGCCGGGGCCCGTACGGACTTTGGTCGCGGCCTGCATCAGCGGCTGGTCGAACATCGCGTGGGCCGCAAGCACGCCGGCGATTGCGCCCGCGAGCTGGGCGGCGGCATAGGCGGTGCCTTCCGGCCACCCGATCTCGCGACGCATCGCCGCGGCCAGCGTCACCGCCGGATTGAAATGCGCACCGGAGACCGGTCCGAGCTGCACGATCAGCACATAGAGGATCGCCCCGGTCGCGGCCGTGTTGCCGAGCAGGGCCAGCGCCGCGTTTCCGCCGGCGAGCGCCTCTCCCATGATCCCGGAGCCGATCACCGTCGCCAGCAGGAAGGCCGAGCCGATCGCCTCCGCCGCGAGGCGGCGCGACAGGTCAGGCATCGGTCGTACGGCCGATCGCGTCGAGCTCGTGCTTGAGGCTCATGCGGTCGAGCTTGGCGATCTGCAGGCTGACGAACAGCCGGATCCGCGATTGCATGGCCAGGAAGGCATCGCGGAATGCCCTCCGCCGCACCTCGATCGTCCCTTCGACCGCCGCCGGATCCGGGATGCCCCAATGTGCGGTCATCGGATGGCCGGGCCAGACCGGGCAGCTTTCGGCGGCGGCGGAGTCGCAGACGGTGAAGATGAAGTCCATCTTCGGCGCGCCGGCGCCGTCGAACTCGTTCCAGCTCTTGCTTCGAAGCGTCTCGGTCGGGAAGCCCTGCGCCTGCAGCAGCTCGATCGCCAGCGGATGGACCTGGCCCTTCGGATGGCTGCCGGCGCTGTGGGCGACGAAGCGATCGCCGCCGATCCGGTTGAGCAGCGCCTCGGCCAGGATCGAACGTGCCGAGTTGCCCGTGCAAAGGAACATGACGTCGTAGGGACCGGCCATGATCGCCCTCTAGGCCGCAACCTTGCGACGCTTGGATTTCGGCTTCGGAAAGCCGCAGGCGTCCGGATTGCCGGCGCAGCAGCTTTCGGTGAGCGCCTCGATCAGCGCCTGCATCGCCGGGAAGTGCGCCGCGTACATGATCGAGCGCCCGGCGCGGCGCGACGCGACGATTCCGGCTCGCTCGAGCTGGGCGATGTGGAAGGAGAGCGTCGGCGCCGGCAGCTTCAGGCGCTCGGCGATCGCACCCGCCGCCATGCCGTCGGGACCTGCCTCGACCAGCGTGCGGAAGACCGCGAGCCGCGTCTCCTGCGCCAGCGACGACAAGGCGGCGACGATGGTAGTCGATTCCATATTTTTGGAAATATCGAAATATTGCTCCGGCGTCAAGCCGCACGATGGCGTCAGGCGTAGGCGCGGATGGACGGGTCGAGCGGGATCGCCGGCGGCCTGTCCGTGGGAGCGCCGCTGCGATCGCAGCCTCGACTTCAGCGACGTCGCTCTCGCCGAGGCGCCAGATCCAGTCGTCGCGCTTCGGCATCGCCGTCTCGATTCCGTCCATCACTGCTCTCTACTATGATGGAACAGTGTCTCATATTGACATATTCAAATCTATCGATATATTGGAGGGCATGGACATCAGCCTCCAGCTCAAGGCGCTCGCCGATCCGGCCCGGCTTCGCATCGTGGAGTTCCTGCGTCGCCCCGACGCCGGCTGCTGCACGCTCCCGGACCGGGTCTGCGCCTGCGACCTCGAACGGCTGCTCGGTCTCTCGCAGCCGGCGGTCAGCCATCACATGAAGATCCTGACCCAGGCAGGCCTGGTCAGCGGCGAGAAGCAGGGCCGCTGGATGTACTACCGCCTGGAGGCGGGCGCCTTCGCCGCGCTCGTCGCCTTCCTCAATCCGCTCGCGACCCCACCGGCGCCGCTCGCGCGCGCCGCCTGACGGAGAGTCCCATGACAAAGCTTCCTGTCGCCGTGATCGGCGCCGGTCCGGTCGGCCTCGCCGCCGCCGTCCACCTCAAGGAGCGCGGCCTCACGCCGCTCGTGCTCGAAGCGGGGCCCAAGGTCGGCCATGCCGTCCGCCAGTGGGCGCATGTGTCGATGTTCTCGCCCTGGTCGTTCACGATGGACCGCGTCGCCAGGCGCCTGCTCGAAGCCACCGGATGGACCGCGCCCGCTGGCGAGGAGGTGCCGACCGGCGGCGACCTGGTCTCGCGTTACCTCGAGCCGCTGGCGAAGCTGCCGTCGATCTCGCCGCATCTTCGCTTCAGCACGCGGGTCATCGCCGTCGGCCGCAAGGACTACGACAAGGTGAAGACCGCCGGCCGCGACACGCAGCCCTTCGTGCTGCAGGTCGAGACGAACGGCGCGCGCGAGGCGATCGAGGCATCCGCCGTCATCGACGCATCCGGCACCTGGGCGACGCCGAACCCGATCGGCTCCGGCGGCCTGCCGGTGCCGGGCGAGACGGCCTGCGCCGATCGCATCGCCTACGGCATCCCCGACGTGCTCGGCAGCGCCCGCGATCTCTATCGCGACAAGGCGGCGATGGTGGTCGGCAGCGGACACTCGGCGCTGAACGCGCTCCTGGAGCTGACCGAGCTTCAGGAGTCGGCGCCGGCGACGCGCATCCTCTGGGCGATGCGGCGCGAGCAGATCGAGAGCGCGCTCGGCGGCGGCGCGGCCGACGCGCTGCCCGCACGCGGCGCGCTCGGCGTCCGCGCAAAGCAGGCGATCGCCGACGGCCGCATCGAGGTGCTGACGCCGTTCCGCATCTCGTCGCTGGCGCCCCGGCCGAACGGCAAGGTCGCCGTCACCGGCGCGCTGCGCGGCCATGAGACGACCGTCGAGGTCGACCGGCTGATCGTCGCCACCGGCTTCCGCCCCGACTTCGATCCGCTGCGCGAGATCCGACTGGATCTCGATCCTTGGCTGGAATCGACCCGCGCGCTCGGGCCCCTGATCGACCCGAACCTGCACAGCTGCGGCACCGTGCGCCCGCACGGCGCCAGGGAGCTCGCGCATCCGGAGAAGGACTTCTACATCGCCGGCATGAAGAGCTATGGCCGCGCGCCGACCTTCCTTCTGGCGACGGGCCACGAGCAGGTGCGCTCGATCGCGGCGATGCTGGCCGGCGACCACGAGGCCGCTTCGCGCGTCGAGCTCGAGCTGCCGGAGACCGGCGTCTGCAACGTCACGCCGAAGATCGGCAAGGCCGTCCCCGGCGAGGAGAACGCCGTCGAGTCGAATGCCGCCGGCTGCTGCGGCGGCCCCGCGCCGGCCGAGGCGGATGCCTGCTGCGTCGCCGACGCCCAAGCCAAGGCCGACGGCGCGGCCGGCTGCGGCTGCCCGACCTCCACCCCCGCGGCGGTCGTCGTGGTCGCGGCGAAGCCGCGCGTGAAGGTTCCCGCCGGCGGCTCCTCCTGCTGCGGCAATTGACCAGCGGCCCGTCGCTCCCAGGAGCGGCGGCCAGTCCGGCAGGCTCAAGATGCTGTCGATCCGCCTGATCGCGACGGCGTCAGCTGGCGGTTGGCGTGCAGTGCCGGGTTCGTGCGGGCGACGCCGATCGCGGTGTTGCGTCCGTTCGGATCTCTTGAGCGCGGTCCGCATCGCGCTCTCGTAGGTACCCAGATGCTGCTGGATGCGCGCGGGCGGCCTGTCCCGTTGCGCTCAAGCCAGTGCTTGTCGCCGCTGTTGCAGGAAGCGCCGCACGACCGGATCGGATTCGAGGCCGATCGCATGCTCGTAGGCTTCGTCGGCAGCGGAGGCGTTGTTCGTGCGGGCGAGCAGTCCCGCCCGCGCAGCCCAGTAGGGCTGATAGTCGCGAAGGCGCGGATCCTCGGCGAGCGTGTCGAGCGCAGCCAGGCCCGTCTCGGCACCCTCGACCTCGGCGATGGCGACCGCGCGGTTGACCGCGACCACCGGCGACTCCGTCATCGTCATCAGCGCGTCGTAGAGGGAAACGATCGCCGGCCAGTCGGCATCGCCGCCGCGCCGCCGGATGCTGTGCGCCGACTGCACCGCGGCTTCGAGCTGGTAGCGGCCGGCGATCCCGCGGCGGCTCGCGTGGCGCAGCAGCGCTTCCGCCTCGTCGATCATCGCGTGATCCCACCGATCGATATCCTGCTCGGCCAAGGGCACGTAGTCGCCCTGGGGACTGCGACGCGCCGATCGCCGCGCCTCCGCATGCAGCATCAGCGCGAGCAGGCCTTGCGCCTCCGGCTCGTCCGGCAGCAGCGAGGCGACCAGGCGGCCGAGCCAGATCGCCTCCTCGGCGAGGGTGCGGCGCCTCGCCTCGGTGCCGGCGGGATCGGTCCAGCCTTCGGCGAAGGCGGCGTAGATCGCATCGAGCACAGCCCCCAGCCGCTCCGGCAGATCGGCCGGGTCGGGAACGCGGAACGGGATCCCGGCCTCGCGGATTCGCGTCTTCGCGCGCACCAGCCGCTGGCCCATCGTCGCCGGCGACACCAGAAAAGCGGAGGCGATGGCCGCCGCATCGAGGCCTAAGATCGTCTGAAGGATGAGCGGCGCGCGCACCGCGGGATCGATCGCCGGATGGGCGCAGGCGAACATCAGTCCCAATCGATCGTCGGGAAAGCGGATGTCCATCGCGTGAGAGTCCAGTTCCTCGGCGATCAGCCGGACATGGGGCTCGGCATCGTCGGCGGTCT
>CAZDGR010000346.1:0-4930 GCA_964504845.1 uncultured Rhizobium sp. | reverse complement strand
GAGGTGGTCGCGGGCCAGAAGCATCGGCTCCGCTTCATCAACCTGCACACATTCCAGACCGGCCTGACGGCCGAGCTCAAGGAAGGCTCGATCTTCGGCGTCTGGCGCGCGCTGGCGAAGGACGGCCGCGATCTGCCGGCCAGCCGCCAGACCGAGCGTGCATCGCGCCAGATGATCAGCATCGGCGAGACCTTCGACTTCGAGTTCGTCGCCAAGGCCGGCGGCGAGTACAAGCTCGAGCTCACCAACCCGCGCTTCAACAAGGTCTGGACCACGATCCCGATCCGCGTCGTAGCGACCCCGACACGGCGCGCCGAGCTGATCAAGCCGGCCGGCACCAAGCCGGAGGAGAGCTGGTGGTCGGCCCTCGCCTCGCTTCTGCCGTCGACGCCGACGAAGGCGGCCGCCTCGCCGATCCCGCCGCTGCCGTCCGCCGACGGCTTCTTCGAGGCCGCCTGCCTGCCGCAGCAGCCGCGATCCTGACCATCGGCAGCCGGCCCCACCCGATGCTAAGGTGGGGCCATGGCGGAGCGTAAGCTATCCATCAAGCGGCTGATCCTGTTCGTCTTCATGCCGCTCGTGCTGCTGATCGGCGCGGCGGTCGGCGTCATGACGTCCGGCCTGCTGAAAGGCGACAAGCCGGACGAGCCGCCGCCCCCGCCCAAGATCGATCTGACCAAGCTGCCCGGCGGCTATGTCGACGTGCCCGACCTGATCATCAACATGCGCGGCGCCGACGGCTCCGCGCGCCTTCTGATCATGCAGGTGACGATGCACCTCGAGCTCGCCGATTCCCGCCCGCTGGTGCAGGCCGAGCTGCCCAAGGTGCAGAGCGCCCTGATCCTGTTCCTCCGGAAGCAGGATCCCGACACGCTCTACACGGCGGCGTCCGTCGAGGCCCTCCGCAAGCAGATGGAGAAGCTGGCATCCGATGCGGTCAAGCCGCAGAAGCTGATCGGCCTCACCATCGGCCGGATGCAGATCCGCTGACATAAGCAGACTGTTCGTGCGTCGGCCCGGCCTCCGAGGCTAGGATCGGGCCCCGCCATATCCCCAGGGAACCCCCGGTGACGTCGGTTCTGGTCTCGGCCCCAAGTCGCTTCATCGTCACCGCGCTCTTCTTCCTCTCGGGCTTCAGCGCGCTGATCTACCAGACCGTCTGGCAGCGGCTGCTCGGCCTGTTCGGCGGCTCCGATACGGTCTCGGCATCGCTGGTGGTGAGCGCCTTCCTCGCCGGACTCGGCATCGGCAGCCTCGCCGCCGGCCTCTTCGCCGACCGCCTCACGCGCCGGCACGCGCTGCTGCTCTTCGCGCTGGTCGAGATCCTGATCGGCGCCTATGCCGCGATCTCGATCCCGCTGTTCCACGACGTGCTGCTCGGCATGCTGATCGAGCTGTCGCGTTCGCGGGCACTGACCTTCGCCGCCGCCTTCGTGGCGCTCCTGGTTCCGACCGTGCTGATGGGGCTGTCGCTGCCGCTGCTCGCCCGCGCGCTGGTCTCGGACATCGACAAGGCCGCCGGGCGCATCTCGGTCCTCTATGGCATCAACACGCTCGGCGCCGGCATCGGCGCGCTGGTTGCCGGCCTCTGGCTGATCGGCAGCTTCGGCTACTGGCCGGCGGTGCTATGGGGGGCCGCCTGCAACGGCCTCGTCGGGCTGGGCGCGCTGGTCGCCGCCGGCTCGCGCAGCATCGAGGCCGACGAGCTCGCCGAAGCCGCCGGCACGCGCGCGATCGATGCCGGCGACGGAGCACGGACGGTCCGCCACTGGTGTGCGCTGGTCTTCGCGTCGGGCATGCTCGCGGTGGCGCTCCAGGTCGCCTGGTACCGGCTGATCGGCACGCTGCTGCAAGGCAACGCCTATGGCTTTCCCTACATCCTTGGCCTGCTGCTGATCGGCGACGCGGTCGGCCTCTTCGTCGGTGCCCGCCTGGTCGCCCGCATAGCCGATCCGCGCACCCTGTTCGTCCGCATGCAGGCGGCGATGGTGCTGGTTGCGGTCCTGGGCATACTCGCCGTCTACTGGCTCGCCGGAGCCGGCGGCCTGGAGCGCCTGCTGGTCAACGTCGACCGCTTCCAGCTGCCGACGGCGAACGCGATTACGGTCTGCGTCGTCACCGCGCTGCTGGTGGTGCCGGCGAGCGTGCTGTTCGGCCTGACCTTCCCCCTGGCGCAGCGCGCGGTCCAGACCGACCCGCACCTGGTCGGCCACCGCGTCGGCATGATCCAGCTCGCCAACATCCTCGGGAACAGCCCCGGCGGCCTGATCGCCGGCCTCGTCCTGCTGCGCCTGTTCGGCACGGCGGGCACGCTGGTGGTGCTGCTCGCCGCCGGCGCGGCCTTCGCCCTGATGCTGACGATCGAGACGCCGCGCTCGCGGCGCGGCACGGCGCTCGTCGTCGCCTCGGGCGTTGCCGTTCTCCTGGTGCCGACGAACGAGACCTTCTGGTCGCAGCTCCACGGCGTGAACGCCCGCCAGGCCGCCATCGTCGCCGAGGACCACACGGGCCTCGCCGTGCTGCGGCGCTTCGAGAACGGCTTCCATCGGATGTACATCCAGGGCCATTCGCAGAGCTGCCTTCCGGTCTGCACAGTTCACGCGTTCCTGGGCGCGCTCGGACCGCTGGTGCATCCCTCGCCGCAGTCGGTGCTGGTCGTCGGTGTCGGCGCCGGCGGCACCCCCTATGCGGCCGGCGTCAACCCGAAGACCGAGACCGTGCGCGCGGTCGAGATCGTGGCACCGGTACTGACGCTGATCGACCGCTTCGCCGCCTCCGACGGCCGCTTCGGCATGAAGCGGCTCAGGGACGACAAGCGCTTCGACATCGTCGTCGGCGACGGCCGCCACGACCTGTTCCTCGCCGGACGCTCCTACGACGTGATCGAGGCCGACGCGATCCTGCCGCACACGGCGTTCAGCGGCCTCCTCTACTCGCGCGAGTATTTCGAGAAGGTGCGCGACCATCTGGCGCCGGGCGGCATCGCCGTGCAATGGGCACCGACCGAGCGGACGATCAACACCTTCCGCACCGTCTTCCCGCACGTGGTCTATGCGGCGCCGGCGCTGATGGGCAGCGCTGCGCCGATACCCTACGATCCCGCGGCGCTCGCGCGCCGAACCGAGGAGCCGGCGATCCGCGAGCATCTGCTGGCAGCCGAGGTCAATCTCGACGACTTAAGGACCTTCATGCTGCGGCGCCCGCCGGTCGTGTGGTCGGAACTCGGTCCCAGGACCGACATCAACTCCGACCTGTGGCCGAAGGACGAGTACTGGCTCAACAATCCGCACCTTCCGACGTACTAGCGAAAGGCCGGCTCGTCGAAGCTGCGGAGCTTGCGGGAATGCAGGTCCCGCACGCCCTGGGCACGCAGGATGTTGATCGTCTCGATGCCGATGGTCAGGTGCTGGCTGATGCGCTCGCGGTACATCGCGTTCGCCATGCCGCGCAGCTTGATCTCGCCGTGCAGCGGCTTGTCCGAGACGCAGAGCAAGGTGCCGTAGGGCACGCGGAGCCTGAAGCCGTTGGCGGCGATCGTCGCCGATTCCATGTCGACCGCGATCGCCCGGCTCTGGTTCAGCCGCTCGTAGAGCTCGGCGTAGCGCAGCTCCCAGTTGCGGTTGTCGGTGGTGGCGACCGTGCCGGTGCGCATCCGGGTCTTGAGGTCTCGGCCGGCGAGGCCGGTCACGCGCTGCACCGCTTCCTGCAGCGCCACCTGCACCTCCGCGATCGGCGGCACCGGAACCCAGACCGGCAGGTCCTGGTCGAGCACATGGTCCTCGCGCACATAGCCATGCGCCAGCACGTAGTCGCCGAGGAACTGGCTGCGCCTCAGGCCCGCGCAGTGGCCGAGCATCAGCCAGCAATGCGGGCGCAGCACTGCCAGGTGATCGGTGATCGTCTTGGCGTTCGAGGGGCCGACGCCAATGTTGACCAGCGTGATCCCCGACCGATCGGGCGCCACCAGGTGATAGGCCGGCATCTGCGGCAGGTGCGTGACCGGCGCGCCGGACGGATGGTCGCGGACCAGCCGCGCATTCGGCGTGACCACATCGCCGGGCTCGACGAAGTGGGTATAGGTGTCCCCCTCCTCGACCTCCTGCCTCGCATAGAGCCGGAAGGCATCGACGTAGCGCTGGTAGTTGGTCAGCAGGATGAAGCGCTGGACGTGCCTGGGCGAGGTCGCGGTGTAGTGCGCGAGCCGGTGGAGCGAATAGTCGACCCGCTCGGCCTCGAACAGCGCCAGCGGCTTCGGCCGGCCGGGAGGCGTGTGGCGCGTGCCGTTGGCAATCGAATCGTCGGTAGCCGAGAGATCGGGCAGCGCGAACAGCTCCTGCATCGCCGCCAGCTGGGCCTCGGTGATGTCGGCGGTCGAATCCTCGACGATGAAGGGCAGCGGGATCGGCCGGTCGCTGATGCCGACGACCACCGGCACCTTGTGATGCCGCATCAGGAGGCCGATCTGTTCGCGATAGTAATCGGCGAAGAGATCCGGACGGGTCAGCGTCGTGCCGTAGACGCCGGGATCGAGCAGCGCGCCGTAGCTGAGCCGCGCGTCGATGCGGAGATCGGAGAGCCCGACCTGGAGGCCGACATAGGGATAGTTGGCGCCGGCCGCCGACAGCCTCGGACCGTCCGGCCGGGTCAGCGCCGCGAAGGCGCTGCGGACCGCGGCGGCCGAGCTGGCGAAGATCTCCTCGATCCGCGCCACCGCCTGGTCGGCGTCGGTATAGGTCTTGAGCGACTGGGCCAGGCCATGACCGGAATCCACGTCTCGTCTCCCCTTTCCCGTCGCCCCCCACTATAAACCCATCTGGTGAAAGCCAAGCCATGGCGGGGGAAAGGTTGAGCGAGGTCAAGGTCGCGGTCGTCGGCGTCGGCCATTTCGGCCGGCTCCATGCCGAGAAGTACCGGAGCCTTCCCGGCGTCC
>CAZDGR010000345.1:0-4963 GCA_964504845.1 uncultured Rhizobium sp. | reverse complement strand
AAGCGAGGCGATAGCGCGTCGTCGGCGTCGCCTTGATGCAGTGCTCGATCACCGCCTCGCCATAGGCCCTCTGATGGACGACGGTGCCGTCCTTGACCACGGCGATGATGCCGCCCGGCGTCCGGGGCTTGTCCCAGGCGGCGAAGAGCCCGTCGATCGCCTCCGAATAGGAGCCGCGCACCTCACCCTTGCCCGCGCTCTCGGGCGCGAGCTTGAACGCGACGGACATGGATTCCTCCCTAGGGCGAAGGCGCCAGGACGGCGCCGCAGACCGGATGCGAATGGTGCCCGCTCGACGCCGACGCGTCAAACGCCGAGCGCGTTGCGAAGCCGTGAAATCAGGCGTGCCGGCGGCTCGCCGATATCGAGCTCGATCGCTTTGGCCGGCTCCTCCAGGGTCGCGAACTGGCTCGGCAGCAGGGTCGAGGGCATGTACTCGTGGCGGCGGGAGGCCACCCGCGATCCGACCAGCTCCTGCGTGCCCTTCAGATAGGCGAAGGCGACCTCAGTGCGGCCCGCCGCCAGCCGCTCGCGATAGACCTGCTTCAAGGCCGAGCAGGCGAGGATGGTCGGGCGATCGGCGGCGATCCACTCGCCGATCGCCTTGGCCAGCGCATCCAGCCAGGGCCAGCGGTCGCCGTCGTTCAAGGGCTCGCCGCGCCGCATCTTCTCGACATTGGCGGGCGGGTGCCAGCGGTCGCCTTCCTCGAAGACCCAGCCGGCCGCCTCGGCGAAGCCGCGACCGATCGTGGTCTTGCCGGAGCCCGAGACCCCCATGAGCACGACGACCTTGATCGTCACGACCAGTCCGCGTGATGGGTGCCGGGCTTGTCGACGCGCTCGAAGCCATGCCGGCCGAAGCCGTCGCGCAGCGCCTGGATCATCGAGGTGGCGCCCTTCGCAGTCCGCATCGCGTCGAGATACGCGAGCGACGAGGCGAATACCGGCGCGGCGATGCCCTGGGATGCCGCGAAAGCGACGGTCCGGCGCCAGGCCGGCTCGCAGGCGGCGACGACCTTGGCGAACGCGGGCGAGGCCAACAGGTGCGGCAGCTCCGGCTCGGCCGAATAGGCGGCGGCGATGTCGGTCAGGAACTTCGCACGCAGGATGCAGCCGGCCTGCCAGACCCGAGCGGCGCGGCCGACGTCTTTCACCCAGCCATGGGCGGCGGCGCCGGCCTTGATCAGCTGGAAACCCTGGGCGTAGCAGACGAGCGTCGCGGCGAAGAGCGCATCGCCGAGATCTGCGCGCGCCTTCGCATCGCCTGCCTTCATCGGCGCGCCGAGGCGCTCGACCACGGACTTGCGCTCGGGCTGGCCCGAGAGCGTGCGGGCGAACACCGCCTCGGTGAGCGTCGGCACGGCCACGCCGAGCGAGAGCGCCGCTTCGACCGCCCAGCCGCCGGTGCCCTTCATGCCGGCGCGATCGGAGATCACGTCCAGCAGCGGCTTGCCGGTCTCGCCGTCGCTGCGGCCAAGGATGTCGCTCGTCAGCTCCAGCAGATACGAGGCGCGGTTGCCCGCGGCCCAGCCATCAGCTTCCCTCTTCATCTCCGGATACGAGAGTCCGAGCCCGTGCTGCAGGATCTGCGTCGCCTCGGCGATCGCCTGCATCACACCGTACTCGATCGCGTTGTGCGCCATCTTGACGAAGTGGCCGCCGGCATCGGGGCCGAACCAGTCGGCGCAGGCCGTGCCATCGTCGGCTCGCGCCGCGATCGCTGCCAGCCACGGGCGGATGCGCGTGTACGCTGCCTCGCTGCCGCCGGCCATCATCGCCGGTCCGCGACGGGCACCCTCCTCGCCGCCGGAGACGCCGAGGCCGACGAAGTCGAGCCCCTCCTTCGCCAGGTCGGCGGTGCGCCGCTGCGTGTCGCGCCATTCCGAATTGCCGCCGTCGACGATGACGTCGCCGCGCTCGAGGTGCGGGCGAAGATCGGCGATCGCCGACTCCACCGGCCGCCCGGCATTGACCATCAGCAGCACGGCACGCGGCTTCGGCAGCTTGCCGAGCAGGACGCCGAGGCTGGGCACGACGACGAGCCGGGAGTCTTCGGCTGCCCGCGACCGCGCCGCAGCATCGCGGTCGAAGACCACGACGGTCACGTTGCGGTCCGCCAGGTTCTGCGCCAGCGCCCGGCCCATCACGCCGGCGCCGATCAAGCCCAATGTCGTCATTCCCTATCGTGGTTAAACGGTCTCCGGCTGCGACGCAAGGCGCGGTTCTTCGCCGATGCGAAACGCCGCTGCGAAATCGCGTCTGCGAAATCGCAGTGCGAGACGACCGTCTTGCGGGCGTGCCCGATCCGGCATGAAAATTCGCGCATGGACGCCAAGCTTCGCTTCCGGGCCGAACGTGCCGACGGCGCCGTCGTCGATGCGCTGCTGCCGCTTCCCCGCGGCAGCGACCCGGAACGCGTGAAGGCGTTGCTCGACAAGATCCTGAAGGTCGGGACCAAGGCAGAGACGGCGGATGTCATCGCCGCGCTCGCCACGGCCCTGGCCGCGAAAACACTGGCAGCCGATCCGGGACACCAGTCGGTCGACGCCACCCATGGCGCGGTCGAGGCGATCCTGGACGCGGCACGAGACGTGGAGACCACCATGAGCCGGAAGATCGCCGACATCATCAAGCGCCAGAAGCTCGCCAAGCTGGCGCCGACCGCCACCGTGCGCCAGGCCTGCAAGCTGATGGCCGAGCGCGCCGTCGGTGCCGTGCTGGTCACCGAGGCCAGCGGCAAGCTCGCCGGCATCTTCACCGAGCGCGACTTGGTGAAGCGGGTCGCCGCTCCCGGCCTCGACATCGAGACGACGACGCTGGCCGAGGTCATGACCAGGATGCCGGAGACGATGACGCCAAGCGACCCGGCGGTCGTGGCGCTCCGACGCATGCGCGACGGCGGCTTCCGTCACATGCCGGTCGTCGAGGGCGAGAAGCTGCTCGGCGTCGTCTCGGCCCGAGACTTCGTCGGCGCCGAGATGAAGCAGCTCGAGATCGAGACCGCCTTTCGCTCGGCCGTGCTCGCCGAAGGTTTCCGTCCGAACGCCTGAGCGTCGGGCATCTGAAACTAATCTGTGACCGTCGCGCGCCGATGGGCCGGCGCGCGACTTGGCTCGCGCCCATGAAATGAAAACACGTTCAGATATACGGCCGTTGGGTTGATGGCCCGACGCTTGTCCTTAAACTCACCCTCATGTCTGGACGGTGTTCGTGATCTCGGCAGAACTCGCCGGGCTCATCCAATCGCTGCGTTCGCTGTGGGCGATCGAGCTGCTGCTGCTGCTCCACCGGAATCCGGAGCAGGCTTGGCGCATCGACGACCTCGTGGTCGAGCTTCGCAGCAGCCGGGCGCTCATCGACGGCGTGCTCTCGCGCCTGCATGAGCTTGGCCTGGTCGAGCGCCAGCCCGAGGGCACCTATCGCTACCGGACGGCTGCGCCGGTGCTCGAGGATCTGGTCGGCGAGCTCGACCGTCTCTATGCCGAGCGCCCGCTGGCGATCGCCCAGGCGATCCATGGCGTCCCCGACGAAAAGCTGCGAGCCTTCTCCGACGCCTTCAAGCTGAAGAAGGACTGAGGCGGATGACGATGACCTTCCCGCTCATGGTCTACCTGATGTGCGTCGCGAGCGCGCTCGCCTGCACCGGGCTCCTGGTCCGCAGCTACCTGAAGACCCGGACCGCGCTGCTGCTGTGGAGCGCGATCGGCTTCGTCTTCCTCTCGGCCAACAACATCTTCCTGCTGCTCGACCTCGTCGTCTTTCCCGACGTCGACTTCCTGATCTGGCGGAACCTCTCGGCGCTGGCGGCGATCGGGGTGCTGCTCTACGGCTTCATCTGGGAGACGGACTGATGGCCACCTTCACCGCCGGCGCCATCGTCCTCGGCTACATCGTCGTCGGGGTGTTCTTCCTCCGCTTCTGGCGGCGCACCTCCGACACGCTGTTCGCGATCTTCGCCCTCGCCTTCTTCGTGCTCGCCGGCAACGGCGCCGTCGTCACACTGTCGGGCATCGAGCGCGAGGCTCTCAGCTGGGTCTACTTGCTCCGGGCCGCCGCCTTCTCGCTGATCATCGTGGCGATCGTCCGGAAGAACCTGCCGCGGCGCAGCTAGCTCGGTCCGCATATCGCGGATATTAGTCCTTGACAGAATCCGCGGTTTTTGACAGGATCCCCGTTACTGGGGCGTAGCAGGCGAGCATCGCCGGCAGGCCCCTTCCCACTCTGAGTCCCTTTCGACCGGCGCGCGCCAGCGGGCGCTGGTGGAGCATTCCCATGACCTGGATGGACCGGATGTCCGCGCTCCTGGCGCGGAAGTCGTCGCGCGCGGGCGCGGCGGTGGCCGCGGTCGGCCTGGCGCCGGCGCGCTGGACGCCGCGCCGCTACGACCGCCTCGCCGAAGAGGGGAGGACCTCGACGAGATCCCGGCGCTGGCCCCGCGTCGCCGCCTCAAATGGCAGCAGATCCAGGCCGCCGACTTCCTGACCCTCAACGAGAAGCGCCAAGCGCTCGGCTACGCACCAATCAAAGGCGAAGACGGCGAGAGAGAACGGAAGAACTCGGAAAATTTCCGGCGCCGCCACGGTTACGAGCAGCCGCGGAGTCCTGCGGGCGACTCACTCGGCGGGCGCTGGAGCAAGTCGCCGAGCCCAGCTCGGGGTCCCGCCGCCATCCCGGCGATCGCACGTGATGAAGATCTCGACGACGTCTTGGTCCGCATCGGCGTGACCGGCCTGTCGGGTCCGCAGATGGAGGCCGTCAAAGAGTTATACCGGATACTACGAGACAACTTTCCGGAGGTCGCCGCAGCGGAAGAGTTCCTCAGGCTGTTACGCCCTTCGGAATTCTCAGCCGCCGCCAAGTCGTGGCAGGACCCACCGAGAACTCTCAAGGAACTGCGCCCCGATGTCGAGCCGCGAGGCTTCAACACCGCCGGGCAGCTCAACCGATATCTCGACGAGACGAT
>CAZDGR010000344.1:0-4981 GCA_964504845.1 uncultured Rhizobium sp. | reverse complement strand
AGCGCAACGATGTCTACTACGGAACCAAGCCGGCGCTCGGCCGCGTGATCGTGCGCCACGTGCCGGAGTCGGGTGCCCAGCGCCTGCTGATCGAGAAGGGTGACATCGACGTCGCCCGCATTCTGAACTCCGACGACCTGAAGGCGCTGGACGGCAAGAGAGACATCCGCATCGAGCAGACGGCGATGCACGGCTACATCCACCTGATGTTCAACACGACGGATCCGGCCTTCGCCGATCCGCGCGTGCGCATGGCCTTCCGCTATCTCGTCGACTACGACGGCCTCGCCAAGACGGTGATGGCCTATCAGGGCGTGCCGCGTGCGAGCGTGGTGCCCTCAGGCGCCTTCGGTGCGCTGGATGCGAAGGAAGGCCAGCCGTTCTCGCTCGACATCGCCAGGGCGACCTCGCTGCTGAAGGAGGCCGGCCAGGCCGATCTCAAGCGCAAGATGGTGGTGATGGGCGTGACACCCTATCCGGACCTCGCCCAGCATGTGCAGGCGAACGCGGCGAAGGCCGGCGTGACGCTGGAGCTCGAGCAGATGGCGCCGGCGCAGGTCTTCACCAAGGCGCGGGCCCGTGAATACCAGATGATGCTGATCAACTGGGGGGTGCGCTATCCGGACGCCCACAACATGGTCTCGCGCCATGTGATGAACCCGGACAACCGGCGCGAGGCGAACTTGGCGCAGTATCCGGCCTGGCGCGCAGCCTGGCAGGATCCGGCGATGAACGAGCTTGGCCGGAAGGCGATGATGGAGCGCGACCCCGAGAAGCGGAAGGCGCTCTACCGCGAGATCCAGCTCAAGAATATGCAGGAAGGCCCGATGGCCTACATGTTCCAGGTGGTCCGCTCGACCGCCGTCCGCAGCGAGGTGAAGGGCTTCGAGATGAGCGCCTTCAAGGTGGGCTACGAGACGGCGTCGAAGTAGGCCTCAGCCTTTCGCGGCAGCGACCAGCGCCTCGAACACCTTGCGGTGCGGGTTTCCGGCCTGAAGGAAGAACTCCGGGTGCCATTGGACGCCGAGCGCGAACCTGTGCTTCGGCAGCTCGATCGCCTCGATGACGCCATCGGGCGAGCGGGCGGAGATCGTCATGTCATTCGGCACCGAGACCACCGCCTCCTGATGCGCGGTGTTCACGTCGATCCTGCCGGCACCGACGATCTGTGCGAGGCGCGTACCGGGCTCGACCACGACCTCATGCGCGTACTGATCGGCCGTCGTTCCCTGGCGGTGGTTGATCTCGGTGTTGTGGTGCTTGTGGACGTTGCGGGTCATCTTGGCGCCGGCGACGCAGGCGAGCTCCTGCATGCCGGCGCAGATGCCGAGCAGCGGCATGTCGCGCTTGAGCGCCTGCTCGACGACGGCGATGTCGAAGGCGGCGCGCGGCGTCTCCTCATAGGGTGCGGGCTCGTTGAGATCCACGTACCAGGACTCGGGGGAGGCATGGGTTCCGCCGGGGATCACCAGGCCGTCGATCAGCTTCATGTACTCCGGCAACCGATCGGCCAGGTGCGGGATCGCGATCGGCAATCCGCCGGCGGCCTCGACCGCGGCGAAGTAGATCGTGCGGACCGCGTAGTGCGGGCGCTGCGAGAAGGTGCCCTTCTCCTGGTAGTCGAGCGTGATCCCGATCAGCGGACGGTCGGCCATGGTCGAAGCCCTCGAGTGATGCCCAGAGAAGTGGCTGAATCGCGGGGTGCGTTCAAGTACCCGATCGCGGCCGCCAGAAGGCGGCGACCAGGAAGGCGGCGCCGGCCAGCAGATAGACCGCGAAGATCAGCCACAGGACGCGGTCGTAGCCCCCGGCGAGATCGAAGACCAGCGCGGCCACCGCCGGCGACAGCGCCCGCAGGATCGTCGCCGGAAAGCTGATGGCGCCGTTGATGACGCCGTACCCGGCGCGGCCCAGGACCTCCTGGACGATCGTGCCGCGCACGATCGTGGTCATGCCGTTGGCGGCGCCATAGACGGCGATGGCCAGTCCCACCCAGACGGGCGTCGGCGGCAGCAGGATCAGGACCAGCATCATCAGGGGCTGGACGAGGAGCGAGAAGCTGCCGATCGTCCGGGCCGACAGGTTCTTGGCGAAGGCGATGACGACCACGCGCCCTGCCACCTGCATCGGCCCGATGATCGCGAGGATCGCGATGATCGTCGGCGAATCCATCCGCATCTCGTTCAGGTAAGGAACGAGATGGAAGATCAAGGCGGTCTGCGCGGCGCCGTAGCTGGAGAGGGCGACCAGAAGCCCCCAGAAGGCCGGCGTCCTGACGGCGCGGCGGAGAGGCGAGCGATCCTCGCTGCCGGTGGCCGCCGGCGGCGGAGGCGGCTTGTCGGAAGGTGCCAGGATGAACCAGTGGATGCCGCCGCAGACGGCAAGGGTGACGAGCCCGAGGACGACCAGCGCCGGTCGCCACCCCAGCCAGTCGATCAGCACCTGGGTCAGCGGCATGAAGACGGTGCTGGCGAAGCCGCCGACGAGCGTCATCGAGGTGATGCCGCGCTTGTACTGGGGCCCGAGCCGCGTGGTCAGCACGGCGAACGCCGGCTCGTAGAGGGTGGCGGCGAAGGAGGCGCCGATCACGAGCCAGATCGCGTAGAAGAGAACCAGATCCGAGACCGCGGCCCAGGCGAGCAGCATGATGCCGCCGGCGAGCGAACCCAGGGTCAGGACCGCGCGGTCGCGGCCGCGGTCGATCCAGCGGCCTATGGGCATCGCGAGCAAGGCCGCGACCAGCATCCCCGCCGAGAGCGCGCCGTTGAGGTCCGTCTTCGACCATCCGAGCTCCTTCTCCATCGGCAGGATGAAGAGCGAGAAGCCGTAGAACAGCGTACCCCAGGAGACGAGCTGGGCCGTCGACAGCGTCCAGATCAGGATCCAGCCCTGCCGGGTGATCCCGTCGGCGGAGATGAGCGGCCGGCCAGTCATGTGCGTGCCGTCACGCCGGCGGCGTCCAGCTCACGTCGGGATCGAGCGGGAAGATCGGCCTGGGGGCGTTCCTGTACGGCACGCGCGAGAGCACCGGCGTGGTGAGGCCGGGCACGTCGACCTCGATGATCCGGTCGTCGGGGAAGAACTCGTCGAAGCCGGCGCGGAAATGGCCGCGCGACTTGACGATCACCGAGCGGGCCTTGGCGATGTCGAGGCCGAACATCTCGAAGGCGATCGGATCGCAGCACTGCTGGCGGATCGAGATCACCACGACCTTGATGCCGCCGACCTTGACCAGCGCGGTCTTGCCGTAGTGGAGCTGGCGGCCGGCGACGACGCCGCGGCGGCCGACGACGTTGCCGTCATGGATGGCCTCGACCGTCGCCTCGGCGGCGAATTGCTTCGAGAACTGGTCGGTCTCGTCGCGGTTGAAGCGGGCGGTGAAGGCCGCTCCCTTGCCCTTGGCGTGCGCCTCTTCGGCCAGCGCCGGATCGTTGAAGATGCCGAGCAGCACGCCCTCGGCGCCGGCTTTGTGGAAGGCCTCCAGGATCCAGGCGGTGTTGCCACGCCCACCGCCGCCGGGATTGTCGGCGACGTCGGCGAAGAGGAGGGAGGGCTTCTTCGGATCCCTGCCGGCGGCCACCGCCATCGCTGTCGCATCCTCGATCGAGGTCATCTTCGGCACGTAGCGCTGTCGGTCGGCCCAGCAGGTCCTGGCGATGTCCAAAGCGACCGCGCGGGCGCGTTCGGCGCTGGTGCGGGCGGCGACCGTGATGCTCATGCCGTTCTTCGGCGTGTCGCCGAGCGAGAAGCCGGAGCAGATCGAGACGTTCAGGATCTCGTGGTCGAGCTTGGATTGCCCATACTTGATGATATCGGCGTAGGGGCCGCTCTTGGTGTTCTGGGTCACCGATGGCGGGATCAGCGGCAGCTTGACGAAGGCCGACTTCGGCCGCATGCCGCCCAGCATCGCGCGCATGATCGCCGCGCACTCGACGCCGCGCTCCCGCATGTCGACATGCGGGTTGGTGAGGTACGAGCTCATCACGTCGGCGAGGTCGACCATCGCCTGGCTGACGTTGGCGTGCAGGTCGAGCGTGGCGAGGACCGGCACGTCGGGGCCGACGATGTCGCGGACGGTGCGGAGCACGGTCGCGTCGGGATCGAAGTCGCCGGTCGCGGTCGCGGCGCCATGCAGCGAGATGAACACGCCGTCCAGGGGCATCGCCGCCTTGAGGCCGGTCGCCAGCTTCTCGACGATCTCCTCGAAGAACGTCTGGTCGACCGGGCCGCTGGCGCCGCCATAGGCGGAGACGATCGGCACCATGGCCCAGTCGCGGCCGCCGTTCATGCCTTCGACGAAGCCGGTCATCGTCGCGCTGTTGCGCGGGTTCGCCTTGGCGAGGTCTTCGGCCAGCGCGTTGCCGCCGAAATATCCCAGCGCTTCGAACTCGGCCTTGGTGGCGACCGGCGAATGGCCGTTGCTCTCGAGCATGAAGCCCGCGAGCGCGATCCTTGGAGTGGGCATGAGGGGCTCTTTGACGCGGAGGAGGTTTGTCGCCGAAGGATAGCGCCTGGTATTCCGTACGCATGACAGATTTCTTGCGTGCTGGGACACCCCGCCGCAGAATGGGTGCGTTCCGAGGGGAGCCCAACCGGGCTGAGAGTCGGCGCCCGTCGCCGAGACCCTTCGAACCTGATCCGGATCATGCCGGCGAAGGGATTGGAACCAGGGCTGCTCCGGCAGTCCGCCACCCGAGCAAGCTCAAGTCCGGATCTCCAACGTCTGACCAACGCGGGAGATTCCGATGCGTATGCCCACCCTGATCGCCCTTGCCGCCGCCGCCGCGCTCGCGGGCACGGCTGCGGAGGCGCAGACCAAGACCAAGCTCAGCGTCTATTCGACGCTGGTCCCCGAGTACATCAACGACTTCAAGAAGGGATTCGAGGCCGACAACCCCGACATCGAGCTCGTGCTCTGGCGCGACTCGACCGGCGTGGTCGCGGCCAAGCTGGTGGCCGAGAAGGACCGCCCGCAGGCCGA
>CAZDGR010000343.1:0-4998 GCA_964504845.1 uncultured Rhizobium sp. | reverse complement strand
GACGACGCCTTCGGCGTCGCGCGTACCTCCCCCGTCCGCTCCGCAGCCGGGAGAGGGGGCACGAACGCATCACCGCGACGGCTCTTCTGCTTCTCCTCGCCGCCTGCGCTGCTCCGGCTCCGGAGCGGAAGCTCGAACCCGTCGCCTTCTCCGCCCTTCCCGGCTGGGCCGAGGACGATCCGGCCGAGGCGCTGCCGGCGCTTCGCCGCTCGTGCGCGAAGATGCCGGAGACCTGGAAGCAGGCCTGCGGCGCGATCCCCGACGATCCGGCGCGCGCGCGCACCTACTTCGAAGCCGAGTTCCAGGCCTATCGCGTGACCGCGCCCGGCTTCGTCACCGGCTACTACGAGCCCGAGCTCAACGGTGCGGTCCAGCGCTCCGCGAAGTATCGCGTGCCGCTGCATCGCGTGCCCGACGACCTGGTCCAGGTCGATCTCGGCGAGTGGCGGGATGCCTGGAAGGGCGAGCGGGTGGCCGGCCGCATCATCGGCGGCAGGCTCCGCCCCTATCACCAGCGCGCCGACATCGCCAAGGGCGCGCTCGACGGCCGCGACCTCGAGGTCCTCTGGGTCGACGATCCGGTCGACGCCTTCTTCCTCGAGGTCCAGGGCTCGGGCCGGGCCAAGCTGGAGGACGGCCGCATCCTCCGCGTCGGCTTCGCCGGGCAGAACGGACATCGCTACGTCGCGATCGGCCGCACGCTTCTCGACAAGGGCGAGCTTCAGCCCGGCAACGTCTCGATGCAGTCGATCCGCGCCTGGCTCGCGGCAAACCCCGAGCGGATGCGCGAGGTCCTCGACAGCAATCCCTCCTACGTCTTCTTTCGCCTCCTCGACGGCGACGGCCCGATCGGCGCCCAGGGCGTGGCGCTGACGCCGGGGCGCAGCCTCGCCGTCGACCGCGCGCACCTGCCCCTGGGCGCGCCGGTGTTCCTCGACCTCGCGCATGAGGACTCGCCGGGCGGCACGATCCGCCGGCTCGTCGTGGCGCAGGACACCGGCGGCGCGATCAGGGGGCCGGCGCGCGGCGATCTCTTCTGGGGACCGGGCAAGGAAGCGGGCGAGATGGCCGGCCGCATGAAGGCCAACGGCACGCTCTATCTCCTCTTGCCGCGCGGCCTCGCGCCGACCTCGTGATGGCGAAGAAAAAAACCATCCTCGTCCTCCACTTCTCCGGCCGCATGCCGGTCGCCGGCGTCGGCTGGGAAGGGATGAACTGGGTGCTGGGGCTGACCAGGCTCGGCCACGACGTCTGGTACTTCGAGGACAACCGGGTCAACCCGTACTCCTTCGTGCAGAACTCGGTGCACTGGGACTCGACCGAGAACATCGGCTTCGTGAAGTCGATGATGGAGCGCTACGGGCTCGGCCATCGCTGGGCCTATCTCGATCCGGTCACCGGCTATTCGTGGCACGGCGTCCCGAAGGAGAAGGCGATGAGCCTCTACCGGGAGGCCGACGCGATCATCAACCTCTGCGGCGCCACGCAGCTTCGCGAAGAGCACATGGCGTGCCCGGTGCGGATCCTGGTCGACACCGATCCGATCTACGAGCAGATCAAGCTGGCGAAGGGCGACAAGGACTCGATCGCCTATGTCGACGCGCACACGCATCTGTTCACGATCGGCGAGAACCTGGGGGCGTCCGACTGCCCGGTGCCGATGAATCGCACCTGGCACAAGGTGCGGCCGCCGATCAATCTCGACGTCTGGCCGGCGGAGCTCGATTCAAGCCCGGCGGCCTTCTCGAGCCTCGCCACCTGGGCGCACTCCTCGAAGAACATCGACTTCGAGGGCGAGTCCTACCAGTGGTCGAAGCACATGAACTTCACCCGCTTCCTCGACCTTCCGAAGCGGACGACGCAGCCGCTCGACCTCGCGCTGCGCCCGCCGACGAAGGAGGTCGAGGACCTCGTGCGCGGCAACGGCTGGAACCTGATCGACCCAGTGCCGGTGTCGAACGGGCTCGGGGTCTACCAGGATTTCCTCTACCGCTCGCGCGGCGAGCTGTCGGTGGCGAAGGACATCTACGTCCGCCCGCGCTCCGGCTGGTTCTCCGACCGCAGCGTCTGCTACCTCGCCGCCGGCAGGCCGGTGATCACCCAGGACACCGCGTTCGGCAAGTACATCCCGACCGGCGAGGGGCTCTTCGCCTTCTCGAACCACGAAGAGGCGCTCGACGCGATCGAGCGCATCAACAAGGACTACAAGCGCCACCAGAAGGCGGCGCGCGCGATCGCCGAGGAATTCTTCGAGGCCAAGGGCCAGATGAAGCGCGTCTGCGACGCGGTCGGGCTTTAGACCCGTCGATCCCATCCGGGTCGGGACCACGAAGCCGCCGGCCTCGATCCGGGCCCGTTCGGCGAGGCGCCAGGCGCCGACCAAAAGTCCGGCGCGACCTTCCCCTCGTCTTCCAAGCCGACCCTACGACGTTTCGGGAAGACCCGCCTTGCGGAGGCCGCCGAGAAGCAGCTCGAGCTGGATCGGGTCCTTGAACGGGAGCTTGCCGGCCAGGTCCCTGAGGCTACGCGAGGCGGGCTGCCTTTCAATCAGGCGAGCGACCATCCGGCGGGCTTCGTCGTCGCGCTCCAGGTGGGCGTAGGCCGCGGCCAGGAACCAGTGGGCCGGAGCATAGCTCGGGTTCTCGTCCATCGCGGAGCGGAGGTGAGCGATCGCATCCTCGAAACGCCTGAGAAAGAAGAAGGCGACGCCGAGCCCGCCGCGAGCGCTGTGGGCCAGCGGATCGAAGGGGCTCAGACGAAGGGCGTGCGTCAGCGCCGAGATCGCTGGTTCCGTGTCTCCTCGAAACAGGTCGAGCCAGCCTCGATTCTGCCATCCGACGAAGGCGTTGGGATTGAGTCGCAGCCCCCTCTCCACGCATGCCATGGCGAGGTCCTGGTCCCGGCCGATGTTGCCGAAGATCGATCCGGCGTAGATGAGAGCCGTGGCGTCGTCCTTGCCGATCGCCAAGGCTCGTTCGGCGAGCGCTATCGTCTGCTTCTCGTCCTCGGGGCTCTGAGCCCTTACGCCGTGAACGACGAGCCTTTGGCGGCAATAGGCCGCCATCGCAGGCGCGGCAGCGAACGCAGGATCGGCGGCCATCGCCTGGTCGAACAGGTCGAGGCTTGCCGCCATGCTTTCCGCGGTGAACTGGTAGAACAGGAACAGTCCGCGCAGATAGAGATCGTAGGCATTCAGGCTTCCGGCAGGCTTGCGCCGCGCGCGCTCGATCTCCACGCGCGTCAGCTTGGGCTCGATGGCGCCGACGACGCTCATCGTCACCTGGTCCTGGAGATCGAAGATGTCGCCGAGCGTGCCATCGAAGCGGTCGGCCCATAGATGCGTGCCGGAGGTGCCATCGATGAGCTGCCCGGTGATGCGCACCTTCTGGCCGGACTTCCTGACGGAGCCTTCGAGGACGTAACGCACGCCGAGCTCGCGCGAGACACGCTTCACGTCGACGGCCTCGCCCTTGTAGGTGAACGAGCTGTTGCGCGCGATGACGAAGAGCCAGTGGAAGCGCGAGAGCGCGGTGACGACCTCCTCGACCAGGCCGTCGGCGAAGTAGTCCTGCTCGGGATCGCCGGACATGTTCTGAAACGGCAGAACCGCGATCGAAGGCTTGTCGGGAAGCGGCAGCGCCGGACGTTCGGCCGGGGCATCGACGACGATGCGCCAGACCTCGATCGGCCGCGCTATGTTCTTGAGCTGCTTCTCGCCGAGACTTTCGGCCTGGATCGGAATCCTGTCGCGGACCTGGTCCCAGGCCGTCGCCGAAACGCAGATGCCGCCGGGTTCCGCCAAGGCCTCCAGCCGTGCCGCCACGTTGACGCCGTCTCCGTGAATGTCGTCGTCGTCGACAATGATGTCGCCGACATGAGCTCCGATACGGAAGGACAGGCGCCGGTCTGCCGGGTGGATCGCCTCGGCGGCCGTCACCGCGCGTTGAAGGTCGAGCATGCAGCGGATCGCATCTACGGCGCTCGCGAACTCCATCAGGATCCCGTCGCCGGCGGTCTTGACGATGCGGCCCGCGTGCTCCGCGACAAGCGGATCGATCCGCTCGCGCGTGAGGGCCTTCAGCCTTGCGACCGTGCCTTCCTCGTCCTCGCCGACCAGCCGGGAGTAGCCCGAGACGTCGGCCGCGACGATCGCCGCGAGCCGCCTTCTGGCGCGATTTTCCCCCATGATCCCTCTGAGCCGACGATCTCGCGAAACGCTAGAGTGTACTGCGGTCGACTGCCAACTTCGTGCGCGGAATCCGGCGCCGCCTCAGACCCGCCTCCACGTCAGCTCGGCGATGCCTGACGCGCCCTTGCGGGTCAGCGGCGGCGTCTTCAGCACGACCTTGCCGTCCTTGAAGCGGTAGTGGCGCACCTGGCGGGTCCCGACCATGTTCGGCCACAGCGCTCCCTCGACCGTGTGCACGACCGCGTCGCCCTCGATCTTCCAGGTGCCGCAGTAGCTGTGGACGGTCGACATCGCGCGGTGCGTCTCCTCGGGCGTGCCGCCGAGCGGATCGGATCCGGCGAACCTCGCGCGCGTCGCCGGCTGGGCTCCCAGCATCGCGAACATGTAGCCGTCGGCCGAGTAGGTGATCAGGCCCCACGGGTCGGGCCCCATCGGCTCGGTCACCTTGTCGCCGTCGGCGATGATCCACTTCACCAGGCGCCAGGTGCCGACGAACTGTTCGGGCGTCGCGGTCATCTCTCCTCCCAACCTCGTGGGCGGGCGGCGGCGCCCTTAGCTAAGCTGGTGATCCAAGGAGTACCATACGGACGCGGTGACCATCCATAAGGCCAGGACCGAGCTGTCGAAGCCGATCGCCCGCGGCCACACGCCGGTCGCCAGGCTGGTCCCGTTCGCGACGCTCCTCGCGGACGACATGACCGCTACGTCGGCGCGCAGGGTTCTCGGGCAGTGACCATGACCCTGCGTCATGGCCAGCGCGCCGGAAGCCTGCCCGAGATCCACAAGGACCCCTTCGACCGCATGCTGAT
>CAZDGR010000342.1:0-5001 GCA_964504845.1 uncultured Rhizobium sp. | reverse complement strand
CGCCTCGACCGCAGGAGTATGGTGCAGCCGGGTCTCGCGACCGAATGGACGCTCTCGCAGGACGGCCTGACCTACACCTTCAAGCTCCGTCGCGGGGTCAAGTTCCATGACGGCACCGAGCTGACCTCGGCCGCGGTGGCGCAGTCGCTGGCGCGTACCACGTCGGCCGACAGCGCCAACCCGAAGAAGTCCATGCTGACCGACAACGGCATGGAAGTGACGACGCCCGATCCGAGCACGGTCGTCATCAGGCTGAAGAAGCCGGTCGGCCTGGTGCCCTACCTCGTCGGCATGGGCGAGGCCGTCGTCGTGGCACCGGGTGCGATCGCGGATGCCAAGGCGAAGCCGGTCGGCACCGGTCCGTTCAAGTTCGTCCGCTGGAACAAGGGCGACCGGCTCGAGATCGAGAAGAATCCCGATCACTGGAACGCCGCCAGCATCAAGCTCAACAAGGCGACCTTCCGCTTCATCCCGGATCCGGCGGCGACCGTCGCCGCACTTCTGGCCGGCGACGTGGATGCCTCGCCGAACACCGGCGCCGGTGACGCGCTGGACCGCCTGAAGGCCGATCCCAAGCTCAAGGTCGTGGTCGGCAACACCGAGGGCGAGACCATCCTCGCCATGAACAACAAGAAGGCACCGCTCGACGACGTCCGCGTCCGGCGCGCGATCAGCCATGCGATCGACCGCAAGGCGATCATCATCGGCGCCGCCGGCGGCACCGCGACGGCGATCGGCTCGCACTTCTCGCCGAACCATCCCGCCTATGTCGACCTGACCGGCGTCTATCCTTATGACCCGGCGAAGGCGAAGGCGCTGCTGGCCGAGGCCGGCAAGACCAACCTGACGCTGTCGCTCCGCCTGCCGCCCCCGGCCTATGCCCAGCGCGGCGGCGAGCTGATCGCGGCGATGCTGGAGCAGGTCGGCGTCAAGGCGCAGATCGAGCAGCTGCAGTTCCCGCAGTGGCTCGAGCAGGTGTTCAGGAACAAGCAGTTCGACCTGACGATCATCAGCCACACCGAGCCGCTCGACATCAACATCTACGCCGATCCGAACTACTACTTCCAGTACGGCAAGCCGGAGTTCAAGTCGCTGATCGACCTCACCGTGTCGGCCGGCACCGACGACATCCGCAACAAGGCCTTCGGCGATGCGCAGCGCATGCTGGCGGCCGATGCGGTCAACGGCTTCCTGTTCATGCTGCCGAAGACCGGCGTCTGGAACGCAAAGATCGAGGGCCTGTGGGAGAACAGCCCGGTGCAGGCCAACGACCTGACCGAGGTGCGCTGGGTCAACTAGTCATATAGCTGTAATAGCGGCGCAACCTGCCAACGGCACGGTTGCGCCGCTTCCATTTGGAGGAGCTTCCGATGCGCGTTTTCTCGATCTCGCTCGCCGTCGCCCTCGCCATGACCGCCACCGCCGCGCTCGCCGCCAAGGACACGATCGTCATCGGCATGCAGGACGAGCCGCCGGTGCTCGACCCGACGCAGAACGCTGCCGCCGCGATCGACGTGATCTTCAGCGTCAACGTCTACGAGAGCCTGGTCCGCATCGGCGAGGACGGCACGGTGAAGCCGAGCCTCGCCACGTCCTGGACCGTCGGCGAGGACGGCAAGGCCTATACCTTCAAGCTTCCGAAGGGCGTCGTCTTCGACAACGGCGAGAAGCTGACCTCGGAGAACGTGAAGTGGTCGTTCGAGCGCGCCGGCTCGGCGACCTCGACCAACCCGACCAAGCGCCACTTCGCCAATATAGCCGCCATCGAGACGCCGGACGCGGAGACCGTGGTCCTCCGGCTCAAGGCGCCGTCGAGCCTGTTCCTCTCCTACATGGCCTCGGGCGGTGCCGCGATCTTCGATCCGAAATCGGCCGACAACAACAAGACCAATCCGGTCGGAACCGGCCCCTACAAGTTCAAGCAGTGGGTGAAGGGCGACCGCGTCGTCCTCGAGAAGTCGCCGACCTACCGCGACCAGTCCAAGGCGCAGATCCGCCAGGCGACGTTCAAGTTCGTGCCCGACGCCGCCGCCCAGGTGCCGGCGCTGCTCGCCGGCGACATCGACGCCTTCCCGACCGTCGGCGCCACCGAGACCCTCGACCGCTTCAAGGCCGACAGCCGCTTCCAGGTGGTGATCGGCTCGACCGAGGGCGAGGTGCCGCTGATCCTCAACAACAGCAAGAAGCCCTTCGACGACATCCGTGTCCGCCGCGCCGCCAACCACGCGATCGAGCGGAAGTCGATCATCGACGGTGCCACCTCCGGCTACGGCCTCCCGATCGGCAGCCACTTCCCGCCGCATCACCCCTGGTATGTCGATCTCACCAACCGCTATCCGCACGACATCGCCAAGGCCAAGGAGCTGCTGAAGGAAGCGGGGTACCCGAACGGCGTCGATGTCACCATCAAGCCGCCGCCCTTCGCCTATGCGCGCCGCTCGGCCGAGATCGTCGCGGCCCAGCTCATGGAAGCCGGCTTCCGGGTCAAGATCGAGCCGGTCGAATGGGCGCAGTGGCTCGACGTCGTCTACAAGCAGAAGAACTACGACATGACCGTGGTCGCGCATGTGTCGCCCTGGGACCAGGACAACTACACGCGCGGCAAGGACTACTACTACGGCTACCAGAACGCCGAGATGGACGCGCTGATGAAGTCCGTTCTGGCCGAGAGCAACGAGGCCAAGCAGAAGGACCTCTACGGCCAGATCCAGCGCAAGATCGCCGACGAAGCGGTCCACGCCTTCATGTTCCAGCTGCCCCGCACCGGCGTCTACGCCGCCAAGCTCCGCGGCATCTGGAAGAACTCGCCGGTCTCGGTCACCGACCTCGCGGGGCTCCGCTGGGTCGACTGAGCTCGGTTCCAGGTCCGGTCTTGAGAAAGCCCCCTCCCTCCCGGAGGGGGCTTTCGCTATAACCGCCTGACTGCATGCTTTCCTTCACCCTCCGCCGCCTCGCTGCGTTCCTCGCCACCCTGTTCGCCACCTCCCTGGTGGTGTTCCTGGTGCTGGAAGTGCTGCCCGGAGATCCGGCGCTGCTGATGCTCGGCATCGACGCGCAGCCGGACGCGGTGGCGGCGCTGAGAGCCAAGCTCGGCCTCGACCGGCCGCCAGTCGAGCGCTACCTGGTCTGGATGGCGGGCCTGGTGCGCGGCGACCTCGGCATCAGCCACACCTACGGGACTTCGGTCGCCGAGCTGATCGGCGAGCGGCTGGTCGTAACCTTGCCGCTGGCGCTGATCGCGATGAGCCTGACCACGATGATCGCGCTGACGCTGGGCGTCTACGCCGCCTCCAAGCACAACACGGTCGGCGACTACGGCGTGATGACCGCAACCCAGCTCGGCATTGCGATCCCGAACTTCTGGTTCGCGATCCTGCTGGTCCTGCTCTTCGCGGTATTCTTGGGATGGCTTCCCGCCGGCGGCTTCCCCGGATGGGACCAGGGTCCGGTCGCGCTCAAGTCGCTGGTGCTCCCGGCCTTCGCGCTGGCGCTGGTGCAGGCGGCGATCCTCGCCCGCGTCACCCGCTCGGCCGTGCTCGAAGTTCTCCGCGAGGACTTCGTCCGCACCGCCCGCGCCAAGGGACTGACCCGCACCCAGACGCTCTGGCGCCACGTGCTCCGGAACTCGCTGATCCCGGTGGTCACGATCATGGGGCTCCAGTTCTCGAACCTGCTGGCCGGCACGATCATCATCGAGAACGTCTTCTACCTGCCCGGCCTCGGTCGCCTGATCTTCCAGTCGATCAACCAGCGCGACCTGATCGTGGTGAAGGACGTGGTCGTGCTGCTGGCGGCCAAGGTGGTGGTGATCAACTTCATCGTCGACCTGCTCTACGCGGTGATCGACCCGCGCCTGAGGACCGCCCGATGAAGCGCGACGGCCTCCTGATGCGATGCCTGCGCCAGCGCAACTTCGTCATCGGCGCGATCCTGGTCGGCCTCGTGCTGTCGGCGGCGCTCCTCTCCTATTTCTGGACGCCGCACTCGCCGAGTCGGATCAACGTGCCCGGCCGGCTGGCGCCCGCCTCCTCGGTCCACTGGTTCGGCACCGACCATTTCGGCCGCGACGTCTTCTCGATGATCCTGGTCGGATCCCGGAACTCGATCGCGGTCGGCCTCGTCGCGGTCACGATCGGCGTGCTGACCGGCGTGGCGCTCGGCCTTCTGGCCTCGGCCAAGCGCGGCTGGGTCGAGGATCTGGTGATGCGGATGGCCGACTTCACCTTCGCCTTCCCGGCGATCCTGTCGGCGATCCTGATCACCGCGATCCTCGGTCCCGGCACCTTCAACTCGATCCTGGCAATCGGCATCTTCAACATCCCGGTCTTCGCGCGGATCACGCGCGGCGCGGCCAACGCGATCCTCGCCCGCGACTTCATCCTGGCCGCCCGCGCAGCCGGCAAGGGACACATCCGCATCACGCTCGAGCACGTGCTGCCCAACATCTCGAACGTGCTGATCGTCCAGGCGACGATCAACTTCGCTCTCGCGATCCTGGCTGAGGCCGGCTTGTCGTATCTCGGCCTTGGGACCCAGCCGCCGAACCCGAGCTGGGGGCGGATGCTGAACGAGTCCCAGACCTTCCTGTTCCGCGCACCGATGCTGGCCATATACCCGGGTGCCGCGATCATGGTCGCGGTTCTCGGCCTCAACCTGCTCGGCGACGGTCTCCGCGACGCGCTCGACCCTCGCCTGTCGAGGTCGCGCTGATGGCCCTCCTCGCGGTCGACAAGCTCGCCGTCCACATGCCGACGCTCCGTGGGCAAGTGCCGCTGGTGCGCGAGGTCAGCTTCTCGATCGAACGCGGCGAGACCCTCGGCATCGTCGGCGAAAGCGGCTGCGGCAAGACGATGACCGCCCTCGCCCTGATGGGGCTCCTCCCCGACGGCGCGATCCCCTCGGGCGAGATCCGCTTCGAGGGCGAAAACCTGTTGGCGCTGCCGGAAGACAAGCTCTGCAAGCTCCGCGGCAACCGGCTCGCGATGATCTTCCAGGAGCCGA
>CAZDGR010000341.1:0-5013 GCA_964504845.1 uncultured Rhizobium sp. | reverse complement strand
AATGGGCCGGATCCGGGTTTCGGTGGTGGGCGCCGGCTGGTACGCGGCCGAGAACCACATACCGGCATTGAAGGTGCGGGACGACGTGGGGCTCGACGGCGTCTGCCGGCTGGGCGCGGCGGCGCTCGAGCGGGTGCGCGAGCATTTCGGCTTCGCCTTCGCCTCGGAGGATCATCGCGACGTCCTCGCCCGCCGGCCCGATGCGGTCATCGTGGCCTCTCCGCACGACCTCCACTACGTCCATGTCCGCGATGCGATCGAGGCCGGCTGCCACGTGCTCTGCGAGAAGCCGATGACCCTGGATCCGGCCGAGGCCTGGGACCTGGTGCGACGGGCGAGATCGAGCGGCCGCCATCTGCTGATCGCCAACGGCTATCATTACCTGCCGAAGCTCGGCCGGCTGCGCAGCCTGATCCAGGGCGGCGCGGTCGGACGCATCGAGCATCTCGCCTGCACCTTCGTCTCGGCGACCCGCCGCGTCTTCGACGGCGACGGGCTCGCCCGCTGGAAGACCGCGTTCTTCGCACCGGACATCGCCACCTGGCAGGATCCTGCGAAAGGCGGCGGCTTCGCCTATGGCCAGCTCTCGCATTCGGTCGCCCTCGCCCTCTGGCTGACCGGCCTCAGTCCCAGGAGCGTCGGTGCGCGCATCGCCCCCGGCGCGGTCGACCTGGTCGATGCCGCCAGCGTCGCCTTCGAGGGCGGTGCGCTCGGCACCTTCTCCGGTGCGGCCGGCATGCCCGAGGGCCGGCGCGCGATCCTCACGATTCAGCTCTCAGGCAGCGAAGGCGTGCTCGACCTCGCCGTCCATCGCGATCATGTCTCGATCCATCGCCACGACGGCAGGCCGCAGGGCGTCGACTTCGCACCCGGCGACCTCGTCTATCGCTGCGACGGACCGGTCAACGCTCTGGTCGATCTCGCCGAAGGCAAAGGCGAGAACCTTTCGCCCGGCGAGATCGGTGCGGCGACGATCGACGTGATCGAGGCGATGCTGCGCTCGGCACGCGCCGGCGGCGCTCCGGTCGAGATCGCGTCCCCCTCGCCTCCGCTGGCGCGCGCGTCGTGACCGGCGCCCTCCGCACCGTCAGCCTCGAGGACGTCGCCAGGGAAGCCGGCGTCTCGATCATGACCGTCTCGCGCGCCTTCCGCCGCCCGGACGCGCTGTCGGAGGACACGCTGAGCCGCGTGCTGCAGGCGGCCGATGCGCTGGGATACCTGCCGAACCAGATCGCCAGCGGCCTTCGCTCGCGCAAGAGCCAGACGATCGCCTGCGTGATCCCGACGATCTCCTCGTCGGTCTATGCCAATGTCGTCCAGGGCCTCTCGGACGCGATCACCGCCGACGGCTACTCGCTGGTGCTCGGCACCTCGAACTACGGCGTCGACGAGGAGCGGCGCGTGATGACCTCGCTGCTGGGCTACCGCCCGGAGGCGGTGGTGCTCGCCGGCGGCGACCATCGTCCGGAGCTGACGCGCCTGGTCACCCGCCTCAAGGCGCCGCTGGTCGAGATCTGGGAGCTGGTGCCGAAGCCGCTCGACATGAATGTCGGCTTCTCCAACCGCGCTGCTGGTGCGGCGATCGTGGACCATCTGGTGCGCATGGGATCGCGCAAGATCGCCTTCATGACGATCAGGTCCGAGCATGCCCGCGTGCGGGCGCGGCGCGCCGCCTACGAGGCGGCGGTCGCCCGGCTCGGCCACGAACCGATCATCGTCGCGACCGACCTCAGCATCGAGGGCGGACGGCGCGGCATCGTCAGGCTGCGCGCCGACCACCCGGACGTCGACGGCCTCTTCTGCACCTCGGACTCGATCGCGCTCGGCGCCATGCTGCGCGCGGCGGAGATCGGCTGGGGCGTGCCCGACGACATCGCGATCGCCGGCTTCGGCGACTTCGACATCACCCGCCACATCCCGCCCGGCCTTACCACCGTGCGCGTGCCCGAGACTCGCGTCGGCCAGGTCGCCGGCGAGATGATCATGAACCGGCTGCTCCGCCGCCCCGAAGGCCCCTACACCGTGGATGTCGGCTTCGAGGTCGTCGCCCGCGGCAGCACCAATCGCAATCCGATGAAGAGAGTACGCCGGTGAAGATCAAGTCGGTCCAAGCCTTCGCGATCAAGAACGACATCGTCGGCGGCCCGCCGAAGACCAGGCCGCGCCAGCCCGCCTGGCTGGCCGACGCCGAGGTCGCGGGGCCGATGTCGCGCTATCCGCGCTTCAAGAAGCTGCGCTCGACCTGGCGGCCGGAGTGGCCTTCGGTTGGCTGCGTCGTGATCGCGGACGACGGCAGCTTCGGCTTCGGCGCCACCCGCTACGGCACGCCGGTGATCTCGATCATCAACGAGCATATCTGGCCGCTTCTGGTCGGCGAGCCCGCGATGGCGACCGAGCGGCTGTTCGACATGATGAGCCGGATCGTCTCTCCCTATGGGCCCGGCGGGCTCGGCGCCTACGCGATCAGCGCGGTCGACCTGGCGCTGTGGGACCTGAAGGGCAAGGCGCTGAAGACCCCGGTCTACGAGCTGATCGGCGGGCCGGCGCATGACCGCATCAAGGTCTACGCCACCGGCAACGACACCGACTGGCACATGGAGCTGGGCTTCAAGGGCACCAAGCTCGCCTGCCCCTACGGCCCGGCCGACGGTCTCGACGCGCTCAACTGGAACGAGGACCTGGTCGGCGAGGCGCGCGAGCTGATCGGCAGGGACGTCGAGCTGATGCTCGACTGCTGGATGGCGCTCGACGTCGAGTTCACGGTCAGGCTGGCCGAGCGGCTTCGTCCCTATGCGCTCAAATGGATCGAGGACTGCCTGCTGCCCGAGAACCTCGACGGCCAGAACGAGCTTCGCCGCCGCCTGCCCTGGATGACGCTCGCGACCGGCGAGCACTGGTACTCGCCCTTCACCTTCGCCACGGCGGCGGCGCAGAAGAACACCGACATCTTCCAGCCCGACATCGCCTGGGTCGGCGGCCTGACCGCCTGCCTCAAGATCAACGCGCTGGCCGAGGCTGCCGGCATCCCGGTGATTCCGCATGCCGGCATGAACACGCCCTACGGCCAGCACTTCGGCTACGCGATGCCGAACGCGCCCTGGGGCGAGTACTTCCTCGGATCCCCGCCCGGCGTGCCGCTCGACGAGATGGCGGTGTTCCCGGGCGTCGCCTCGCCGAAGGACGGCACCCTCACGCCGTCGAACGCGCCCGGCTTCGGCATCGAGCTCACGCTGGACGGGATCGAGAAGCTGAAGGTCTGAGCCGGAAGTGCATCAACGCGCGACTCGGTTTTTAGCCGGAGGCGACGTCGGCCGGTCGCGCCCCGCCGCCTACACAGTGACAGGCCGAGCGCGCCGGCGCCGGTGATAGCCCAGCCAGATCACGGCGACCGCCGCCAGTGCAAGCCAGGGCACAAGCAGCATATTCAGAGTCTGCCACCCGAATGCCTGCAGCAGCGCGGCCGCGCTCAACGAGCAGGCGAGGCCGACGGCAAAAATGGTCATGTCATTGATGGCCTGCGCGCGGCCCTTCTCCTCGGGTCGATATGCGGACGTGAGAAGTGTCGTTCCGCCCACATAGAGGAAGTTCCAGCCAACGCCGAGCAGCACCAGCGCACCGGCGAAGGAGCCGAACCCGGTCCCACTCAACGTGACGAGCACGTGGCCAAGGAACAACACGGTTCCGGTGAACATGATGCGCAGCACGCCGAAGCGGGCGATCAGCGAACCGGTCACGAACGACGGCAGAAACATGCCGAGCACGTGGAGCTGAATGACGTTGGCCGCCATGGAGAGGTCGTGGTCGTGATGGATCATGGCGATAGGCGTCGCCGTCATGGCGAGGATCATGACGCCATAGCCGGTCGCGGCACCGAACAGAGCCACCAGGTAGGCAGGCTGAAGAACGACCTCCTGCCAGGGTCTACCGCCGCCGGCTTGAACCGATTCCGACTTCGATACCGGGATCCGCAGACCGAGAAGCACGCCCGCTCCCAGCATGGAAACCACGGAAAGCAGGAGAAATGAGCCGACGTAGTAAGGCTCCAGGAGCGGGCCCCCTAGCCGGCCCAGCATAGGCCCGGCGATGGCGGCAACGATGCCGCCCGCGAGGACGAGTGCAATCGCCCGCGGCCGGAATCCCTCGTCGGCCACCTCGCTGGCCGCGAACCGGTAGAACTGGGCGAACGCCTGGTATGTCCCGACGAGGAACGTCCCGAAGGCGAGCAGCGCCAGGATGCCGAGCCAGATCCCGGCTGCCGAGGCCACGCCGCCGACCGCACCGAGCAACGCGCCGAGCACGAACCCTGCCCGACGGCCTCTCCGGGCCATCCACATGGACGCGGGGAACGTCGCCGCCGCGGTCCCGAGGAACATCGCGGCGATCGGCATCGTCGCGAGGTCGGGCGACGGCGCGATCTGCCCGCCGGCGAGTCCGCCGACGGTCATGACCAGGACCGATGCCGTCTGGAACAGCGCCTGCGCGCTGGCGAGCAGAAGCACCTGTCCATGCATGGGGGCGAAGAGCATCAGGAAACTCCATGCTCATGAGAAGGCCGTCCGTCGACCGGCAGCCCATTGCTGTTCCAAAGCTCCATCCCGCCCCGCAGGACCCTGACATTGCTGAAGCCGGCCAGTCGAAGCCGCGACGCGGCCGCGGCCGAGCGCTTGTCGGTGCGGCACACGACGACAATCCGGGATTCCCTGAGCGCGTCGAACTCGGTCAGGCGCTCATCGAGCTCGCCGACGGGAAGGTTGATGGCGCCGCCGATGTGGCCGAGCGGACCGGCGAACTCCTCTGGCGTGCGCACGTCGACGAGCGTCGTCCCGTCGCCGGCCCGGTCCCTTGCTAGCTCCTCGACGTCGATCCAGGAAAGGGGTTTCCGGCCGCGTGCGATCCGCAGAAGCCGTGGCAGGAACGCGACCGCCGCCAGCAGTCCGAGGCCGAGCAGCGCGTACCGGACGGCGGTTTCGTCGCCGGCGGCGGCTTCGCGCCCGGCATGTCCGAGCCAGGTGA
>CAZDGR010000340.1:0-5020 GCA_964504845.1 uncultured Rhizobium sp. | reverse complement strand
GACCTCGGCCATGCCCGGATAGCCCTTTGGTCCGCAGTTCTTGAGGACCATCACGCAGTTCTCGTCGATGTCGAGCTTCGGGTCCTCGATGCGGTCGTGATAGTCCTCGATGTTCTCGAAGACCACCGCGCGGCCCTTGTGCTTCATCAGGTGCGGGGACGCCGCCGAGGGCTTCAGGATCGCGCCGTTCGGGCAGAGATTGCCCTTCAGCACGGCGATGCCGCCCAGCTTCTTGAACGGCTTCTCGAGCGGGAAGATGACGTTCCGGTTGTAGCAGGGCGCGTCCTTGTTGTTCTCCCAGATGGTCTTGCCGTTGACCGTCAGCGCCTTCTTGTTGAGGTACTTGCCCATCTCGCGGATCACGGCGGGGAGGCCGCCCGCGTAGTAGAAGTCCTCCATCAGGTACTTGCCCGACGGCATCAGGTTCACGATGCAGGGGATCTCGCGGCCGAGGCGGTCCCAGTCGGCGAGCGAGACGTCGATGCCCATGCGGCCGGCGATCGCCAGCAGATGCACGACCGCGTTGGTCGAGCCGCCGAGCGCGCCGTTGATCATGATCGCGTTCTCGAAGTTCTCCTTCTTGAGAACCTTCGACATGCGCAGGTCCTCATGAACCATCTCGACGATGCGCCGGCCGACCATGTGGGAGAGGATGTAGCGTCGCGAGTCCACGGCCGGGATCGCGGCGTTGGTGGGAAGGCCGATGCCGAGGCTCTCCACCATCGAGGCCATCGTGGACGCCGTACCCATCGTGTTGCAGTGGCCGTTCGAGCGCGAGTTCCCGGCTTCCGCGCTCATGAACTGCTCGATCGTCATCTTGCCGGCCTTCACCATCTGGTCGAAGACCCAGGTGTTGGTGCCGGAACCGATGTCGGTGCCCTCGTACTTGCCGTTCAGCATCGGGCCGCCCGAGAGCGCGATCGTCGGGATGTCGCAGCTGGCGGCACCCATCAGCAGTGCCGGCGTCGTCTTGTCGCAGCCGACCAGCAGCACGACGCCGTCGATCGGCAGCGCCCGGATCGCTTCCTCGACGTCCATGCTGGCGAGGTTGCGGAACAGCATCGAGGTCGGACGGAGCTGGGACTCGGAGTTCGAGAACACCGGGAACTCGGCCGGGAAGCCGCCCATCTCCCAGATGCCGCGCTTCACGTGCTCGGCGATCCGGCGGAAATGCGAGTTGCAGGGATTGAGCTCGGACCAGGTGTTGCAGATGCCGATGATCGGCCGGCCGTCGAAGACATGGTCGGGCAGGCCCTGGTTCTTCATCCAGCTGCGATGGGCGAAGCCGTCCTTGTCGGCCTTGCCGTACCATTCCCTGCTTCTCAGCTCTCTCTTCTTCGCGGCCATGGGCGCGTCTCTCCTGATGACGATTGGACGTTATGTGCGTGGTTTGAGGGACAAAACCGGGCGTGTCGAAATCTAGTCTCGATGCACGAAACGAGGCAAACCTTTAGCGCCTCAAAGCGTCAGGCCGCCGTCGACGCCGAGGACCTGGCCGGTGATGTAGGCAGCGGCCGGGGAAAGCAGGAAGGCCGCGACCTCGGCCACTTCCTCGGGCTCGCCGACACGGCCCATCGGGATGCGCTTGCCGAGCTCGGGCCAGCGGGAATCCGGGATGTTGTGGCGCTCGCCGTCCTTGCGGATGTAGCCGGGGGCGATCGCGTTCACCGGGATGCCTTGCGGCGCGTACTCGACCGCGGCCGCCTTCACCATCGCCTCCAGCGCCGCCTTGGCCGCGGCACCGGCCGGGAACTTGAGGTCGACGTTCTGGAACTTGCTTGCGATGAACGAGCTGACCGCGACGACGCGCGGCGCCTTGCTTTTCAGGAGATGCGGCTTCGCCGCCCGCATCAGCTCGGCGAAGGCGACCGGCATGGTCGAGAGCGAGCGGTTGAGGCGCTGGGCGTCCAGATTGTCGAATGCCGTGCGGTCGGCGAAGCCGGCTGCGTGCACCACCGCGTCGAGGCCTCCGAAGGCGTCGACGGTCGCCTGGACCAGATCGGCGGCGGTGCCCGGCAGCGTCAGGTCCGCGAGCTTCGAGGCCGCCTTGGCGCCCTTGGCCTCGACCTCGGCCCGCGTTCGCTCGAGTCCGTCGGCGTTGCTGCCGGTATGGAGGAAGATCCGGGCGTCGGGCGCGGCGAGGCGGCCCGCGATGGCGCGGCCGATGCCGGTCGCGGTTCCAGTGATCAGGACGATCATGAGCGCATGAAAAAGGCCCTCATGCGGGTGTCACCGGCATGAGGGCCTCGTTCGAAAGCGTAAATGGCTAGCGGACGAGCTCGATCGACTGGGCCTCGCGGCCCTTCTGGGTCGGCACCACCGCCATCTTGACCCGCTGGCCCGGCTCGAGGCTGGCAAGCCCGCAGCGCTGCAGCACCGCGACATGGACGAACACGTCCTTGCCGCCGTCATCGCCGACGACGAAGCCGAAGCCGCGGACCGCGTTGAACCACTTCACCTGGCCGACGATCTCCTGGCGGTCGCCGGTCGCGCGCGGACCGAAGTCGCGCGGCGGGCGCGGGCCCGAAGGCGGGCGGCGTGCCGGCGTCGGCGTCGCGGTCGAGGTGTCGACCTCGAGCAGGCGGGTGACCTGCGGGCCTTTCATGCCGGCGACGATCGCGCAGGTGACGGTCGACCCGGGCGGCAGTTCCATGACGCCGGCCGACTGAACGACCTTGGCGTGGAGGAAGGCGTCGGGTGTCCCATCCGCGGGCGACACGAAGCCGAATCCCTTTTCTGGATTGAACCACTTGACGGTGGCGCGCACGGCAGGACGTTCGTCGAGCTGACGATCGCCCGGATACGGATCGCGTCGCATTCGTTGTGCCTGCTTAGTCCCCTGTTCGACGGTTATCCCCCGTCATTCAACAGGTTAGCAGACCGAATCGGTAGTGACAAATGAAATATCCGGGCTTCCCCAGATAGTTACCGCAAAGGGATTCGACCTGGAGGCCGGCTCGTGGAATCTATTCCGGGCCCCGGAGGGACCATGCCGCACGCCGATTTCGTCCACCTTCGCGTCCATTCCGCCTATTCGCTGTCCGAAGGGGCGATCAAGCTCGGCGACCTGGTCAAGCTCTGCAAGCAGCACGGGATGCCGGCGGTCGCGGTAGCCGACACCGGTAACCTGTTCGGCGCGCTGGAATTTGCCAGCTATGCGGCCGATGCCGGGATCCAGCCGATCACCGGCTGCCAGCTCGGGATCCGGCGTGAGGAAGAGCGCCGACCCGGCACGACCCAGCCGCCGCCCGACCGCCTGGTCCTGCTGGTCCAGTCAGAAGCCGGCTGGAAGAACCTGATGAAGCTGGTCTCCCAGGCATTCATGGAGACGCCGTCGGGCGAGGTGCCCAGGATCAGCTGGGCCGACCTCGAGGGGAAGACCGACGGGCTGATCGCGCTGACCGCCGGCCCGATCGGCACGGTCGGCCGGCTGCTCGCCAACGGCCAGGGGCCGGCGGCGCGGTCGGCGATCGAGCGGCTGGCCGGCCTCTTCCCAGGCCGGCTCTACGTCGAGCTGATGCGTCACGGCCGCGATGACGAGGCGGCGATCGAAGGACCGCTGCTCGACCTCGCCTATGAGCTCGACCTGCCGATCGTCGCGACCAACGAGGTGTTCTTCGACGCGGCGGTCAAGGCCGAGGCCCATGACGCGCTGCTGTCGATCGCCGCCGGTACTGTGCTCGCCGATCCGGAGCGCCCCAGGAAGGGGCCCGAGCATCGCTTCAAGAGCGCGGCCGAGATGCGGAAGCTCTTCGCCGACCTGCCAGAGGCCTGCGACAACACACTGGTGATCGCCAGGCGCTGCGCCTTCATGCCGGCGAAGCGAAAGCCGATCCTGCCGGCGTTCCCGACCGCGGAGGGGCGTACGGAGGAGGACGAGCTGAGGGCTCAGTCCGTCGCCGGGCTGGAGCGGCGCCTGGTCGCGCTCAAGATCGAGGGCGAGACGGCGAAGCCCTATCACGACCGGCTCGCCTTCGAGCTCGACATGATCGTCCGGACGGGCTTCTCGGGATACTTCCTGATCGTCGCCGACTTCATCCAGTGGGCGAAGCGCCAGTCGATCCCGGTCGGCCCCGGCCGCGGCTCCGGCGCCGGCTCGGTGGTCGCCTGGTCCCTGACCATCACCGATCTCGACCCGCTCCGCTTCGGGCTCCTGTTCGAGCGCTTCCTCAATCCGGAACGCGTGTCGATGCCCGACTTCGACATCGACTTCTGCCAGGACCGCCGCGACGAGGTCATTCGTTACGTCCAGGAAAAATACGGCCGCGACCGCGTGGCGCAGATCATCACTTTCGGAACGCTTCAGGCGCGGGCAGCGCTCCGCGACGTCGGCCGCGTGCTGGCGCTGCCGTATCCCGTGGTCGACCGCGTCTGCAAGATGGTGCCGAACAATCCGGCCAACCCGGTCAAGCTCAAGGACGCGGTCGAATCCGAGCCGGAACTCAAGCGGGTGCGCGAGACCGACGAGTCCGTCGGCCGCATGATCTCGATCGCGCTCCAGCTCGAAGGCCTCTATCGTCATGCGTCCACGCACGCGGCGGGCGTGGTGATCGGCGACCGGCCGCTGGACGAGCTGGTGCCGCTCTATCGCGATCCGCGCTCCGACATGCCGGTCACCCAATTCAACATGAAGTGGGTGGAGTCGGCGGGGTTGGTGAAGTTCGACTTCCTCGGCCTCACCACGCTGACGATCCTGGTGCGCGCGGTGACGCTGCTCAAGAAGCGCGGCGTGACGGTCGATCTCGAGCATCTGCCGCTCGACGACGCGAAGACCTTCCAGATGCTGAGCAAGGCGGACGCGACCGGGGTGTTCCAGATGGAAAGCTCGGGCATGCGCGACGTGCTGCGCCGGCTCAAGCCCGACCGCTTCGAGGACCTGATCGCCGTCGTGGCGCTCTACCGGCCGGGTCCGATGGACAACATTCCCTCCTACATCAAGCGTAAGCACCGCGAGGAGGAGCCCGACTACCTGCATCCGAGGCTCGAGGGGATCCTGAAGGAAACCCACGGGATCATGATC
>CAZDGR010000339.1:0-5069 GCA_964504845.1 uncultured Rhizobium sp. | reverse complement strand
CGACGAGCCGACCTCGGCGCTCGACGTCTCGGTGCAGGCGCAGATCCTGAACCTGATGAAGGACCTGCAGCGCAAGCTCGGGCTCACCTATCTCTTCATCAGCCACAACCTCGCGGTCGTCCGCCACATCGCCGATCGTGTCGGCGTCATGTATCTCGGCCGTCTCGCCGAGATCGGACCGAAACAGACGGTGTTCGCGCTGCCGAGGCATCCCTACACGCGGATGCTGCTGGATACGATCCCCGACCTCGACATGACCGGGCGCCAGCGCACGCCGGTCGCGGGCGAGGTGCCGAACCCGATCAATCCGCCGGCCGGCTGCGCCTTCCATCCGCGCTGCCCCTTCGCCAACGACCGCTGCAGGACCGAGCGGCCGGAGCCGAAGCCGAACGACACCGGCTCGATCACCGCGTGCCATGCGGTCGAGGAAGGCCGGCTTCCCGCCGGACCGCTGACGGCGGCGGCTTGATATCGAAACCCTCTCCCGCGTCGTACGCCGGGGAGGGTAGGGTGGGGGCCGAGCGAAGCGAGGGAATGCTCGAGCAGACTGACCGTCTCCTCGCTGAGCTCGGCCCCCACCCCAGCCCTCTCCCGGCTTCGCCGGGAGAGGGGGTACGACCAATGACCGTCCTCGTCTTCGGATCGATCAACGCGGACTTCTTCGTCAACGTGCCGGCGCTGCCTAAGCCGGGCGAGACCGCGCTCGCGCCGACATATCGCACCGCCGCCGGCGGCAAGGGCGCCAACCAGGCGGTGGCCGCGGTGCGGGCCGGCGCCAAGGTCGCGATGATCGGGCGGATCGGCACCGATGCCTTCGGCCAGTCGCTGAAGGACGGGCTGGCGTCCGAGGGCATCGACGTCGCCGGCATCGCCTCATCCGCTCAGCCGACCGGGGCCGCCTTCATCGCGATCGATCCTAAGGGCGAGAACCTGATCCTCGGCGCCGGCGGCGCCAACCTCGACGCCCGCGCCGCCGACGTGCCGGACGCGCGCCTCGGGCCCGCCACCACCGTCGTGCTGCAGATGGAAGTGTCGCCGACCGAGACTGCCAGGCTGGCGGCCCGCGCCCGCAAGTCCGGCGCCCGCGTGATGCTCAACCTCGCGCCGGCGCTGATGCCGCCGCACGGGCTGATCGCCGACACCGGGTTCCTCGTCGTCAACGAGCACGAGGCTGTGGCGCTTGCGGGCCATCTCGGCCTCCCCGAGCGCACGCCGGCGGCAATCGCGAGCGCCATCGTCCGACGCTATGCCGGAACCGTCGTCGTCACGCTGGGTGTCGAAGGCGCGCTCGCCGTCGCGATGGACGGGACGTTCAGGATCGGCGCGCTTCGGGTCGGCGTGGTCGACACGGTCGGCGCCGGCGACGCTTTCGTCGGCGTGCTGGCTGCCTGCCTCGACGAAGGCCGCAACCTGCCGACAGCCCTCCGCCGCGCCTCGGTCGCCGGTGCGCTCGCCTGCACCACCGCGGGTGCCCAGGCCGGCCTTCCGACCCGTGCCGCGCTCGATGCGAGGGAAGGGGAGCTGGCGCCGGCCCGTCCCTTCTAGGCTTGCGCCCGGGCGGGCGATCGGCCATTCAGCGCGCTTCGATCGGGGGGCGATCATGCGGTGGTGGCCATCGGGCGGGCTCTGGCGCCATCCAGATTTCCTGAAGCTCTGGGCGGCGCAGTCGTTGAGCGCGATGGGCAGCCGCATCACGCGCACGGCGCTGCCGATGATCGCGATCCTGAGCATCGGCGCCACGCCGACCGAGATCGCGATCCTGTCGGCCTTGGGCGTGGCTCCGGGCGTGATCGTCGGTCTCGTCGCCGGCGGCCCGATCGACCGCCGGCCCAAGCGGCCGCTGCTGGTCGCGACCGACCTGCTGCGCGCCGGCCTGATCCTGACTATTCCGTTCGCGGCCTGGAGCGGTATTCTCTCGATGCCGCAGCTTTATCTGGTCGCCGCGGCGATCGGCGCGGCCTCGGCGCTGTTCCGCATCGCCGACAACGCCTACCTGCCGGCGCTGGTCGGCAAGGACCAGCTGGTCGAGGGCAACGCCAAGCTCGAGGCGACGGACTCCATCGCCGAGAGCGCCGGTCCCGGCCTCGCCGGCATGCTGATCCAGGCGATGACCGCGCCCTTCGCGGTGATCGTCGATGCGGCAACGTATCTGTGGTCGGCGCTGATGCTGAGCCGGATCCATTCGGTCGAGACGCCGGCGGCTGCCGAAGAGAGGCGCACGAGCCTCGTCGCCGACGCGAAGGCGGGCCTTCGCACCTGCCTCGGCGAGCCGGTGGTCGCACGCCTGCTCGCCGCCGAGACGCTGATGATGCTGTTCGGCGGCTTCTTCCACACGCTCTACATGATCCTGGCACTCGAGCGTCTCGCGCTCTCGCCGCTCGCGATTGGCTTCGTCATCAGCGTGGGCGGCATCGGCTCGTTCCTGGGCGCCCTGGTCGCCGGGCGCTTCGCCATGCGCATCGGCCTCGGCCCGACCCTGCTGGCGTCTTTGGCGCTGGGCAGCGCCGCCGCGCTGCTGATCCCGCTCTCGGAGGTCCTGGGTCCGCTGGCGATCCCGAGCCTGGTCGCGCACCAGCTGATCGGCGATGCTTTTCTCAGCATCTACCTGATCCATGCGCTAAGCCTCCGCCAACGCCTGCTGCCGATGGATGTCCTGGGGCGCGCCGGCGCCACCTTCCATGTCGCGACCGGCCTGGCGATGCCGCTGGGCGCGCTGGTCGCTGGGCCGCTGGCCGACCTGATCGGCGTCTCGGCGACGATGTGGATCGGAGCGGTCGGCGGCATGACCGCCGCGCTGGCGCTGCTCTCGCCGACGGTCCTCCGTCAGCGCTAACGACAGTCGGCGTAGTACTTGTAGCCCTCTTCCTGGCGCACGGCGTAGAGCTGGATCGGCTGGTCGACCTTCGTGTAGCAGACGAAAAGCGGGATCGCGAAGACCGTGATCACCAGCTCGACCTTGTCGCCCGGATGCATCTCGCCCTCGAGGCAGGCCCGCCGGCTCTGACCCTTCTGCAGCACGAAGGTGTAGCGCTCGCGCGACTTCATCACGACGCGGCCCGCGAGCGAGAACCCCGCCATGTTGCGCACCAGGAAGCAGGCGCCTCGCGTCGCCGGCCCGATCTGCGCCTCGGCCGGGGTGGCGGCGAAAGTCGCCAGGAGCAGGCTTCCGATCAGGAGGAGCGCACGGGTCACCGGCGGATCATACCCTTGCCGGCCCTAGGGGCTAAACCCTTGAAGCGGGCCGTCGCAATTCGTGATGAGGATTTTTATACGCAAATTTAGTTGACGGAAATCCGCGTTTTTGACAGGATCGCGGCTACTGGAAGGACCTGCGCCCGGACCGGGCGGCGGGTCCATTTCATTTTCCGACATGGAGTTGGCCGATGCACGGGCACACCCGGTGGGTGTCGCGCGAGCACCCGGATCTTGCCCGGGCGCGCCTGAGCGCTGCTGGATCGACGGCGACCTGATCCGTCTCTCGCAATGGGCGCTCGGCGGGATCCGCCCCGGCGTCCGCGGCAGGCCGGTGCCGTGGCTGATGGACTTGGGTGTCCTCGAAGAGGCGATGCGGGACGTCTACGGACGCGGCTTCCATCTCGGCGATCGCGCGCCGCTGCTCCAGCTCGCCGCCGACGCGCTCGCCGACGGCGACCGTATCCGCGCCGCCGAGATCGCCGACGCCGTCGCGTTCCCGCCGCCCGAATTCAAGTCGCGCTTCCGCGACGCCGGCCTCCGCTACCTCGCCTGGGGGCCGGCACACAATCGCGGCAATACCCGCATCGACGTCGACGCCTGGCTCGTGCGCACGAGCGTCGAGCGCAAGTACGACCCCGACCAGCCGCGCGTGCCGCGCGGGCACCCGGATGGTGGGCAGTGGACAGACGATTCCTATTCGGGTGGGGCGTCCGAAAACCCTGGTGACGAGCCTCTCACCGAAGCAGAGCAGGAATTGTTCGGCCAGTGGGCCGAGCAGGCGCGACGATATCTCGCCGAGGCGGGTGATCCGGATGCGCTCCGTGTTCTCGCCTCAGGCGGCACCAAGCTTCCAAAGCCCGGTACGAAATCCAGGGCTCTCGTCATCATGTCCGAGATAATCGGCCAGATGACGGTCTATGCGGTTCGTTACGGACCAGCGGCGGAGCTTGCAGTGGATCTGTGGGTCGTGGCGCAGGAGCTGCTGCCACAGATCGTGACATTCGTGCTGCCTCCGAAGACCTGGGAAGAGCTTGTCACGGACCGGATCTACCATGAATTCGAAGACATGGCGGCGTTCGAAGATTTCTACGGCAAGGCGGGCGAACTCTATGACTGGCATCACATCGTCGAACGGAATTCGGGCTTCTCGGAGCCGGAGCTGCACAACACCGACAACGTCGTCAGAATTCCACGAGGAAAACATTGGCTGGTCACCAGCTACATGACACAGGGTCGTGACGATTACGGTGGGCTGTCTTATCGACAGTTGCTGAGGGGCCAGCCGATCGAGGAACATCGGCGCATCGGGATGGAGGCTCTGAAATGGGCAGGAGCGCTAAAGGAATGAAAACCGATCTGACGGTCCTTTCGGACGCCGAACTGGTCGAGCGATTCAACGAGCTCGCCCTACAGTTGGGATCCCTTTGCGAAAATTTCGAGACACGTTCCTATAACCGCCGCTTGCCTCATATGCGTGCGGTAAGCGACGAGCTGTTCCATCGGGGAAAGCTCGACGCCTTGCTGCCGGGCATGCAAAACGAAAATCTCTGGATTCAGTATTACTCGGCCGTCCATTGCCGCTCGATCGCGCCCGCAGAGAACTTGGCGGTCTTGGAGCGACTGGCCAAGCTATTTAAGCAAGGGCCTCTAGCCTATCCCGGCTCTGTTGCCGGAGAGGCTTGGACATCCTTGAATATCTTACGCAGCGGACACGCCATCGAAAGAACCAGGCCGCCTCGCGAGTAATGTAGCGGACTACCTTCCCTCGGTCCTCGGATCGAACGCGTCCTGCAGGCCGTCGCCGACGAAGTTGAGCGAGATCACGGTCGTGAAGATCAGCACGCCCGGGTAGATCGCCTGCATCGGCTGGGACC
>CAZDGR010000338.1:0-5085 GCA_964504845.1 uncultured Rhizobium sp. | reverse complement strand
TCTTGAACGAGCTGTCCGAATGCCAGAGCAGGTTGCCGAGGCCGAACAGCCGGCGCCGGTCGTCCCTGGCCAAGATCCGGCTCTTCTCGTCGAGATTCGAGATGTCGTTCAGGTCCATGCTGATCCGGCGCTTGGGCCGGAGATCGCTGATCGCGTCTTCCAGCGGCCCCAGCTGCCGGCTGAATGCCACTTGGCTCTCGTCGGTCAGGTCCTGGCCACGGAACACCAGCACGCCGAAGCGGGTCATGCCGTCGTGGATCGCCTGCACCTCCTCAGGTCGCAGCGTGCGGGAGAGGTCGATGCCGCTCATCTCGCCGGCGAACTCGGGCCGGGAGACGGGATCCAGGGGGCGAACCGAAATGCTCATGCGCGAACGCTAGGACGCTTCGGCCTCACCGGCAACACTGCCCCTATGCGGCCATGAAATGGCCACGAAAATGCCGCTTCGCAGCGACGAGCGGTTGCCTACATAGGAGTCAGGCGCTCTTACAGCTTCGGAGCGCCTCGTTGACGACTCGGGGGAGGATGCGCCATCGCGCTCCTCCCCCGTCTTCTTTTCAGGGCCGGAACCGCGCAAGCGGTCCTGTGTTGCACCCCCATGGGCCGGAAGCCGGCACGCTTCCTCGCGATCGCCTTCACCGCCGCGGCGACGGTGCCCGGCGGCGCCCATCTGTTCGCGATGGCGGCGAGATGGGCATGGCGCGGGAGCCGTACTTCACCGTCCAGCAGATCTATCGGGGCTGGGCCCTGTTCGGGATCGCGATCTTCGGATGGATCCTCGCGAATGCTGCGGTCGCCTGGACCTATCCCGCCAATCAGGCAACGCAGAACTGGACGGTGGCACCGCCGGACTGGGCCGATCTCCGCACCCAGTGGGAGCACTCCCATGCCGCAAACGCGGTCATGACCTTCGCGGCACTCTGCTGCGCGGTGCTGGCGCAGCTCGCGGCGCGCGAGTAGGCCGATCCGCGATTTTTTCCGGAACACGCGGCGGCCGGGCTGGTTTTCAGCAGCACCCTGCCGAGGAGAGCCCGGTGAGGAAGTTCATTCCCGAGGGGACCGACCCGTTTGCTGAGCGGCCACCGTTCAAGGGGCGCGTCATCAAGAGCCTGGCGATCACGGTCGTGGTCCTCGCCGTCGCGACCGGCGGCCTGGTCTGGTTCCGATTTCAGCCAGCCTTCACCAAGGAGGGTCAAGCCGCGATCACGATCGATCAGCCGGCCTGGGGTACCGCGAACGCTCTGGTTCCGCGTGCGCCCGAGACCGTCGGCCTGACGTCGGCCCCTGAAAGCCCGATGCAGGTCCAGGCCAGGGATCGCGAGAAAGCGAAGAGGTCCCAGGCCAAAGCGCGAAACCCATCGTCGAAAGCGCCGCCGCAGGTCGCGAGGACGCCGGCAGGAAACTGAATTCGGGGGGCGTTTCCGCCGATCGAAGTCGAGTCCGGAACGTCTCCGGCGGGACGAAGGGCGCCGGAAGCTACGTCAGCGGGCCCGTCGCGCCTGCAGCAGGCGCGGAGCCCCGCGCCAGCAAAGCCTCGACGGCCGCGTGAACGGCCTCGACGGGGATCGCCTCCATCGCCGTGCCGCCGAAATCGCGCGCCAGAATGGCGATCAACGTCGGCGTCTGCGGCGGCGCCTTTTCCATCACCGTCGGTCCCCAGAGCGAAACCAGCGGAACGCCTCCCGCCGCAACCAGATGGCCGCCGCCGCTGTCGTTGGAAACGGCCGCTGCCATGCGTGCGGCAAGCGCGATGGTGAGCAACGGCCCCGCATCGGAGGCTGATTCCTCCTGCAACGGGAAGCGCGCCTCGGGCAGCGCAGCCCGGAGTTCCTCGTGCCAAGGCACCTCATCGGGGCCGAGCACGACGACCGGTATGCGCCCGGCCCTGACCAGACGCCGGCCGATCTCGATGAAACGCTCGCGCGGCCAGCATTTGTGACGCCCGCCGGCTCCCGGCACCAGCCCGACGTAAACTGACCCGTCAGGCAGCAGCTCTGAAGCCCTGGCAAAGGAGTCGCGATCGAAGAGCGGGGCGATGCGCTGCTCTATCTTGGTGCCGCTCGCCAGCTCGATCAGGTCGAGCATCTGGCGGATCATGGTCGCAGGCTTCCTGTAGCCACGCGGCGCACGCACGCTCGAAAGCGCGAAGCCCGCCGCCCCTGACACGAACACGTCGCAATCCAGACGTCGCAAGATCAGCGTCGTGGGCACGCGGCGCTGCGTATCGATGACCAGGTCGAAATGCCGTCCCGCGAGCGGCCGGTGCAGGAGTTCGCGCCACCGGACGCCGATGCCGGCATCCTCGATGACCTCATCGATCAGTCCCCTTACCAGAGGAGCAAGAGGCCCGCCGAACACCGTCTTCCCCTTGCCGGCCAGCCAGGTCACCTGCGCCCGCGGATAGACCTCACGCAAGGCCCGCACGAAGGGCATCTTCATCAGCGCATCGCCCATGAGGTCGAGGCCGACATAGACGAGGATGCTGCCTGGATGAATGGCCGCTGTTGCTGCCGGCATTGGGCGCTGCGCCTTCTTGTGCAAGAAACCCAATGAAGCCGGGGTCGGTGGTGGGCGCGACAGGGATTGAACCTGTGACCCCTACCATGTCAAGGTAGTGCTCTCCCGCTGAGCTACGCGCCCGCCTTATCGAAGGCGGTCAAGGCCACCGAGGGCGTGCCTCTACCATCAAAAGCCGCGGTCGCGCAACAGGCAGCGCCGGATCGGCGTTTTCCGCCGCCGCGCCGGTGACAGCGCAGCCGGTTTCGTCTACATCGCTAGGCATGGACAGGGTGGACGTCGCCTGCGGCCGGTCGCCGATCGCGCTCAACGAGCCTGATCGCCTGGCACTTCCCATCGTCCTGGCCTCGCCCCACAGCGGGCGGGACTATTCAAAGGATTTCCTGGCCCTGGTCGAGGTTCCGGAGGGCGAGCTGCGCCGGGCCGAGGACGCCTTCGTCGACCGGCTGCTGTCGGCGGCACCGGGCCTCGGCGTGCCGCTGCTGGCGGCGGAATTCCCGCGCTCGATGGTCGACGTGAACCGGGAAGCGCTCGAGCTCGATCCCGAGATGTTCGAGGGATCGCTTCCGGCCGAGGCCAATACCCGCTCGCCCCGCGTCGCCGCGGGCCTGGGCGCGATCCCCAAGCTCTCCGCCGGCGGACGGCCGCTCTATCGCCGGCCGCTGCCGGTCGCCGACGCGCTGGCGTCGATCGAGCGCTTCTGGCGCCCCTATCATCGGGCGCTCGCCCGGCTGGTCCAGACCGCGCAGGCGAGCTTCGGCGTGGCGCTGCTGCTCGACTGCCACTCGATGCCGTCGGCGGGCGGCGTCGGCGACGGCGCCGGCGGCGAGACGCTGGCCGACATCGTGCTCGGCGACGTCTGGGGCCAGTCATGCGATCCGCTGCTGGTCGAGCGTGCCGAGACCTACCTCTCCCAACGCGGCTATGCCGTGGTGCGCAACGCGCCTTATGCCGGCGGCTATACCACGCGCCATTACGGACGCCCCGGCGACGGCGTGCATGCGCTGCAGATCGAGATCAACCGCGCGCTCTATCTCGACGAGGCGCGGATCGAGCCGACCGCCGCCTTCGCCCAGGTCTCGCGCGACCTGCTGGGACTGGTCGAGGCGCTCGGCCGCACCACGCTGGAGCTTCGCCCGCAGCGATGACGGACCAGGTCGTGATCCGGCCGGCGACGCCGGCGGATCTTCCCGACATCCATCGCATCTACGCACATCATGTGATGACGGGGCTCGCGAGCTTCGAGGAGATCGCTCCCGACCTGGCCGAGATGACGCGGCGCTTCACGACGCTGGTCGAGGCCGGCTTCCCTTACCTCGCCGCCGAGCTCGACAGCCGGGTCGTGGGTTACAGCTATTGCGGCCCCTACCGGCCGCGGCCGGCCTATCGCTACTCGGTCGAGAACTCGGTCTACCTGGCGCCGGAGTCAGCCGGGCGGGGCATCGGCCGCCTGCTGCTGTCGGCGCTGATCGAGCGGGCGACCGCGCTCGGCAAGCGCCAGATGATCGCCGTGATCGGCGACAGCGCCAACCACGCCTCGATCGGGCTGCACCAGGCGCTGGGATTCCGGCGGGTCGGCGTGATCGAAGGGGCAGGCTTCAAGCACGGCCGCTGGGTCGACAGCGTGCTGATGCAGCGGGCGCTCGGCCTGGGCCTCGCGGCGCCGCCAACCACCTGAAAAGAAAAGAGGCCGTGCCCGAAGGCACGGCCCGAGTTTAGGGAGGAAACGCCCATAAGGGCATTGCGGTAGACGGGCCCGAAGGCTGGCGTCTGCCGCACCGCAATATCTACTCCCGCGCCGCAACAAAATCAAGCCGGGAAAATTTTACCAAATCCAATCATGGAATTAGGAAGCCTTTAACACTCTATCCAAATCCAAATGCACGGTTTCATGGTGCGGCGCAATCGCTGGCCGCAGGCGTCAGCCGATCGGCAGCGCCGGCGACACCGCCCGCGGCAGGTCGAACTGGTCGGCCGCCCGCACGTCGATGTCGGTGACCGAACGGGCGAGCAGGCTCGAATCGGAGAAGAGCTGATCGACCGTCAGCTCGATCGGCTGGCCCGGCTTGAGCCGGCCTTCCCGGTCGGTCCCGGCGAAGCGCCGCGTGGCGAGCCCGCGATGGCGCGCGATCAGGTTCCGGATCTCGATCAGGCGGGCGACCCGGTCGCGTGCCGTGTCTTCGGCGAAGAGGGCGAAGCCGAAGCGGTCGCCGATCCAGCGCTCGAGCGCGTCGAGGCCGGAGGATGCGAGCTGGAACACGCGGTCGCGCACCAGCGCGTCGACCACCTCGTCGAGCGAGTCGTGCTCGACCAGCAGCTCCAGCGGCACGCCCTCGCCGGGCCCGAGCGCGCGCGGGTTGTTGACCGCGAGCATCACCGTGAGCTCCGCGACGTAGGCGACATAGCTGTCGACCACGCGCGACAGCACCATGTGCAGGAAGACGTGACGCTGGCCGCGCAGCGTGCGGGCCATCGCGCCCTCGCTCGCGGGAACCTGCGCGCCGCCGCCGACGGGGCGGCCGCTGACGCCGGGCGGCACCGCATCCGCGGCGAGCCTCGCCATGTCGT
>CAZDGR010000337.1:0-5169 GCA_964504845.1 uncultured Rhizobium sp. | reverse complement strand
AGCGTCGCCAGGTCGTCCTTGTCCCACTCGATGCTGGTGCGGTCCTCCATCGCCGCATCCATGATCGGCACCAGCTCATCCAGGCGGCCTTGGGTGATGACGAAGCCGCCGACATGCTGTGACAGGTGACGCGGGAATCCCACGAGCTCCAGCGTCAGGGTCAGGGCATGGCTGAGAGCCGGATCTTTCGGATCCAGGCCGACGCCGCTGACCGCGCTCCAGTTGACCTCCTTCTTCTTTCTTCTGAGCGCCTGTTTTTCCTTCCGGCTCATCCGCTCCGGATAGAGTTCCGGTTCCTCCTGGCGCCAGTCGATCGCGTTCAGCACGTCGACCACGTCGGGCGTGATGCCCATGGCCTTGGCGACGTCCCGAAGCGCGCCGCGTGTGCGGTAGCTGATCACGGTCGCAGCAATGGCGGCGCGATGACGGCCATAGCGTTCATAGACGTGCTGGATCACCTCTTCGCGCCGCTCGTGCTCGAAATCGACGTCGATGTCCGGCGGCTCGTTGCGCTCGTCCGAAAGGAAGCGCTCGAAAAGAAGCCCCGACTTGATCGGATCGACGGAGGTGACCCGCAAGCAAAAGCATATGAGCGAATTGGCGGCCGATCCCCGCCCCTGGCACAGGATGTCCTTCGATCGTGCGTAGCGGACGATGTTGTCGACGGTGAGGAAGTAGGAGGCGTACCCCTTCTTCCCGATCAGATCCAATTCCTTGTTCAGGATCTCGCGAACTTTCTCTGGAATCCCATCCGGGTAGCGCTCGCCAGCTCCAGCCCAAGCACGCTCCTCGAGCTCCTCCTGCGCGCTGCGGCCAGCGGGCACTTCGCTCGGGTATTCGTATTCGAGGTCTGAAAGCCTGAAGCGGCAACGCTCGGCGATCTCGACGCTGCGGGCGACGGCTTCCGGATAGTCCTTGAAGAGCCGCGCCATCTCTTCCGCCGGCTTCAGGTGACGCTCGGCATTGGCATCGAGACGCGTGCCGGCCTCGGCGATGGTGGTCTTGAGCCGCACGCAGGTCATCACGTCGGCAAGCGCGCGCCGGTCCGACGTGTGGTAGCGAACGTCGTTGGTGACGACGAGGGGCACGCGCGCCTGGGATCCCATCCAGCCGAGGCGCTTCAGCCGGCGGCGGTCGTCGCCGTCGTAGCGCCAGGTCGCGGCCTGGTAGACGTGCCTCGGGAAGCGACGCGCCAGCGTCCAGACCCGCTCCAGATGCGCCTCCTCTTCCGGCCGCTCCGGCTGGCAGGCGATGAAGATCTGTCCTTCCCCCCAGTCGAGGACATCGGGGAGATCGAGGAAGCATTCGCCCTTCGGCGCGCGGCGCTTTCCGATGGTGAGGAGGCGCGAGAGCCGGCCATAGGCGGCGCGGTCGGTCGGATAGCAGAGCACCTCGAAGCCATCGCGGAGCGCGAGGCGCGACCCGATCAGCAGCCGGAAGCCCTCATACGCCTCCGGCTCGTCGACGATGACGTTGTAGGCGCGGACCACGCCCGCCAGCGTGTTGCGATCGGCGATGCCGATTCCGGCATGACCGAGATCGCGGGCCTGATCGACCAGCTCCTCGGCATGGGAGGCGCCTTCGAGGAAGCTGAAATTGGTCGCGCACTCGAGCTCGAGATAGCTCATACGCCGGCCTGCGCGTCTGTCTGACGCCTCTCTTTCTCCCATCTCGCAACCATCGCCGGCATCTCGAGGCCCATCTGCACGGAGGCGCCGAATCCGCCGGCGGTGTCGTAATTGAGAGTCTTGAGAGCAGCCGCGGCGTCGGCCGGCGCGAGCTCGCGGCAGCATGAGGCCGCGAAACGACGGATGCCCGGATTGCGATCGGTCAGATATGGCAGCAGCGCAGAGCGACCGTCCGGATCGCGCGCTTTCAGCGCCTCCTCGATCGCATGGAGTCGCTTATAGAGCCGGTTGTAACGGGTGACGCGGCCGGCATCGCTGCACCAATGCATGACCACGGCGAGATCGAGAAAACGATCGACCAGTAGCGCAACGGGAGCCGACCGCAAGGTCTCCTCATCCAGCGCATCGGTCACGGCGTCGCGACCGTTCCGCTGCTTCGTCGGCGTCCGATCCAGGCCGGCAGCCTCGGTGGCATGGGCCATACGCCTCATGTTCTCGAAGCGGCCGCGATCCGTCGGATTCATCTTCGCCAGCTGTCTCTCGGTCGGCGGCGGAAGCTTGCCGGCCATCTTGATGAAGGCATCCGCCACCATCTTCGCCGCGAGAGGGTTGCTTCTGCCGCCCTTGGCCTCGGCAAGAGCCGCCCGCACCTCACGCGGCAGCAAGAGCCACATGAGGAACTTGGTTCTCATCCCCTTGAGCTTGGCAACGAGCCTGCTGCGAAATCCCCCCGTCGTCATCGGTATCGACCGCTTAAGCGAACAGCCCGTGCATCGACCAAGTCTGCTTCTCGCCGTCCTCAGGCCGGCCGTCGCGGCGGAGCCAGAAGCGGCGGCCGTCCTCGTCCTCGACGCGGAAGTAGTCGCGGCTCGGCGCCTTGTCGTGCCACCACTCGTCGCCGATGCGCTCGGCCGGATCGGCGCGCACCACGCGGTGGGTACGGCCGCGCCATTCGAAGCGCTTCGGCGGGTGATCAGGCATCAGCGCGAGGGTCGCCTGCACCGGCTCCGGCCGGTCGAGCAGGCGCGGCGGGCGGCGGCGCGGCGTGCGCCAGACGTCCTTCCGCGCCGTATCTTTTCGAGTGGGGGCCAGCGGCGCCCAGCGGCGCTGGGCCCGTTCCGGCAGGTGGCTGTCGACCGGCGCGATCGCATGGACGTTGGTCTCGCCGAGGCGGCCGACCAGTCGGTCGACCAGGCCCGCGACCTCGTCGCCGGCCTCGCGGGTCTCTGCCACCAGCGGCACCTGGACCGCGACCAGCGGTTCGGCGACCACGGCCGAGAGGATCGCGACCTCGACGCCCAGGCCCGGATCGATCTGGCCGATGCGGTCGCGGATCAGGCGGAACATCTTCTCAGGATCGCGGACGGCGCGGGCGAAGCCGACCTCGATCCGGCGGACCTCGCCGTCGAGGCGGTAGGCGGCAAGCTCGAGCTTGCGCACACCCTTCTGTTCCTGGTCGAGCTGGCCGGAGAGGCGCTCGCACAAACGGTGCGCGGCGAGCGCGAGGTCGTCCGGATTGCCGATGCCGTCGGGGAAGATCAGCTTGGTGCGGAAGGCCGGCGGCGTCCGCACCGGCGACAGCGGCTCCTCGACCAACCCCAGGATCTGGTCGAGGCGGCGGGCCAGCACCTCGCCGAAGCGCGCGACCAGCGGCGCACGGGGAGCGGCGGCGAGATCGCCGATGCGCTTCAGGCCAAGGCGGATCAGCGAGCTGGTCACCACCGCCGGCAGGCGGAGGGCTGCTACCGGCAATCCGTCGATCATCGCGCGCTCGTTCTCGGGCTCGGCGACGATCACGCCCTCGGGCGCATCGGTGTATCGGGCGAGCGCCCAGGAAGCAGCCGGCGTCGAGGCGATCGCCACCCGCGCGGTGAAGTCCAGCTTCTCGATGCGATGGCGGAGGTCGAGGGCCATCGCCCCCTCGCCGCCAAACAGATGCGCGCAGCCGGTCGCGTCGAACCAGAGCCCGCCATCGCCGCCGAGATTGCCCGAGATCGTCGCCGACTGGCGGTCGAGCGCAACGATCGGCGCATAGCGCTGGGCCCAGTCGGCCAGGGCCTCGAGCGCACGGCTGTCGGCGACGGAGTCGGAGGCGACCACGTGCAGCTCCGGCACGCGCGCCCGCGCATCGGCGACCGGCTCGCCGGGCGTGAGGCCGAGCAGGGTCGCGTTGCGATCGAGCGCCACCACCAGCGGACGGCCGCCGATGGAACGCGCGGTCGCGAGCGGCTTATCCCGCCACTCGGGCGCCCGCCGGAAGATCCGGTCGGTCGCGAAGCGCGGGAGCCAGAGAGAGATCACCCGTCGCATCGTTCTTCTCCATCAGCCAGTGACCGGGACGTCCGCCCCGGCAGCGTTCGAGCGCGACCTGCCAGCGCGGGTCGCCGATACCTTCTTCGTCGTCCTCGGGCGCCACCGACGGCGCCGAGGAGATACGCCAGCGGGTCTCGACCGCCGAGGCAGCGGCATCGCTGCCGTCGAGCCTGAGCGCGAAGCCGGTGGTGCCCTTCTCCGCCGCGAGCTGGAGGCGGCGGCTGTCGGCCAGGTCGAGCGGCTTCTCCAGCTCGGCGACGGCGGCGGCAAGACCCTTGGTGCGAAGCCCTTCCTCGAAGGCCCAGAGACGATCGACCTCGGTCCGCGCCCGGACCACGATCAGGCGCGCCGGATCGAAACCGAGTGCCGACAGAGCCGGGGCGTAGATCTCCGGCTTCCGGCCGCACCAGAGCACCGGCCCGGCCTCGGCTTTCATCACCCGCGTCACCAGCGCCAGCAGGAAGCCGACCGCCGCGCCGGCCTCTCGTTCGCCGGCCGCCGCGACCTCGTGCAGACGACGCAGCGCCAGGCCGCGGAACGGCAGATGACCGTCGAGCGCCTCGACGCCGAGCGGCAGCACCCCCGGGACGGCGACGCCACGGCCGCGCTCCATCCGGCCGATCGCCTGGCGGAGATCGGAGAGACGGGGGGCGGCGCCGGAATGAGCCGGCGAGGAGGGCGGAACGTGGACCATTGAGTAGTTCATGATTTGTTCCAAGCCGCGCTTTGTCAAGATGTCGTCTGCACCGGTCCGAAATCTTCTTCTCTATCAAAGGCTTGCCTCCTTCGAGACTGGCCTTCGTCGTGGGCCGTTCGCCCTCTTCCAGGCGGATCGTTCTCAATCCGCAAACCAACGAATCATCAGTGGGTTGCGGCTGTTATCCACAGGTTCACCCCTATCCCTGGGATGTCACTGTGAGTAACAGGGCAAGATCTAGGGGCCGGCCATGGCAGGATTGCGGGCGTCAAAGGGGGTGACCGCCTCGACTCAGCCGCAATTCGCGTCCCCTCGCCGCCCGTCGGCCGCTATAAAAACCGACATGACCCGCAAGCTCTTCGGCACCGACGGAATCCGCGGCCGCTCCAACACCGAGCCGATGACGGCAATGACGGCGCTGACCGCCGCGGTCGCCGCCGGCCGGCACTTCTCGACATCCGACAAGCGTCGCCACCTGGTGGTGATCGGCAAGGACACGCGGCTCTCCGGCTACATGCTGGAGCCGGCCCT
>CAZDGR010000336.1:0-5171 GCA_964504845.1 uncultured Rhizobium sp. | reverse complement strand
AGCCGTCGCTCGCCCAGCCGCGCCGAGCCGATCATCGCCGCGAGGTCGCCGCGGAAATCGCGGGGGTGGCGGACATTGATGGCCACCATCTCCATGACGTCGCGGCGCAGCTCGCCCTTGTCGTAGAGCTTGAGCGGCGTGATGCGCAGCCCTTCCTGCCAGATCTCGGTCGCCGCCGCGTTGTAGGCGCCGTGCGTGGCGCCGCCGATGTCGGACTGGTGCGAGCGGTTGATCGACCAGAAGGTCGGCTTGCCGTTCTCGAACACCGGCACGAAGGCGGTCAGGTCCGGTAGGTGGTTGCCGCCGTGATAGGGATCGTTCAGCAGGAACACGTCGCCGGGATTGATGTCGGCGCCGAAGAAGTCGGTTACCGCCTTTGCCGCCCACGGCAGCGCGCCGACATGGATCGGCACGTGCTCGGCCTGGGCGATCAGCCGCCCCTCAAGGTCGCAGAGACCGGTCGAGAAGTCTCGGCTCGAGTTCAGGATCTGCGAATACGAGGTGCGCAGCATCGCCTCGCCCATCTCCTCGACGATGGCGAAGAGACGGTGCTGGATCACCGAGGCGACGATCGGATCGGCGGCGGTCATCTTGCCTCCCCCAAGGGCGACGCGATTAGGCGGTAATCCGCCGACCCTGGCAAGCCGAGGCGTCAGTAGCCGAAGGCACAGCCGTCCTTGCGGGGCTCGGAGCCGCCGATCAGCACGCCACGGTCATGGTCGATCCAGATCGCCTGGCCGCCGCCGGGGGGCGAGTCCGTGCGTTCGACCTTGTGGCCGCGCTTGCGGAGGTCCTCGGCGACGCTTTCCGGTATCGCCGGCTCCAGCTGGATCTTGCCCTCGTAAGGAAAGGCGCGCGGCTGGGCGATCGCGTCCTGCGGGTCCATGCCGAAGTCGAGCATGCCGGTCGTAACCATGGTGTGACCGATCGGCTGGAAGTCGCCGCCCATGACGCCGAAAGGCATCACCGTCCTGCCGTCCTTCGCCATCATCGCCGGGATGATCGTGTGCATCGGCCGCTTGCCGGGCGCGATGCAGTTGGGATGGCCTTCGCGCAGCACGAAGCCCTCGCCGCGGTTCTGCAGGATCACGCCCGATTTCGGTGCGGTGATGCCCGATCCGTAGTGCGAGTAGAGCGAGTTGATCAGCGAGACCGCGTTCCGGTCCTTGTCGACGACGCAGAGGTAAGTCGTGTCCTTGTGCTGGATGAAGTCGTCCTTGGTGACCGCGCCGGCCTTGGCCATGTCGATCTGGACGCGGATCGACTCGGCCTCCTGGGTCGAGAGCATCCGGTCGACCGGCACCTCGGCGAAGCCCATGTCGGCGACGTAACGGTTGCGGAGCCTGTAGGCGTGCTTCGCCGCCTCGGCGAGCAGATGCAGCCGGTCGGCCTGGCTGTATCTGTCGCTGCCGTAGTCGTAGCCCTGCAGCACGTTCATCATGATCAGCGCTGTGATCCCCTGCCCGTTCGGCGGGATCTCGTAGACGTCATGGCCGCGATACCTGGTCGAGATCGGGGTCACGTACTCGGGCCTGGAGACCTCGAAGTCCTCCATCGTGTGGAGGCCGCCGACGCTCCGGAGCTTGTCGACGATGTCCTTGGCGACGTCGCCCTTGTAGAAGCCATCGCGGCCCTGCTTCGCGATCCTGCGCAAGGTGGCGCCGAGCTCGGGCAGCTTGTGGGTATCGCCGATCGCCGGCACCGCGCCGTTCGGCACGTAGATCCGCCTGGTGTCCGGATCGACCGAGAGCTTGGCGGTCAGCTTCTTCCACTCGGTGCCGATGCGTGGCGTGAGCCGGAAACCCTGCTCGGCCGCCTCGATCGCCGGCGCGAAGATCTCGTCGAGCGGCCTCGTGCCGTGGTCGGCATGCAGCCGGCACCAGGCGTCGATCGCACCCGGGACCGTCACCGCATGCGGCGTCTGCATCTCGATCTTCCTGATGCCCCTGGCCGCATACCATTCGGGCGTCGCCGCCTTCGGCGCCCGGCCCGAGCCGTTGAGGCCGATCGGCTTGCCCGCCTTCGGCGAATAGAGGACGAAGCAGTCGCCGCCGATGCCGGTCGAACCCTGTTCGATGACGCAGAGCATCGCGATCGTGGTCAGCGCTGCGTCGATCGCGTTGCCGCCGGAGCGCAGCATGTCGAGCCCGGCCAGCGTCGCCCGCGGACTGGCGGAGGCGACGATGCCGTGGTCGGCATAGATCGCCGATCGGCCGGCGTAGAAGTCGCGGACGCGCATGGGGCTGCCTTTTCGGGAGGGGGTGGACCGCGCGATGATAGGCGCGACAGACGTTCCCTCGGAAGCACAGTCCGTCGCGGGCGAAATGCCCCCGCCGCGGGCCTCAGCCCTTCTTGTCGAGCAGCCGCCCCAGCGCCGCGACCGCGGTCGGATAGCCGTCGGGGCCGAGGCCGGCGATCACCGCCGTCGCGATCTTCGAGATCAGCGAGTTGTGATAGATCGCCTCTCGCCGGTGAATGTTCGAGATGTGCAGCTCGAATATCGGGCCGGGGAACATCTTCAGCGCGTCCAGGATCGGGATCGAGGTGAAGGTGTGGCCGGCCGGGTTGATCACGATGCCGGCGGCCGGCCGGTCGATCGCCTCGTGGATCCAATCGACCATCTGGTATTCGGCATTGGTCTGGCGGAACTCGACCGGGCGGCTGCCGGCAGCACTTCGGCACATCGTCTCGATCTCGGCGAGCGTCGTGGTGCCGTAGATCTCGGGCTCGCGCTTGCCGAGGCGATTCAGGTTCGGGCCGTTGAGCACGTAGATCGGGTTCATCGGGTCAGCCCTTGTAGCCCATCAGGCGAGGGAGGAAGAGCACGAGATCGGGGATGAAGGTGATTGCCGCCAGGGCCGCGATCATGACCCAGAGGAACGGCATCACCTCGCGCACCAGCGCGCCGAGCGACACACCGGTGATGTTGGTCATCACGAAAAGCAGCAGTCCGTAGGGAGGCGTCACCAGGCCGAGCATGATGTTGACGACGACGACGATGCCGAAATGCACCATGTCGACGCCGAGCGCCTCGGCGGTCGGGATCAGCACCGGCACCACGATCAGCAGGATCGTCGTGCCTTCGAGCAGGCAGCCCAGGACCAGCAGCAGGACGTTCACCAGGATCAGGAACGTCACCGGCGAGAGCTGCCAGGCCTGGAGGTAGATGCTGAGCGCCTTCGGGATGCTCTCTATTGTGACCACGTAGTTGAAGGCCAGCGCACCGGCGATCAGCATGCCGATCGAGGCGCTGACCCGCGCGCTCGACAGCAGCGAGCGGTAGATGTCGCCCCAGCCCATGTTACGGTAGAGCACGGCCGAGACCAGCAGCGCATAAGCAGCCGCCACGGCGGCGGCTTCGGTCGGAGTGAACACGCCGCTGTAGATGCCGCCGAGCAGGACCACCGGCATGCCGATCGCCGGCAGCGCCTGGATCGTGATCGCCGGCAGCTCGCGTAACGGCACCGGCGCCTCGACCGGGAAGTTGCGCTTCCTCGCGACCGCCGCGATCAGTGCCATCTGCGCCAGGCCCAGCAGCACGCCGGGAACGATGCCGCCGAGGAACAGGTAGCCGATCGAGGTGTCGGCGACGAGCGCGTAGATCACGATCGGGATCGAGGGCGGGATGATCGGGCCGATCACCGCCGTCACGGCGGTCAGCGCCGCGGCGAAGCTCGCCGGGTACTTGCCGTTCTGCGTCATCATCGCCTGCATCAGCTTGCCGCTGCCGGCGGCGTCCGCGATCGCCGAGCCCGACATGCCGGCGAAGATGATGCTCTGCACGACGTTCACATGGGCGAGGCCGCCGCGGAAGCGGCCGACGATCGCATTGCAGAACCTGAGCAGCCGGTCGGTGATGCTGCCGGCGTTCATGAACTCGGCGGCGAGGATGAACAGCGGGATCGCCAGCAGGATGAAACCGGTATAGAGGCCGTTCAGCAGCTGCTCGGCCGCCGTCCCCATGTCGAGGCCGGCCAGCAGCAGGTAGAGGATCGAGCCGCCGATCATCGCGTGCCCGATCGGAAGCCCAAGCAGGCTCAGGACGACGATCGCGGCGATGCAGGCCGAGAACGAGGCGCTCATACGCCGGAGCTCGCCTGGGTCGGGTCGAAGGCGGCCGGCGCCTTGCCGCGGATCGCCGAGACCACCAGCCAGACATAGCGGACGAGCACGGCCACGACGAAGAAGAGGTAGACCGAATAGAGGATGTCGAAGCGGATCTTGAGATAGGCCGTCGACTGGACCTTCATGAAGGTGACGTAGTCGGCGACGGCCGGCAGCGAGATCCCGTAGAGGCCGAGGAGCGAGAGACCGGTCACGATCGCCATGATCCGGCGGGTACGGTCGCCGACCGCGGCGTAGATCAGGTCGAAGCGGATCTCCTCGCGCTCGGTGACGACGAAGGCCGCGCCCCACAGTACCAGCCAGAGCCAGGTGACGACCGTCAGCTCCGAGGTCCAGCCGATGGGGAGGTTGAACAGGTAGCGAAAGGCGATCTGGATCAGGAACGCGGCGAACATGACCGCGAGCAGAAGCACGATCACGTCTTCCGCCCGCCTTCTGAGCCAGGGCGCGATCTTCGCCATTTCCCCTCCCTCGCGCCGCCGGTCGTGCGACCGGCGGCGGTGACGCGCCGGCTAGAGCGCGTTGATCTTGTCGAGCATGCCAGCCGGCCAGGTCTTCGCCTGGTCGGAGGCGAGATACATCTTCTGCGCATGCTCGCGGAACGCCTTGATGTCCGGCGTATTGACCTGAAGCCCCTGCTTCTTCAGGAACTCGACCAGCTCGGCTTCCTGCTTCTGGTGCTCGTCGGCGCTCCACTGGATCGCCTTGGTCGCCGCCGCCTGGAACTTCTGCCGCTGCGCCGGCGACATGTCGCCCCAGGCCCTGGACGAGATGGTGAGGAGATCGAAGCCGATCAGGTGGCTGGTCATCACCATCTGCGACATGACCTCGTAGAACTTCATGTTCTGCACGTTCGGCAGCGGGTTGTCCTGGCCGTCGATCGCGCCCGTCTGCAGCGCCGTGTAGACTTCGGCATAGGCGACCGGCACCGGGTTGGCGCCGAGCGAGCGTCCGAGCATCTGCCAGGCGTCGCCGCCGGGCATGCGCAGCTTGATGCCGGCCATGTCGGCCGGGGTGGTGATCTTCTTGTTCGGCTTGAGGCCGAC
>CAZDGR010000335.1:0-5189 GCA_964504845.1 uncultured Rhizobium sp. | reverse complement strand
ACGCTCCGTGACGAGATCGAGGCGCTATTGCCCGGCGCCGAGGCGCAGCGCCTCGCCGGCAATGCCGTGCTGTTCGAGGAATTCCTCGCCCGCGAGCAGGCCGCAGGCCGCGGCAAGCTCGCGCTCAAGCCCCTGCCCGAAGGGAAGGCGATGGTTCACGGCCATTGCCATCAGAAGGCGTTCGATGCCTTCAAGCCGACCTTGGCGCTGCTGAAGCAGATCCCCGACCTCGAGGTGCTAGCCATCGAGTCGAGCTGCTGCGGCATGGCCGGCGCCTTCGGCTACGAGGCGAAGCACTACGAGGTCTCGATGAAGATGGCCGAGCTGGCCCTGCTGCCGGCGATCCGCAAAGGCGGCGACGCACTGGTCGTCGCCGACGGGACCTCATGCCGTCACCAGATCGCGGACGGTACCGGCCGCGAGGCCGTGCACGTCGCCCGCGTGCTGGAACGCGCGCTGGCCTAGCGCTGCGGCGACGGCGCGCCGGAGCCCTCCAGGCCGACACCGATCAGATGGCTGAACAGGTCGATCAGCTTCTGGCGGTCGGCCGCCGGCAGCGGCGGCCGGTTGAGCGAGGCGATGTTCGCTTCCATGTGATGGATGGAGCCGGTGCCGAACAGCACGACGTCGTTGCCGGGCTCGTAGCGGGCGAAGCGGTAGGCGGCGTCGGTCAGGTCCTTGGCGCCGCCCTCGTGAATCAGGAAGCCCAGCGGGTTCGGGTCGTCCGCCAGCGCCTTCGGCACCTGTCCCGAAGCCGCGAGATCCCTCATCGCCTTGGCCACGCGCTCCGGCTTGGCGAAGATGTTGCGGACGGCGAACATCACCAGCGTCCCTATCCGCTTCTTCCGGGTCGCCGGCAGCACGACCTTCCGCGCATTCTGATGCATCATGTGGAAGGCGAGCATCATCGTGTCCCAATGGTCGTCCTGGACCGCACGGGACAGCATCTCGGCCTTCGTGTCGGAGACCGCGCCTTCGGTGATCCCGAGGAATCGGAACTTGCCCTTCTCCTGCTCGCGCTTGAGGACCGGCAGGATGGTCGAGACCGCCCAGTCGTAGTCGGCCGGACGCACGCCGTGCAGCTGGAACACGTCGATACGGTCGGTGCGCAGCAGCGTCAGCGACTTCTCGAGGCTCGCGACCACCTTGTCCGGGGCGACACGCTCCTTGCCTTCGTGGATCATCGCCTTGGTGGTGATGACGACCTTGTCGCGTACGCCCTGGAGCCCCTGGCCGACCACGCCTTCGGTGCCGTAGGCGGCGGCGGTGTCGAAAAGCGTGACACCGAGGTCGACTGCGCGCTTCACCAGCGCGACCGCTTCCGCCTCGGTCTTGCCGGTGGCGAGGCCCAGCCGGCTGAAGCCGCCGCAGCCGAGTCCGGCGACGCCGACCTTGAGGCCGGTGCGGCCGAGCGTGACTTTGTCCATGGAGATGTCCGATGATGATGGGGTCGGACGAGAGTCCGACCGATCCCCCCTCCTAGCAAGCCCTTCCCTCGATCCCGCGGAATTCCAGGAGACTTCGACGATGTGGCAGCCGAACGAGCGCTACCCCGATCCGGCCGTGCGCGTGCTGGATCCTTCCTTCGCCAAGTACAAGCTGGCGCTGGCCTCGGTCGAGCGGCTCTACACAGGTTGCCGGTGGTCTGAGGGTCCGGTCTATCTCGGCGACCAGCGCTGCGTGCTGTGGAGCGACATTCCCAACAACCGGATCCTCCGGTGGGACGAGGAGACCGGCCAGGTCTCGGCCTTCCGCAAGCCTTCCAACAATGCCAACGGCAATACCCGCGACCGGCAGGGCCGGCTCGTCACCTGCGAGCACGACTCCCGCCGCGTGACGCGCACCGAGTACGACGGCTCGATCACCGTTCTCGCCGACTCCTACGACGGCAAGAAGCTGAACTCCCCGAACGACGTGGTGGTGACCACGGACGGCTCGATCTGGTTCACCGATCCGGTCTTCGGCATCCTCGGATACTACGAAGGCCACAAGGACGAGTCCGAGCTGGAGCCCGCCGTCTATCGGATCGACGGCAAGACCGGAAAGCTCGCGCTGATGGCCGACGACGTCCCCGGCCCCAACGGCCTCGCCTTCTCGCCCGACGAGAAGATCCTCTATGTCGTCGCGTCGCGCGACGCTCCGAACCGCACGATCCGCGCTTTCGAGGTCAAGTCGGGCGGCGCCAAGCTCGGCAGGGGCAAGGTGCTGATCGACGCCGGCACCGGCGGCTCTCCCGACGGCTTCCGCGTCGATGTCGACGGCAATCTCTGGTGCGGCTGGGGCATGGGGACGCCCGATCTCGACGGCGTCCGCATCTTCTCGGCCAATGGCCAGCCGATCGGCCATATCGACCTGCCGGAGCGCTGTGCCAATGTCTGCTTCGGCGGCCGCTACCGGAACCGCCTGTTCATGGCGGCGAGCCACGGGCTCTATGCCCTCTACGTCAACACGCAAGGCGTCGCCGGTGGCTGAGATCGCGCTTCCGTCGCCGGCCGCCATCGCGGCGATGCTCGTCGACCGCCGCCAGCTGACTTATGTCGAGCTGGCGAAGGTGCCGGTTCGCGACAACGGCGAACCGTTGGTGCCGATGGTCGCCGATCCCGATCGCGCGATCGCGACCGGCCCGCTCCGCTCGCCCTGGATCCGCTCCGGCGCGCTGGCTCGCCTGACGCATGCGGCCGATACGATCAGGAAAGCGAATGCGCGGCACACGCTTGTCGTCTACGACGCGCATCGCCTGCTGTCGGTGCAGAAGGCCGGCTTCGAGAAGTACACGAAGATCTTCGGCGAGAAGCACCCGCACCTGAAGGGCGATGACCTCGCCGAATACGTTCACCAGCACGTCGCGGTGCCGGCCGTCGCCGGTCACCCGACAGGCGGCGCGGTCGACGTCTCGATCCTGGAGAGCGGTGAGCCGATCGACATGGGCGGCAAGTACGCCGACTTCGACACGCCGGCCTATCACGCCTTCGCCGACGGCCTGACCGAGGCGCAACGCCGGAACCGCGCGCGGCTGCGCGAGGCAATGGTCGGAGCCGGCTTCGCGCCGTTCAACGGCGAGTGGTGGCACTTCTCATACGGCGATCCGGAATGGGCCGCGCTGTGGGGCGAGCCGGCGGCGATCTACAGGCAGCTCGAAGGGCCCCTCTCCTAGCGCTTCGCCTGATGCGCGGCGATCATGCGGTCGCGCTCGTCCGTATCGAAGATGCCGGCCGGATTGGCTCTGGTCGCCATCGCCGCCTGGATCACGACATAGCGCTGCTGCGCCAGGCCATGGAGGCGACGGAGTTCGACCAGCGGATCCGGGTGGTCGTCGATGCGGAGATCGAGGATTGCGTAAGGCTCGCTCCCCCACAGCTTGATCGCCGCCGACTGCCGGCCGCGCTTGTCGCCGCCGGCCGCCTGGCCGGCGTCGAGCGCCGCGATCAGCCGCTCGCCGAACGGAAGGCCCGAATTCTTCTGATAAGAGCGCAGCGTCTCGTTCACCACCTGCGGCCCCGCCAGCATGTTGCCCGCGACCGAGACGCCATCTCCGTCGACGTGCCCTGCCCAATCGACACATTCGGCGCCGGTGTGGGCGAAAGTCCCGCCCTTCGCGTCGACCACATGCATCTGGCGCTTGTGCGCGCCTGCGTCGGGACGCGTCAGGAACTCGACCACCTCGTGGGCAGCCCGGCCCTCGGCAAGCAGGCGCATCCCGTCGATGCCCCAGAGCGGATTGACCCGGGCCTGGGTCGCCATCGCGCCGAGCCGTCCGGCGCCGTGGGGCACGAGGCCGCCGACCGCGAGCGACCGGGTGGTGACGGCGACGCCGAACTGGCCGCAGTCAGGGTCGCGGGCGATGATCGACCAGGTCATCGAAAGTCTCTCCGGAACGGTGGTGCCCGGCAGGATACAGGCGCGCGGCCGATCGGAAAACGCGCCAAGTCCCGGGAAATTCCCGTTTAGGCAGCCGCCTCGGCACGTTGACTATGCGAAACGTCACAACTAGCCTTCGAGGCTGATTAGTCATCGCTAAAGCCCGCACTCGGCGCGGCGGAGTTCCTTCCGATGGGCATGACGGCGACGGAGAAGATTCTGGCTCGCGCCAGCCGGCGCGACCGCGTCCGTCCGGGCGACATCGTGTTCCCGAAGCCCGACCTGGTCATCGTGCATGACGGGCTCGTCGTCTCGTCGAAGGCCGAGCTCGACGCGGTCGGCATCGACCGCGTGTTCGACACCGACCGCATCTACTTCGTGACCGACCACGACGTGGTCTACACCAGCCCGCGCGCGGTCGAGCGCGGCACGCAGATCCGGAAGATCGTCAAGGAGTGGGGCATCAAGCACTTCTTCGACGTCGGCCAGGGCGGGCACGGCCACATTTTCCCGATCCAGTCGGGCGTGGTGAATCCCGGCACCTTCTATTTCGACAACGACCGCCACTGCACGAATGCCGGCGGCATCGGCGCGGTGGGCTTTCGCGTCGGCACCGAGATCGCGACCGTGCTCGCGACCGGCACGGTCTGGACCAAGGTGCCGCCGACGATCCGCCTCACGCTCGAGGGCAAGGTCAGGCCCGGCGTCTTCGGCCGCGACGTCGGCTTCCGCATCGTCCAGGTTCTGGCGAAGCGCGGGGTCGACCTCGACTACCGCGTTCTCGAGCTCGCCGGCGACCTCGATCAATTCGATCTGGGAGAACGGATCGCCCTCTGCAGCTCGCCGACCGAGATGCGGGCGATCGGCGTCTTCATCCCGCCTTCGGAAAGGATCCTCGCCGACGCGAAGGCGCGCGCGAAGCGGCCGTTCGAGCCGGTCTTCAGCGACGCGGACGCCGAGTACGAGCTGGACCTCTCGCTCGACGTTTCCGAGATCGAGCCGCAGGTGGTGCTGACCGGCGGCGTCGAAAAAGGCGTCGACATTGCCGCCAAGGCCGGCACGCCGATCAACCACGCCTTCATCGGCTCCTGCGCGTCCGGCATGTACGAGGACCTCATCGCCGCCGCCAGGATCCTGCGCGGCCGCCGGGTCGCGCCAGGCGTCCGCCTCTTCGTCGTGCCGGGGTCGGAGCTCAACACCAAACGCATGCAGACCGACGGGCTGATGCAGGTCTTCGTCGAGGCCGGCGCGATGGTGATGCCTGCCGGCTGCGGCATCTGCTCCAGCGGCAAGATGGGCCCGGTGCATTCGGGCGAAGTCTCGATCTCGAC
>CAZDGR010000334.1:0-5212 GCA_964504845.1 uncultured Rhizobium sp. | reverse complement strand
GGATCGAACGCGAGCGACTCGACCGAGATCTTCCAGGAAGGGTTGCGCCTGCCGTTCATAAAGCTCAGCTCGAACGGCGTGGACAACCAGGCCGTCCTCGACATCCTCTCGGCGAACGTGCGCGTGCCGGAAAAGGTGCTGGGCGACCTGAATGCCCAGATCGCTGCGACCGCGATCGGCGTGCGCGAGATCCAGTCGCTGTTCGCCAAGTACGGCAAGGCGACGCTGCGTGCCACCTTCGCCGAGATCCACGACCATGCCGAGCGCCTGGCCCGCTCGGTGATCGCCGAGATTCCGGACGGCACCTACAGGTTCGAGTCCTGGATCGACGGCTTCGGCGAGAACCCGGAGCCGATCCGCTTTTGCGCCGCCGTTACGGTTGCCGGCGACGAGATCACCGTCGACCTGGACGGGACGTCGCCGCAGGTGCCGGCGGGCATCAACGCGCCGGTGCCGTTCACCAAGGCCGCCTGCTACGCGGCGATCCGCTCGATCATGGGCGAGGAGATCCCGAACGCCCAAGGCTTCACGCGGCCGATCCATGTGAAGGCGCCGTTGGGCTCGATCGTCAACCCGCGCCCGCCTGGCGCTTGCGGGGCGCGCGGCATCACCGGCTTCCGCACCATGGACACGGTGTTCGGCGCGTTGGCGCAGGCGGTGCCGCATCGGGTGCCGGCGGACGGCAATGGCGGCTCCTCGATCCCGGCGATCGGCGGGGAGTACCAGGGCAAGCCCTTCGTCTTCGTCGAGACCTTCATGGGCAACTGGGGCGGATCGGCCTCCGGCGACGGCCAGGAGGGCGTGACCCACATGGGTGCCAACCAGTCGAACGTGCCGGTCGAGATGATCGAGGCCGAATACCCGATCCGCATCGAGCAGTACGGCCTTGTGCCGAACTCGGGCGGTCCGGGCAAGCACCGCGGCGGCCTTTCGATGATCCGCGACTACCGCTTCCTCGGCGACGCCGGCACGATGACGCTTCGCTCGGACAAGCGCCGCTTCCCGCCTTTCGGCCTTTCCGGCGGCAAGGCGGGGGCGCCGTGCCTGTCGATCGTCAACCCCGACGGCGAGGCACGCAGCCTCCCGGTGCTGATCACCAACCCGGTGACGCTTCGCAACGGCGATCTCTTCCGCCACGTGCTGCCCGGCGCCGGCGGCTGGGGCAACCCGTTCGAGCGCGATCCCGAGCGCGTGCTCGAGGACGTGAAGCTCGGCAAGGTCGACCGCGAGCACGCGCGGCAGGCCTATGGCGTCGTCATCACCGGCGAGCCGCCGATGGTCGATGCCGAGGCGACGAAGAAGGCGCGGGCGGCGTGAGGCTGCGGTAGTATCCGGCAAGGTCCATCCACGGCAGCCGGACAATGCCACTAGACGATCAAAGATGGGGAGGGGGCGGAGGACGCCGCCCTTCCAGGAACGTGCTCGGCGGCAAGCTCGAAGATTGCTCGCTCGATCCCGTGACCGGCTTCTTCCGCAACGGCTGCTGCGACACCTCGCCCGAGGATGTCGGCAGCCACACCGTCTGCTGCGTGACCACGGCCGAGTTCCTGGAATACTCGAGGAGCGTGGGCAACGACCTTTCGACGCCCTATCCGCAATACGGCTTCGCCGGGCTCAAGCCTGGCGATCGATGGTGCCTCTGCGCGCCGCGCTGGCAGGAGGCGCTGGAGGCCGGCCGCGCGCCGAAGGTCGTCCTGCGCGCGACGCATGAAGGGGCGCTCGACTATTGCTCGCTCGAAGACCTTAAAAAGCACGCGGTCGACCCATGACGACGGATGATTCCGGTGCCGGTGCGTCTCGGGCCGGCAGGCGCATGATCGGCGTTCTCGGCGGCATGGGGCCGCTGGCGACCACCGACTTCATGCGGAAGGTGATCGAGGCGACCCCGGCGACGAAGGACCAGGACCATATCCCGATGGTCGCCTGGTCGGTACCGCAGATCCCGGACCGGTCCGCGGCGATCTTCGGCACCGGCGAGTCGCCGCTGCCGATGATGCAGGAAGGCGTCCGGCGGCTGGAGCAGATGGGCGCCGGCTGCATCGCGATCGCCTGCAACACGGCGCACTACTGGCACGAGGATCTCCGGCGAGGCTGCGGCGCCCGGCTGCTGCATATCGGCGAGACCGCCGCCGAGCGGCTCGTGGCGCTCGGCGTGCCGAAGGGCCGGGTCGGGCTGATCGGGACCGAGGCGACGGTCCGGACGCGGGTCTATCAGGATCGCCTCGAAGCGCATGGCTACGAGTGCCTGGCCCTCGGGCCCGAGGAGAGCGAGCGCTTGTTCTGGCCGGCGGTCCGCAAGGTCAAGACCGGCGATACCGAAGGCGCGACCCCGCTGCTCGAGGAAGCGGTCGAGCGGCTCCTCGCGGCCGGTGCCGCCCGGGTCGTCCTCGGCTGTACCGAGGTCCCGGTCGGACTGGCGCGAGCGCGGAAGGAAATCCTGGAACGCTGCTTCGATGCGACCGACGCGCTCGCGCTCGCCTGCGTCGACTGGGCGACAGCGGAGCCGGCGCGCGCGGCGTAAGATCGCCCGGGAACTTTCGGATCGCCGGGGTAACCTCAGGCGCGGGCGGCGGCGATGGTGGCCCTCACGGCATCCGGATCGGTGACCGTGGTGCTGTACTCACGGTCCGCCGGCCCGCCCATGCGGATATGCGGATTGCGATAGGTCATGCCGCTCGGCTGCTGGGCGGGTGCCGAGAAATGCATCTCCTTGAGGCCGGTCAGCCGCCGCACCTCGGCGATCGTGGAGGCGTTCAGCCGGCCGCAGCCCATGACGACGATGCGGTTGCCGGCCCGATGCACCAGCTCGCGCAGAAGCGGCGCCCCTTCGATGGCGGTATCGCGCTGGCCGCTGGTGAGCACGCGGTGCACGCCGCAGCGGACTAGTGCTTCGAGCGCTTCGATCGGATCGGCGGTCATGTCGAAGGCGCGATGACAGGTGACCTGCATCGCACCCGCGCGCGCGACCAGGGCCGTCATGCGTTCCTCGTCGATCCGCCCATCGGCGGTCAGGCACCCGAAGACGACACCCGGAACTCTCAAGTCGCGCAGCGCCTCGACGTCTTCGAGCATGGAGACGAACTCCGCCGTCGAATAGAGGAAGTCGCCGCCGCGCGGACGGACGATCGTGAAGAACGGAATTGCGGCGAGGTGTTGCGTTTGTCGGATGGTGCCGAGGCTCGGCGTAATCCCGCCTTCCACCAGGCTGGCGCAAAGCTCGACACGATCGGCGCCGCCATCCTGGGCGGCCAGCAGCCCTTCGACGCCCTCGACGCAGACCTCGATCAGCGGTAGCGCGTCAGCCACCGGGCGCGGGTTCCATGCCCTTGTCCTTCAAGATCGCCTCGGCTCCCGGACCCTTGAGCGCGGCGAGCAGCGCACGTGCTGCCGCCGTGTCGCGGGCGCCGGTGCCGAGCGCGCCGGCATAGACCGTGTAGTTCTGGATCTCGCGCGGGATCGGGCCGACCAGTGTCGCGCCGGGCACGGCCAGGATCTCGCTGATCTGGTGGAGCGCGATATCGGCCTGGTCGTTGACCAGCCGCTCGGCGACGAGGCCGCCGGGAACCAGCACCGCCTTCGGCTTGATGCGGTCCGCGATGCCGAGCTTCACGAACAGCTCCGAGAGATAGATGCCGCTCGAACCGCCGGCGGCGGGGTCGATATAGGCGACCGCGCGTGCCTTCAGCAGCGCCTCCTGGAACGCCCCAACGCTGCCGATGTCGGGCGCAGGCGCGCCCTTCTTGACCGCGACGCCGATCGCGACGCGCGCGAGCCGCACTGCCGAGCCGTCGACCACCTTGCCGGCCTTGACCAGCGGCTCGATCCCGCCCGGCGGAATCACGACGAGATCGAAGGCCTCGCCGCCTGTGATGCGACCGGCGAGGCCGCCCGCCGTGTCGTTGTCGATCGTGACCTTGTGCCCGGTCTGCTTCTCGAAGCCAGGCGCCAGGGCCACCACGACCGGCTTGAAGGCGCCGGCGCTCAAGACCTTGATCTCGGCGGCCGAGGCCGGGACGGCGAGGAGCAGGACCGCCAGAATCGCGGCTGAGAGGTTCATGTCACGCGCTCCGCAGAAGATAGAGTGCGGCACCCTTGCCGCGCACCTCGGCTTCCTCGTACTCCGCAGCGGCGATGGCGCGGTCGAGGGCGGCACGGAGTTCCCTGGCCGAGGCCAGCGTCAGCTCCACCGCCGCCCTGGCGCCGGGATCGAGAGCCGAATTGATGAAGTCGAGCGTGATGACGTCGCCCAGGGGCGCGTGCCGGGCATGGTCGTAGGCGACCACGGCCTGGGAGAGCGGGAACCATTCGTCGCCGCGCTTGGCCATGCCTTCGGCCGGCGCGATCTCGATGATGGAGGTGCACATGTCGCGCTTCCTATTTCTTGAGGTGCTTACCGAAGAACGCGAAGACCTTGCTCCAGCCGTCCATCGCCTGCTCGGGCCGGTAGATGGGCCGGTGCCAGTAGAAGAAGCCGTGGCCGGCGCCGTCGTAACGGTGGAACTCGTAGACCTTGCCATGCTTTTTCAGCTCTACCTCGTGCTGGTTCACCTGATCAGGCGGGGGCGCCCGGTCCTCGTTGCCGAATATGCCGAGCAGCGGGCAGGAGAGGTTCCTGGTCATGTCGATCGGCGCCACCGGCGTCTTCGGATTGAGCTCCTCCCTGCTCATCACCACACGGCCGCCCCAAAGGTCGGCGCAGGCGTCCACGTCCTTCCTCTGCGAGGCGTAGATGAGAGCGTGCCGTCCGCCGGAGCAGGAACCGAAGATGCCGACCTTGCCGTTGAGGCTGGCTTGAGAGCGCATCCACTTCACCGCGGCCGCGGTGTCGCCGACCATCTGGGCATCGGGGATGCCGCCCTCGGCACGAACCTTGGCCGCAACATCGTCGGGATTCGCATCGGCGCTGCCCGTGCGCTCATAAAGGTTATGGCAGATCGCGATGTAGCCGTGATGGGCGAAGCGGCGCGTCGTCTCGATGTAGAGCTCGCTCCAGCCGGGCATGTGGTGGACCAGCACGATCCCCGGGAAGGGGCCGGTACCGGCCGGCCTCGCCACATAGGCGGTGATCGGGGTTCCGCCGTCGCCGGTGATCGTCACGTTCTCGCAGGTCATGTCTCGGTAGAAAGACATCGGCTTCTCCTTCGCGAGCGGGCCTCAGGATCGTAGCAGAAACGAAAACGGGGGGCCGAAGCCCCCCGTCGTCAGGCGTCAT
>CAZDGR010000333.1:0-5223 GCA_964504845.1 uncultured Rhizobium sp. | reverse complement strand
CGCCCCGTCGGCGAGACCGAGTTCGTCAACGGCATCGCCGCGATGAGCGAGAGCGGCGCCTACGGCAAGACGCGGATCTGCGAGGGCATCGTCGGCTACGCCGATCTCCGCCTCGGGGTCGCGGTGCGCCGCGTGCTCGAAGCCCATATGCGTATCACCGACCGCTTCCGCGGCATCCGCCACATCTCCGCGTGGGACGACTTCCACGGCCTTCGCAACCCGGCCTTCGAGATGCCTCCGGGGCTGATGGCGACGCGCGGCTTCCGCGAGGGCTTCTCGGTACTGCAGCCGATGGGGCTCAGCTTCGATGCATGGATGTTCCATCCGCAGATCGACGACCTCGCCTCGCTCGCCCGTGCCTTCCCGACCACGCCGATCGTGATCAACCACGCAGGCGGGCCGCTCGGCATCGGCCCCTATGCCGGCCGCCGCGACGAGATCTTCCGCACATGGTCGGAATCGATGCGCCTGCTCGCGACGTGCCCCAACGTGCATGTGAAGCTTGGCGGGCTCGGCATGAAGCTGAACGGATTCGGCTTCGAGACCCGGCCCGAGCCGCCCTCCTCCGACGACCTGGTCGCGGCGTGGAAGCCCTATATCGAGACCTGCATCGAGGCCTTCGGCCCGTCGCGCGCGATGTTCGAGAGCAACTTCCCGGTCGACAAGGGCTCGTACAGCTACGCGGTGTTCTGGAACGCCTGCAAGAAGCTGGCGAGGGGCATGACCGCCGCCGAGAAGAAGGACCTGTTCTCCGGCACCGCGGCCCGCTTCTATCGGCTCGCGATCGCCTGAACGGCCCCTGGCTGACATCCGGCCGGTCGGGATGCTAACGTGTCGACTTGGAAAAGGCACAGCCGAAAACCCCGTCAAACAGAAAGAACGAGGCTTTCCGATGCGCAACACACGCCGCCTGATCGCAGCAGCCCTAGTGATGTCGGCCGCGCTCGGCATCGCTCGACCGGTGATGGCGCAGGGTGAAAGCGTCATTCGCTACGTACCGCAAGGCGACCTCCGCGTCCTCGATCCGATCTGGACCACCGGCACGGTTACCCAGGTCTTCGGCTCGATGATCTACGACACGCTGTTCGCGCGCGACTCCAATCTGGATGTCCAGCCGCAGATGGTCGAGACTTGGTCCGCCTCCCCGGACGGCCTCACGTTCCGCTTCACTCTAAGATCAGGGCTCGCATTCCACGACGGCAGTCCGGTCACGTCCAAGGACGTGATCCCGTCGCTCGAGCGCTGGGGCAAGCGCGACATCATCGGCCAGCGGCTGTTCCAGTCGGTGGCCACGCTGGAAGCGGTCGACGACCGCACGTTCACGCTGGCGCTCAAGGAACCCTACGGCCTCGTGATCTCCTCGCTCGGCCGCATTGGCGGGCTGATCCCGGCGGTGATGAAGGAGCGGCTGGCCAGGACCGACGCATCCCAGCAGGTTCCGGAGCACATCGGCTCAGGTCCCTTCACCTACGACCCCAAGGAATGGGTGCCTGGTTCCAAGATCGTGCTGCGCAAGAACGCGAAGTACGTGTCGCGCCCGGAGCCGTCGAGCTGGTCGGCGGGCAGCAAGACGGTTCATGTCGATCGTGTCGAGTGGATCTATATCCCCGATCCGTCGACCGCGACCAACGCGCTGATCGCCGGCGAGGTCGACATGCTGGAGACCCCGACCCACGACATGGTGCCGGTGCTCAAGCGCAACCCCGCCGTCACCCTTCAGCGCGGCGATCCTCTGGGCAATGTCGGCACTCTCAGGCCCAACCACCTGCATCCTCCTTTCAACAACGTGAAGGCGCGGCAGGCACTCGGGTATCTGCTGGAGCAGGAGGACTATCTTCGCGCCTCGGTGTCGAGCGATCCGAGCGACTGGAAGGTCTGCTGGTCGCTGTTCGTCTGCGGTTCGCCCAATGACACCGCGGTCGGTTCCGAGCCCTACACGGCCGGCACCCGCGCCGAGCGCGACGCCAAGGCGAAGCAGCTCCTCGCCGAGGCCGGATACAAGGGCGAGCCGATCGTCATCCTGCAGGCGACGGATTTTCCGATATTCAGCGCCGCCTCGCTCGTGCTCGCCGACTCGCTCAAGCGCATCGGCGCCAACCCCGACGTGCAGCCGACCGACTGGAACAGCGTCCTGACCCGCCGCGCGGTCAAGAAGGTGCCCGCCGAGGGCGGCTGGAACATCTTCTTCACCTCCGGCGCCGGCGTCTCGGGCGGCGATCCCTTCACCAACCCGGCCTCGACCGCCTGCGACAAGGCGTGGTTCGGCTGGCCCTGCGATGCAGAGATCGAGCGCCTGCGCGACGCCTGGACACGCGAAACCGACGCCGCCAAGCAACGCAAGCTCCTGGAGGAGGTGCATCGCAAGCTCTACGAGCACGGCACCTGGTTCACCTATGGGCAGTGGTTCACGCAGACCGCCTTTCGCTCGACCCTGACGGGCGTGCAGAACTCCTCGGTCCGCTATTTCTGGAACGTCAGGAAGAACTGAAGGACTCGAACGACATGGCGGCGTTGAACGCGACGGCGAATGGCGGCATGGGCGGCGGCAAGACCCGCATCGGCTGCGAGATCGATTTCGATGCCGACGGCAAGCAGGTGAGCTGGCTCAAGCTGCCGTTCTCGGTGCACCGCTCGGCTTATGGCCACATCGCGATCCCGATCGCCTGCATCAAGAACGGCAAAGGCCCGACGCTGCTGGCCATGTCCGGCAACCACGGCGACGAGTACGAGGGCCAGATCGCGACCACCAAGCTGATCCGCGACCTGGAGCCCAAGGACATCAAGGGGCGCGTGATCGTACTGCCGGCGGCGAACTTCCCCGCGGCGATGGCCGGCATGCGCACCTCACCGATCGACCAGGGCAACCTCAACCGCACCTTCCCCGGCGATCCGGACGGCACGCCGACCTGGATGATCTCGCACTTCATCGAGACCGAGCTGGTCTCCAGGGCCGACGTGATCCTCGACCTGCATTCGGGCGGATCGAGCCTGCTCTACATCCCGAGCGCTCTCGTCGCGATCAGCAAGGACAAGAAGCGCACCGAGAAGCTGATCGCGCTCGCCGAGGCCTTCGGCGCTCCGGTCGGCTACGTGAACGCCGGCGGCGGCGACCGCACCTCGACGGGTGCGGCCGAGCGCGCCGGCAAGCTCCGGCTCGGCACCGAGCTCGGCGGCGCCGGCATGGTCGGCATCGATGCGAAGAAGTTCGCCGAGGACGGCGTGCGCCGCGTCATGGAGCACATGGGGATCCAGCCTAAGAGCAAGCTCACCACGAACAAGCCGAAGACCCGCATGATGGACGTGGGCGGCGACGACTATTACTGCTTCGCTCCCGATGCCGGCCTGTTCGAGCCTCATGCCGATCTCGGCGCCATGGTGAAGAAGGGCCAGGTCGCGGGCGTCGTGCAGTTCGTCGACAACCCGCTGCGCGAGCCGGTGCCGGCCTATTTCGGCCGCGACGGCATGGTGCTGTGCAAGCGCGTTCCCGGCCGCGTCGAACGCGGCGACTGCCTGTTCCACCTGGCGACGGACAGGAAGTAGCAGCGCGATCGAGTTCCCTCTCCCGCGTCGTACGCGGGAGTGGGGCACGAAGCACCTCGCCTCTTACGCCATCCCGTCCGGCTCGAACTGCGTGATGTTCACGTCGTTAGGCCGGCTGCGGATCATGTCGGTGAGATCGCGCTGGATTGCCGCCACGCCTGGATCGCCGAAGCGGTTGTCCATCTCGGTCGGGTCGGCTGACAGGTCGTAGAGCTCGCCGGCGCCGGACTCCATCTCAAGCGTCAGCTTGTGCGTGGCCGTTCGCACGGTGCGGAGCTTGAGCGCCACGCCGCAGCGGGCCGGATGCAGATCCCACTCGTTGTAGGCGAAGTCGCGGTTCTCGCCGCCGTCCATCACGCGCCGAAGCGAGCGCGAATGAAGATCGCGCGACGGCGCCACGCCGGCGAAGTCGTGGAACGTCGCCGGCAGGTCGAGGGTCGAGACCGGGTCGCGGACCACCTTGGCCTTCGGCACTCCCGGCCCCTTCATCACGCAGCCTACGCGGAGCAGACCCTCGTAGTGCATCGGCCCCTTCAGGATCAGGCCGTGATCGCCGAGCCAGTCGCCGTGATCGGAGGTGAAGACGACGATCGTGCTCCCGGCAAGGCCCAGATCTTCCAGCGCCAGCAGGATGCGGCCGACATTGTGGTCGACCAGCGAGATCATGCCGTAGTAGTTCGCCGTCATGTGGCGGAGCTGCTCGTCGGTCTGCGGCGGCACCCGCGACTGCTTCTGGCGGAAGGCGAGCAGGGCGGGATCTGCAAGCGCCGGTGTGCCTTCCAGGCTGGCGCGGTGCCACCACGGCCGGCGGTCGAGATCGAGCGTGCGGTGATCGGGGATGTCGACCTCTTCCGGGCGGTGCAGGTAGCACCACGGCTCCGGCGCATCGAAGGGATGATGCGGGTCCGGGAACGACGCCCAGGCGATGAAGCGGTCGTCCCTGTTGCGTTTCAGGAACTCGATCGTGCGGTCGCCGACCCAGGTCGAGTTGTGGAAGGCGACCGGGAGTCCTGAGTTGAAGGTCTGCGCCGCGCCGACATCGGGCGGCAGCTTCTTCGCATAGAGCTCGTTCAGCCGCTTGCCGCGCCCGCCCTGGTGATACCAGCGCTCGTAGTGAAGGCCGGCGGGCGGCTCCTGCGGCAGGAACGAGTTGTGGCCGGTGAGCACGATCTCGACATGCTCGAAGCCCATGTAGGGGCCGTGCCAGTCGGGGCCGAAGTTCACCGTGCTGGCGCGGCACTCGGGCCGCCCGGTCGGCTTGAAGGTATGCACGGTCGAAAAATGCGCCTTGCCGATGAAGCCGGTCTTCCACCCGGCCCTGGCGAAGGTGCCGGCGAACCCGCCCGCGCCGATCTTCTCGTCGAGCTCGAAGCCGTTGTCCCAGGCCCCGTGCGCGCGCGGCAAGAGACCGGTTAGGATCGAGGCGCGCGACGGCTGGCAGACGACGTTGGGCGTGATGCAGGCGGCGAAGCGCGTCCCCTCCTCCGCCATGCGGTCGAGATGCGGCGTCTTCACCTTGCGGCCTTCGAAGCCGTAGCAGTCGCCGCGCTGCTGGTCGGAGGTGATGAGCAGGATGTTGGGCGGAGCCATGCGCCCATTGGAAACCTACGGCCCTTGAAGGCAAGGGCTTCCGCGAATGCGCTAACCTTCTTGAAGCCGATGCCGCCGCCCCGGCACCATGCC
>CAZDGR010000332.1:0-5231 GCA_964504845.1 uncultured Rhizobium sp. | reverse complement strand
TCGAGACCTTCCCGCGCGACGAGCTGCTGCAGGTCGACCAGGATCAGCTGTTCGACATGGCGATGGGCATCCTGCACCTGCAGGAGCGCCAGCGGATCGCGCTGTTCCTTAGGCCCGATACCTTCCGGCGCTTCATCTCGGCGCTCGTCTACGTACCGCGCGACATCTACAACACCGAGCTCAGGCAGCGCTTCCAGACGATCATCGAGCAGAGCCTCGGCGGCCCGGTGACGCAGTTCTATACGCAGATCTCGGACTCGGTCCTGGCACGGCTGCACTTCATCGTCCAGACCGATCAGCTCAAGTTTCCCGAAATCGAGCCGAAGGCGATCGAGACAAAGCTGATCGAGGCGGCGCGCTCGTGGCGCGACCATCTCAGCCAGGCGCTGATCGAGGCCAAGGGCGAGGAGAAGGGCCTCTCGATCCTGGATCGCTATGCCGATGCCTTCGCGTCGGGCTATCGCGAGCGCTTCCCGGGCCAGGCGGCGGTGTCCGACATCGACCGCGTCGAGGAGGTGCTTGCGACCAAGCAGATCGCGATGAACCTCTACACGCCGCTCGATGCCGAGGGCGACGACGTCCACTTCAAGGTCTTCAATCCCGGCAACCCGATCCCGCTCTCCGACGTGCTGCCGATGCTGGAAAACATGGGCCTGAAGGTGCTGGAGGAGATCCCGTTCCGGGTGAAGCCGAAGGCGATCGAGGAGAAGGTCTGGATCCAGGACTTCTCGATGCGCCTCAGGATCGGCGGCCAGGTGCCGGTGAGCCGGGTCAAGCAGGCTTTCCACGACGCCTTCCGCCGCGCCTGGTCGGGCGAGACCGAGAACGACGGCTTCAACCGCCTGATCCTCGGCGCCGGACTCGTGTGGCGCGAGGTCGTGATCCTCAGGGCCTACGCCAAGTATCTCCGCCAGACCGGCTTCACCTTCAGCCAGACCTATGTCGAGGACGCGCTCTCCGACCATCCGGAGATCACCCGGCTGCTGGTCAAGCTGTTCAAGACGCGTTTCGATCCGGCCGACCGCAAGGACGCCGAGGTCCGTGCCAACGGCATCGCGGTCGAGATCGAGCATGCGCTCGATACGGTGACCAACCTCGACCAGGACCGCATCCTCAGGCGCTTCGTCAACCTGATCCGCTCGACCCAGCGCACCAACTTCTTCCAGATGGCCGCCAACGGGCAGCCGAAGAGCTACGTCTCCTTCAAGCTCGACAGCCAGAAGGTCGACGAGCTGCCGCTGCCGCGCCCGCTGGTGGAGATCTGGGTCTACTCGCCGCGGGTCGAGGCGGTGCATCTCCGCGGCGGCCGCGTCGCCCGCGGCGGCATCCGCTGGTCCGACCGGCGCGAGGATTTCCGCACCGAGATCCTGGGCCTGATGAAGGCGCAGATGGTGAAGAACGCCGTCATCGTGCCGGTCGGCTCGAAAGGCGGCTTCTTCGTCAAGAACCCGCCGACCGAAGGCGGCCGCGAGGCGTTCCTCGCCGAAGGCATCGAGTGCTACCGCATCTTCATGCGCGGGCTGCTCGACATCACCGACAATGCCGTCGGCGGCAAGCTGACGCCGCCGAAGGACGTCGTCCGCCTCGACCAGGACGACCCCTACCTGGTGGTCGCCGCCGACAAGGGCACGGCGACGTTCTCCGACATCGCCAACGGCGTCAGCCGCGAGTACGGCTTCTGGCTCGACGACGCCTTCGCCTCGGGCGGATCGGCGGGCTACGACCACAAGAAGATGGCGATCACCGCGCGCGGCGCGTGGGAGAACGTCAAGCGCCACTTCCGCGAGATGGGCCGCGACTGCCAGACCGAGCCGTTCGACTGCGTCGGCATCGGCGACATGGCGGGCGACGTTTTCGGCAACGGTATGCTGCGCTCGAAGGCGACCAGGCTGGTTTGCGCCTTCAACCACATGCACATCTTCATCGATCCGACGCCCGACCCGGCATCGAGCTTCGCCGAGCGCGAGCGTCTCTTCAATCTGCCGCGGTCGAGCTGGAAGGATTACGACGCGAAGCTGATCTCCGCCGGCGGCGGCATCTTCGAACGCTCGGCCAAGTCGATCAGGCTCAGCCCCGAGATGAAGAAGCTGATCGGCCTCGATCGCGACGCCGCGACCCCGGCCGAGCTGATCCAGGCGATCCTGAAGATGCCGGTCGACCTGATCTTCTTCGGCGGCATCGGCACCTTCATCCGCGCCACCACCGAGACCAACGCCGAGGTCGGCGACCGCGCCAACGACACGCTCCGCGTCACGGCGAAGGACATCCGCGCCAAGGTGATCGGCGAAGGCGCCAATCTCGGCATGACCCAGCGCGCCCGCATCGAGGCGGGACTCCTCGGCGTCCGCCTCAACACGGACGCGATCGACAACTCGGCCGGCGTCGACTGCTCGGACCACGAGGTCAACATCAAGATCCTCACCGGCGACGTCTGCGCCAACGGCGACATGACGATCAAGCAGCGCGACCAGCTGCTCGCCTCGATGACCGACGAAGTCGGCCTGCTGGTGCTCGAGGACAACATCAACCAGTCGCTCGCGCTGACCCTCTCGGAGGCCGAAGGCTCCGAGGGCGTCGAGGACAAGACCCGCCTGATGCGGGCGCTCGAGAAGATCGGGCTGCTGGATCGCGCCATCGAGTTCCTGCCGAACGACGGCCAGCTCGCCGAGCGTCAGGCGTCGGCGCGCGGCCTCACCCGGCCGGAGCTGGCGGTGCTGCTGGCCTACTCCAAGATGGCGCTCTACAACGTGCTGCTGCCGTCCGATCTTCCCGACGATCCGGTGCTGACGCCTGACCTCGAAAGCTATTTCCCGAAGGAGCTCCGGAAACGCTTCAAGACCGAGATCGGCCGGCACAAGCTGAAGCGCGAGATCATCGCCACCGTCGTCACCAATGCGATGGTCAACCGGGTGGGGCCCGGCTTCGTCGTCTCGCTCGCCGACCGCACGGGCTGCACCTGGCCGGAGATCGCGCGCGCCTACCTGATCGCCCGCGACGTCTTCTCGCTGGGGCCGATGTGGGAGGCCGTGCAGGCGCTCGACCTCCGCGTCGGCGCTGACGTTCAGACCGGCATGCACCAGGCGATCCGCCGGCTCTCCGAGCGGGCGAGCCTGTGGTTCCTCAACAACGGCAAGCACCCGCTGTCGATTGCCGATGCGCTGGCCGAGTTCCGTCCGGGCGTCGAGGCGCTGACCAAGGGCCTGGGCCAGGCGCTGCCGGAGAGCGATCGGACGACGCTGGAGGCGACCGCCAAGGCGATGACCGATGCCGGCGTGCCCGGCGAGCTGGCACATGCGGTCGCGCAGCTCGACTGGCTGGCGGCGGCGCCCGACATCGTCCGCCTCGGCGGCGATCCGCTGGCCGTCGCCCGCGTCTACTACGCCCTCGGCCAGCGCCTCGGCCTCGACTGGCTCAAGAGCCAGGCGGCACAGCTCAAGCCGCAGACCGACTGGCAGCGCCAGGCCGCGGCGGCGGTTCTGGACGACCTCTACGGCCACCAGGCATCGCTCGCCCGCCGCGTGCTCGCCGACTCGGGCGAGCTCCAGAGCTGGGTCGACGGACGCAAGCCGGCGGTCGAGCGCATCGACCAGGTGCTGACCGAGATGCGCGCCGCCCCTGCGGTCGATCTCGCGATGCTGGCGGTCGCGAACCGGAGGTTCGGCGAGCTGGCTGGGGTATGACGACGCGAAGCTGTCTTCGACTCCGTCGTTGCTCTTCGATCGCTTCTCTGGCGTGATCGCCCGCGCATGACCCGCCCTTTGAAGCCCGCGCTCGCCGCATGGTGTCTCTTCGACTGGGCGAACTCGGCCTACTTCACCGTCATCGTCACCTTCATCTTCGCCACATACTTCACCGAGGCGGTCGCGACCGATCCGACCGCCGGCACGACGCAATGGGGGCATGCCTCCTCGATCGCCGGGCTCGCGATCGCGATCCTGGCGCCGGCATTAGGCGCGATCGCCGACCAGGGCCGCGGGCGGAAGCTGTGGGCGATCCTGTTCTCGCTTCTCTGCATCGCCGCGACCGCCTGGCTCTGGCAGGTGAAGCCGTCGCCCGACCACGTGCCGATGGCGCTGACGCTCGTCGTGATCGCGACCTTGAGCGCCGAGTTCGCGATCGTCTTCTACAACGCGATGCTGCCGGGCCTGGTGCCGCCGGAGCGGCTCGGCCGCTTCTCGGGCTGGGGCTGGGGCGTGGGCTACCTCGGCGGGCTCGGCTGTCTGGCGCTCGCGCTCGTCGGGTTCGTGCAGACCGACACGCCGCTGTTCGGTGTCGGCAAGGAAGAGGCGGCCCACATCCGCGCGACCGCGCCGATGGTGGCGCTCTGGTACTTGGCATTCATGCTGCCCTTCGTGTTCCTCACGCCCGACGCGCCCGGCCGCGGCTATCCGCCGGCGACCGCGCTCAAGATCGGGCTCGCGACGCTGGCCCGCACGCTTCGCGAGGCGCGGGCGCAGCCCGAGCTCTGGCGCTTCCTGATCGCCAACATGCTGTACATCGACGGGCTCACGACGCTGTTCGCCTTCGGCGGCATCTATGCCGCCGGCACCTTCGGCTTCTCTTTCGCCGAGGTGATCCAGTTCGGCATCGCGCTCAACGTCACCGCGGCGATCGGCGCCGTCGCCTTCGGCTGGATCGACGACCGCGTGGGGCCGAAGACGACGATCGCCGCCGGCCTGATCGGCCTGATCCTTTGCAGCGCGGTGGTGCTGGTCAGCGAGTCCAAGGCGGTGTTCTGGATCGCGGCGCTGCTGATCGGGTTCTTCCTTGGCCCCGTGCAGGCGTCGTCGCGCACCTGGATGGCCAGGCACGCGCCGGAAGCGAAGCGCGCCGAGCTGTTCGGCCTGATGGCGCTCTCCGGCAAGGCGACTGCGTTCCTGGGGCCCCTGCTGCTCGCCGAGGTGACGCGCGCCACCGGCAGCCAGCGCTGGGGCATGGCGACGATCCTTCTCTTCTTCGCAGGCGGGCTCGCGCTGCTCGCCTCGGTGCCCGCCAAGCGCGAGAGCTAGCCTGAGTTGCCGCCGTCCTTCGCCAATTCGCGCGGCGTCACCTACCAGGAGATCGGCGCCTTCGTCGCCGCCGCCCGCCGCGCGATCGCGCCCAGGCGCGATCATCGCAAGCCGGTGGTCTACCCGTTCGCCGGCGTCGACTTCATCGGCCATATCTGGTTCGACCCGCACATCCTGCGCACGCTGTTCCCGGCGGACGCCTTCCAGGTGTTCATCGTCCCG
>CAZDGR010000331.1:0-5237 GCA_964504845.1 uncultured Rhizobium sp. | reverse complement strand
TAAAGGCCCGCCGCCCACGCATCCCTTCCATTCATATCCACTTGTCAAAGAGCGAACGAACGATCCCCGGCGACCTACCCGCGCCTAAGCACAAGCCCGTCCATGGGGATGCCTCAGTCACGGCAAGCCGCAACCGAGGCTGAGTAACTTAGTCACCCACTCATGGTCATGCAAGTACAAAATTCGCCGGAAACACCCCCACGGGAGTCGACACCCGACGGGCGCATGATAGGTTGCCTTCAGGCAAAAAGACGGCCGGATGAACCGCGGATCTGCTCTCGCTCTCCTGCTGATCGGCTCCGCGGTCCTGCTCTCGGGCTGCGAGCGAGCGCAGAGCATCGCCGAGACCCAGCTTACCCCCAACACCGCCCGCTCCGGCCCGCCCTCGGCGGTGATCCCGCCCGACGTCGTCCGCATTCCCGACATCCCGATCCCACCGAACGGCAGGATCGTTCGCGAGGACACGGCGATCATCGGCCCGGACGACAACTGGAACGGCCAGGTCGTGGTCACGACCGCCTATTCCGCCGCGCAGATGACTCAGTACTACCGGGCCGAGATGCCGAAGCTCGGATGGCTCGAGACCGCGATCGTCCGCGCCAGGCGGACCGCGATCACCTTCACCCGCGGCGAGCGCATCGCGATGGTCAGGATCGCGCCGTCGGGCGAGGTCGACATCGTCGTCGCCCCGGCGCTGGTCCCAGGCGGCAGCCGGCGCTAGCCCTAAGCAACCCTACAAGATCCCCAGCGCCCGCAGTTCGGCGATGAGCTTCGGCGGCATGTTGCCGAGGTCGTCGCCCTTCCTCAGGTCGCGCGGCGCGTCCTTTTCCTCGAGATAGCGCCAGCCCTGCATCGGGCGCATGGCGCGGAGATCGGTCGGCACCAGCTTCGGATCCAGGATGAGGCCGCAGGCCGGCTTGCCGTCCTCCTTGACCCGGTCCTCGAGCCCGATCACGCGCTGGCGGACGCGGATCTGACCCTTGATGATCCAGTAGATCGAGCCGCCGTCGAGCAGCTCCTCCTCGCGCTTGGGCCGGTGACGGGTGACGTGCTGGAGCTTCTTCTCGGGCGCGCTCTTCAGCCGCTTGGCCTGCCAGTAGCGAAGCTCGTCGATATCGTCGATGCCGACGCACATCTTGACCAGGTTGACGCTCATGCCGCGACCTTGCCGGCAAGCGCACGCGCCACCTTGGAGCCGCTCTCGCGACCAATATGGCCGGAGATGAATGCGCCCGCGGCAGCGAGCTTCTTCAGGTCGACGCCGGTCGCGACGCCGAGCCCGTTCAGGAGATAGAGCACGTCCTCGCTCGCCACATTGCCCGAGGCGCCCTTCGCATAGGGGCAGCCGCCGAGGCCGGAGACCGAGGAGTCGATCACCGCGACGCCGAGCTCGAGCGAGGCCAGGATATTGGCGATCGCCTGGCCGTAGGTGTCGTGGAAGTGCACCGCGGTCTTCTCCGTCGGCACGACCTTGCCGACGGCCTTCAGCATCGCCCGCGCCTTCGCAGGCGTGCCGACGCCGATGGTGTCGCCGAGCGAGATCTCGTAGCAACCCACCTCGAGCAGGCGGCGGGCGACCTCGGCAACCGCCTTCGGCTGGACCTCGCCTTCGTAGGGACATCCCAGCACGCAGCTGATGTACCCCCGCACCTTCATGCCCTCGGCCTTCGCCGCCTCGACCACCGGAGCGAAGCGCTGGAAGCTCTCGTCGATCGAGCAGTTGATGTTGCGCCGGGAAAAGCTCTCGGAGGCGGCGCCGAAGACCGCGATCTCGCGGACGCCAGCGGCAGACGCAGCCTCGAAGCCGGTCATGTTCGGCACCAGCACCGGATATGAAACGCCGGGTCGGGGAGAGAGCCCCGCCAGCACATCCGCCGTGTCGGCCATCTGGGGAACCCATTTCGGCGACACGAACGCGCCGGCCTCGATCGCGGCGAGGCCGGCATCGGCCAGCATCTCGATCAGCCGGATCTTGATCGCCGCCGGCACCGGCCGCGCCTCGTTCTGGAGGCCGTCGCGCGGGCCGACCTCGACCATCTTCACTCGTGAAGGAACCGTCATGACCCTACCTGCGTATCCCTGACATCATGGGCGAGTCCATCGCCCACCGCCAATCGTCTTGCGCTCCGGCGGACAGTCCGCGCATAACCTTGAAGGTTCGCATAAGGAGAACGCGATGCCGACCCCCGGCACCAGCCGAATCATCGCCTGGGCTGTCCACGCCCTGACCGCGAGCGGTGTCGTCATCTCGCTCCTGTCTCTCGTCGCCATCCTCAAGGGCAATGCGCAGGAAGCGCTCCTCTGGCTTGGCCTGGCCCTCGCCGTCGACGGCCTCGACGGGCCTCTGGCGCGACGCTTCGAGGTCCGCCGACTTATCCCCAGCTTCGACGGCGCGGTTCTCGACCTCGTCGTCGACTATCTCAGCTATGTGGTGGTGCCGGCGGTGTTTCTCTACCACTTCGGCTTCTTCCCCGAGCCGTTCGCGTTGGCGGCGACCGCCTTCATCCTTGCGACATCGCTCTACATCTTCGCCAACGTCGAGATGAAGACCCACGACAACTACTTCGTCGGATTCCCGGCGATCTGGAACGTGGTGGCCCTCTACGTCTACGTGCTCGACCCGCCGAAGATCACGACGCTGGCGGTGACGATCGTCCTCGGTCTCGCCAGCTTCTCGACCGCCAAGTTCCTGCATCCGCTGCGGGTACAGGAGGGCCGGCCGCTGACGCTGGCGGCGACCGCGGTCTGGGGCGTCTCGTCGCTGATCCTGGTCATCGCCCAGCCGGAACCGCCGGGATTGGCACTCACCGCCTGGCTGATCGCCTCGGCTTGGCTCGCTATCCAGTCGCTCAGGCGCACCTTCCGCGGGCCGAAGCAGCCGCTGCCGGCCGAGTAGTTGACAGGCCCGGGGGCCCTCCCTATACCCCGGGTCCAGGCGGGGCCGTAGCTCAGCTGGGAGAGCGTCGCGTTCGCAATGCGAAGGTCGGGAGTTCGATCCTCCTCGGCTCCACCAAAAGTTCTTTGAAGGGCTCGATCCGACGGATCGGGCCCTTCGCTTTCAAGGCCGGACGACCGTGAGCCAAGGCCAGCGATCACGATAGCTCTCCGCCTTCTCGACGAACCGGGCAGGTTGCGGATTGAGCGGATTCATCCGAAGCGTTCCCGCCCATAGCTCGTCCAGCCCGTTCGGCGCGTAGAGCGAATGATCCGCGCTGAGGCCGACGCAGGTGCAGGGAATCAGGTAGCGGTCGATCCCGTCGCACGACGAGGCGAGCTGCGGATAGTCGTCGCCGAAGCGCTGGCGATACCAGAGATGGACGCGCGCCTGGTTCTTGACCTCGACCTCGACGCCGAGATCGGTGAACAGGTCCTTGGCGCGGCGGATCACGCGATCCTCCGCTTCCCAGGAAAGGTCCCGGTCGTCGAAATAGAAGACGTCGTAGTCCTTCACATGCCGTTCCGGCGGCCAGCCGGACAGCCGGTTCCACACCGCCTGGAAGAGGCAGCCCGCGACGAGGAATGCCTCCGGCAGGCCGAGATCGGGAAGGCGCCTCAGGATCTCCGAGCTGGCAGGATTGGCGAGCGCGATCTCGACCAGCTCGCCCGCCCGCCTCACGGCTGGACGGGCGTCGGCGCCGGCAACGCCTTGCCCAGCTCGTTCAGAACCTTCCGCAAGCGATCCGGATAGTCGCTGATCAACCCGTCGACGCCCATCTGGACCAGCCGGCGCATGTTCGGCTCATCGTTGACCGTCCAGGGTACCACCGCGAGGCCGAGCTCCTTCGCGCGTTTGAACGACGCCTCGTCGAGATCCTGGAAGAAAGGCGACCAGATCTTGCCCCCGGCTGCATGGACGGTCGCGGGAGCCGAGCCGCCGTGGTCGTCGACGTCGAAGCCGGCAGTCCAGGGCGAAGCACCGGGCTTGCCGACCTGGACGTTGTCGCCGCCGCCGCGTGCGATCGTCAGATAGACCGTCGCGATCTCCGGGGCCTCTTTCTGCACGACCTGCAGTGTCCGCCAGTCGAAGGACTGGATCGTCGATCGCGAGGCGACACCGGCCTTCCTGATCTCGGCGATCAGCGCGCGGGCAAAGGGCTCGGGCGCCAGGGTCTCGGCCGGCGCGGTCGGCGAGAGCTTGGTTTCGATGTTGAAGCGCACAGCGGTGTTGCCGGCCTTGGCCGCCAGCGCGAAGACGTCGGCGACGCGCGGCATGCGGGTACCATCGACCGGCACCTGGTCCGGGAATCCCTGGGCGTAGCGGGTGCCGGCCTTCATCCGGCCGACGTCGTAGCGCTGCAGCTCGGCGAAGGTCAGGTCGACGACATTGGGTCCGTGCCCTGCAAGCCAGTTGCCGTCGGGGCCACGGACGATGTCCGGATTGAGCCCGCGATCGTGGGCGACGATCACGATGCCGTCCTTGGTGACGCCGGCATCGAACTCGAGCGTCGTGACGCCGAGCGACAGCGCCCGGGCGAAGGCCGGCAGCGTGTTCTCCGGCAGCAGCCCGCGGGCGCCGCGATGTCCCTGGAGGTCGAAGGCTGAAGCGGTCATCGGCATCAGCAGCATGGCCGCGACAAGAAGATGGCGCATCGTCATGCCGCCGGCGGCGTCAGCCGCGTCTGTTCGGATTGTCCCACATCCACCTCCTCGATGCGCGTCGCGCGCTTGGTCACCTTGTCGGTAGAGACACGGATCTGCCTGATGTCTTCGAGCGACTGGTCGAAGTGCCGCTGCAGCTTGCCGACCCGGTCGTCCAGCCGCTCGACGTCCTGAAGCAGGACCTGCACTTCCTTCTGGATCAGGTGCGCCTGCTCGCGCATGCGGGCGTCACGAAGCACCGCGCGCACCGTGTTCAGCGTCGCCATCAGCGTCGTCGGCGAGACGATCCAGACGCGGTGCGAGTAGGATTCCTGCACCACCTCCGGCAGGTTCGCGTGCAGCTCGGCGTAGACCGCCTCGCTCGGCAGGAACAGCAGCGCCGATTCCGCGGTCTCGCCGGCGACGATGTAGCGCTCACGGATGGCGCGGACATGGACCATCACATCCGCTGCCAGCTGCTTGCGCGCCAGCGTCCGCTGCACGTCGTCGGCCGCTGCAACCAGCGAGCGATAGGCCTCCAGCGGAAACTTGGCGTCGATCGCGATAGGGCCCGGAGGGTTCGGGAGCCTGAGCAGGCAATCGACCCGGCGTCCGCCGATCTGGCACTGGAACTCGTAGGCATCCGGCGGCAGCGCCGC
>CAZDGR010000330.1:0-5274 GCA_964504845.1 uncultured Rhizobium sp. | reverse complement strand
CTGCTGCTGATCCTGATCGGCCTTCTCGGCGGCAGCGCGCAGTACGTGATGGTCGAGGCCTTTCGATGGGGCCAAGTTTCTCTGTTGGCACCCTTCGAGTACACGGCGGTCTTCTTCAGCCTGAGCTTCGGCTATTTCATTTTCGGCGAGACGGCGTCGGCGACGATGCTGATCGGCGTCGCGATCATCGCCTCCAGCGGCCTCTATATCCTGCACCGCGAGACGGTGCGGGCACGCCAGGCGGCAAAGGCAGCTTAGGCTTTCATGCCGCGAATCACCTGGATATCGAGCTCGCGGATCTTCTTGCGCAGCGTATTGCGGTTTAGCCCCAGCAGCTCGGCGGCGCGGATCTGGTTGCCGCGGGTCGCCAGCAGCGACAGCGAGATCAACGGCCGCTCGACCTCGCGCAGCACGCGATCGTAGAGGCCGGAGGCCGGAAGGCCATCCTTGTGCGCGTCGAAGAAGTCGCGAAGATGGCGCTCTACCGCTTGGGTCAGGCTCTCGCCGTCGGGCGCACCGCGCGGCTCCGGCGACATCGCCGGTTCCGACAGCTCCATGTCGATGATGTCGAGGCCGATCACCGGCTCGGTATAAAGCGCAGCAAGACGGCGCACCAGGTTCTCGAGTTCGCGCACGTTGCCGGGCCAACGGTAACGCTTGAGCCGCTCCATTGCCGCCTCGTCGACGGTCTTGGTCGGCAAGCCTTCGGACGTGGCCAGGTTCAGGTAGTGGCCGACCAGCTCCGGGATATCCTCGCTCCGCTCGCGCAGCGGCGGCAGCCGGATCGGCACGACGTTGAGCCGATAGTAGAGGTCCTCGCGGAACAGGCCCTGGCGGATCAGCTGACGGAGGTCGCGATGGGTAGCGGCGATGATGCGAACGTCCGAGCGAATCGCGGTTCGGCCGCCGACGGTCGTGTACTCGCCCTGCTGCAGCACGCGAAGCAGCCGCGTCTGCGCGTCCGGCGGCATGTCGCCAATCTCGTCAAGGAACAGCGTGCCGCCCTGGGCCTGCTCAAAGCGGCCGGTGGTGCGCTGGACCGCGCCGGTGAAGGCGCCGCGCTCGTGCCCGAACAACTCGCTCTCGATCAGCTCGCGCGGGATCGCCGCCATGTTGACGGCGACGAACGGTCCGCCGCGGCGCTTGCCGTAGTCGTGCAGCGCGCGCGCCACCAGCTCCTTGCCGGTACCAGACTCGCCGGTGATGGTGACCGTGAGGTCGGTCCCCATCAGGCGCGCCAGCACGCGGTAGATCTCTTGCATCGCCGGCGAGCGGCCGATCAGCGGCAGGCGCTCCTCACCCTCATCCAGCCGCTCGGTCGTCGTTCGCGACGACGGCTCGGACAGCGCCCGGCGCACGACCTGGACCAGCTCGTTCAGGTCGAACGGCTTCGGCAGGTATTCGAAGGCGCCGCGCTCAGTCGCCTTGACCGCCGTCAGCAGAGTGTTCTGCGCGCTCATCACGACGACGCGCAGCTCCGGCCGCTGCTTCCTGATCCGTGGCAGCAGATCGAGGCCGTTGCCGTCGGGCATCAGCACGTCGGTAATCACCAGGTCGCCGTCGCCGTCCTCGATCCAGCGCCAGAGCGTCGCGGTGTTGCCGGTCGCACGCACGTCGTGGCCGAGGCGTGCCAGCGCCTGGGTCAGCACCGTGCGGATGGCACGATCGTCGTCGGCGACCAGGATGGTGCGGGCCGCCTCGCTCATGCGTCGTCCACTTCCTCGCCGCCTGTCGCCACCGGCAGCAGCACGCGAAAGACGGTGCGGCCGTTGTGGCTGTCGAACTCGATCACGCCGCCATGGTCACCAATGATCTTGGCGACCAGCGCCAGGCCGAGGCCGGTGCCGTTGACCTTGGTGGTGACGAACGGGTCGAACAGATGCGGGCGGATATCCTCGGGAATGCCGCCGCCATTGTCCTGAACCGAGACCACCAGCGGCAATCGGAGTGGCGCGGCGCCGCCCGGCACCGCGAGACGGACGCCGTGCTTGTAGGCGGTCTGCAGCACGATCTCGCCCTCGCCTGGCGGAACCACCTCGGCCGCGTTCTTGACCAGGTTGAGGAACACCTGGATCAGCTGGTCGCGGTTGCCGAGCGCCGGTGGCAGCGACGGATCGTAGCGCTCGACGAAGCGGACGTTGCGGCCGAAGCCGGCTTCGGCGAGGCGCTTCACATGCTCCAGCACGCGATGGATGTTGACCGGCCCGCGCAGGACCGGCCGGCCGTCGGAGAAAGCCTCCATGCGGTCGACCAGCGCGCAGATTCGATCGGTCTCGTCGCAGATCAGCTGCGTCAGCGTCTGGTCGTTCGGGCTGGCGCCCTGCTCGAGCAGCTGCGCTGCACCGCGGATCCCGGACAGCGGGTTCTTCACTTCGTGCGCCAGCATCGCAGCCATCGCCGTAAGCGAGCGCGCGGCACCGCGATGGACAAGCTGACGGTCGATCTTGAGCGCGATCGAGCGTTCGTGCAGCGAGATCGCAACCCATCCCGGATGCTCGGCCATCGCCGCGATCTCAGCGGTCACGACATGGCTCTTGATCCTGGGCGTCTCGATCGAGAGGCCGTACTCGGACACGCTGCCGCCGATCTCGCGCACCTGCTCGATCAGGCCGAGGATCGGGCTTCCGACCGGAAGGAAATCGGCAATCGAGCGTCCGGCGAGCGTCGACCAGCTTGCCGCCAGGAATTGCTCGGCCGCGAGGTTCGCCATGCGCAGCCGGTTGTCGCCGTCGACCGCGAGGACCGGATGCGGCAGCGCGTTGAGGAGCGAGGAGCCGTCCGGATCCGGCATCCTGCGCTGGCGGAGCGCCGTCGCCTTCATGCCGCCACCCGATCCAGCATCGGCTCGTAGAAGCGGCGGACCATGGCGAAGACCTCGGCCGGCTCCATCGAGCGGTTGACCTCGGAACGGAACTCGGCCGAGCCGGGCAGGCCCTTCGAGTACCAGCCGATGTGCTTGCGCGCGATCTTGATGCCGGTCTGCGTGCCGTAGTGATCGAGCATCGCCTCGACGTGCTCGATCATGATCTGGAGCTGCCGCTCCAGCGACGGGTCGGGAAGCCGGACGCCGCTCCGGAGATACTGCGTCGCCTGATGAATGAACCACGGACGGCCATAGGTGCCGCGCCCGATCATCACGCCGTCGGCGCCTGACTGCTCGAGGGCCTGTTCGGCCGCTTCGAGCGTGGTGATGTCGCCGTTGACGATCACCGGGATCCTCACCGCTTCCTTCACTTGGCGGACAAAGGCCCAGTCCGCGTCGCCCTCGTACATCTGGCAACGGGTGCGGCCGTGGATCGTCACCATCTTGATGCCGGCGTTCTCGGCGATCTTGGCGAGCTTCGGCGCGTTGCGGCTGTCGTGGTCCCAGCCCGTCCGCATCTTCAACGTGACCGGCAGTTTCACGGCGTTGACGGTCGCCTCGATGATGCGCTGGGCCTTGTCCTCTTCGCGCATGAGCGCCGAGCCGGCGTAGCCATTCACGACCTTCTTCACCGGGCAGCCCATGTTGATGTCGATGATGTCGGCGCCGAGGTCCTCGTTGAGGCGTGCGGCCTCCGCCATGACATGAGGCTCGCAGCCGGCGAGCTGGACCGACATGGGCCCCTGACCCTCAGCGCGCTTGACCATCAGCATGGTCTTTCGGCTCTCGCGGACCATCGCCTCGCTGGCGATCATCTCGGAAACGACGAGGCCGGCGCCGCATTGCTTGACCACGCGGCGGAAGGGCATATCCGTGACCCCGGACAACGGGGCGAGGATCACCGGATCCTCGAGGCGAACCGGGCCGATATTTATGCCTAACATTTAGGCAGAAACCTTAGATGCTCAGGATTTGGTCAGGCTAGCGTCGGGCCCTCGACCACGCAAGAACTTTGCTGCGCCGCAGCACGATTCGCCAGCAGGACCGAGCTGACGAATTTCACCCCCGGATAAGCCAAGGTCAGCAAAAGCCACGCGAATAGTGCGATCCGGGCGGCCCGCCTGCCGCGCAACCCCACTCTATTGTGAGCGAACAGCAGGGCTCCGATCACCAGAAAGGCCGCAAACGACAGCACCGTCTTGTGGTCAATGGCGACCAGCCGGCCGGTCGCCAGATAGTTCGCGGCGATCCCGGTCAGGACACCGAGGCCGAGGACGGCCTCAGCGGCCGAGAGAAGGCCGACCTCGAGGCTTTCGGCCTCCGCGACCGAGGGCAGCCGCCGGCTGATCGCCGTCGGCCGCTTGGCCTTGAGCGCCTGCTCCTGGAGGGCGACGGCCAGGCCCGCGACGCCGGCGATCGTCACCAGCGCGTATGTGGCCACCGAGACGACGATATGGACGATCACCCAGGAGCTGTATGGCCCGGGGACGCGCGGCTCCGGTGTGGCCTGCCAGACCGTCGCCAGCGCGGCAAGGACCGCGAGATAGGAGAACAGCAGCGGCGTCAGGCGCCAGGCCTCGCGGGAAGCGGCCGCCAGCGCCGCGAACAGCGCCGTCGACGCGGCGATTGTGACCCAGAGCGCAACCGATAGACCCGCATGCCAGGCGTCCTCGATCTGCGCGAGGGCCCAGGCGCCGGTGCCGGTGACGGCCAGCGCCATCGCCGCCCACCAGATCCCATTGCGAGCGCGCCCGAACCAGCCGATGACGGCAGCCGGCAGGAGCGCGACCACGGCCGCGAGGCTGAAGGCGATCGAGGAGTGCATGGGACGCATAGGAGCGTCACCGCCCATCAAGCGCAAGAGCGATGTCCGGTTGCCTGATCGCCGGAATCCGCACCTAATGGCCTCCATGTTCCCGCTCCCCTCCCACGCCCGTGTCGTCATCGTCGGCGGCGGCATCGTCGGATGCAGCGTCGCTTATCACCTGACCAAGCTCGGCTGGACCGACGTGCTGCTGCTCGAGAAGGGACGGCTCACCTCGGGGACGACCTGGCATGCCGCCGGTCTGATCGGCCAGCTGCGCGGCACGCGATCGATGACGCGAATGAGCCGCTACGGCATCGAGCTCTATTCGAAGCTCGAAGCCGAGACCGGTGCGGCGACCGGCTGGAAGGAATGCGGCGCCGTCACGGTCGCGCGCACGCCGGAGCGGATGACGCTCCTGAAGCGCAACGTCGCGACCGCGCGCAGCTTCGGCGTCGAGGCTCACCTCGTCTCGCCCAACGAGGCCGGAAAGCTGTGGCCGCTGATGCGGACAGACGACCTCGTCGGCGCGGTCTGGCTTCCCGGCGACGGCAAGGCCAACCCGACCGGCCTGACGCAATCGCTCGCGAAAGGCGCGCGTACGGGT
>CAZDGR010000329.1:0-5277 GCA_964504845.1 uncultured Rhizobium sp. | reverse complement strand
GAGGTCACGCCCGACCGCCGCGAGGCGGTGCGGTTCTCGCGCCCCTACTACATCGAGGGCGTGGCGTTGCTGACCTCATCCAAGGGCCGCTTCAAGACGCACCAGCAGCTCACCGCCGCCGGCAAGGACGCCAAGGCCTCGGTGCTGCAGAACGTCGATGCCGACAAGCTGGTGGCAAAGGCGCTGCCGCAGGCGCAGGTGCTTCAGCTCGACACCCAGGCGAACGCGATCCAGGCGCTCGATTCCGGCCGTTCGGACGCGGCGGTGATCGACCTCTCGACCGTCGGCTGGCTGGTGAAGCGGAACCCCGACAAGTACCTCGACTCGGGCTATCACTACGACACACAGATCTACTCGGCGGCGATGCGCCAAGGCGATCCCGACTGGCTGCAGTTCGTCAACACCTGCTTCAACGTCAACATGCACGGCCACCAGACCGACCTCTACGACCAGGCCTTCGAGGACTTCTTCGCCTCCAAGCCGCCGCGCCGCGTGCCCGGCTTCCCGACGATCTGATCCAGCCGACGTAAGAGCCGCCTCCTATCCCCCTCCCCCTTCGCGGGGGAGGGACCGGCTCGCCGCAGGCACCCGCCCTTGGTCTATCACTTCAACTTCAACTTCGTCTGGCGCTACGCCGACAAGCTCTATTGGGGGCTCGTCCTCTCGCTCGAGATCGCGCTGGTCTCGATCCTGATCGGCATGGTGATCGGTCTGGCGCTGGCGCTCGCCTATACCGGCGGCGGCCGGCTGACCAAGACCGCGGTCTCGGCCTATGTCGAGTTCATCCGCAACGTGCCGCTGCTGCTGCTGGTCTATCTCGTCTTCTACGGCATCCCGTCGGCCGGCGGCTTCGCCTACGATGCGAAGACCAGCTTCGTCGCGACCTTGGCGATCTACTCCGGCGCCTACCTGGTCGAGGTGTTTCGCGCCGGGCTTGACGCGATCCCGAAGGGCCTGATCGACGCCGGCAAGTCGATCGGGCTCACGCCCTGGCAGCGCTTCCTCTACGTACGCGCGCCGATGATGTTCCGCATCGTGCTGCCGTCGCTCTCCAACGTCTATGTGTCCTTGTTCAAGGATACCTCGCTCGCCTACGTGATCGCTGTGCCGGAGCTCACCTACGGCGCCAACTGGATCAAGACCAATACCTTCCGGGTGATCGAGGTCTGGCTGGTGGTCTGGCCGATGTACCTCGTCACCTGCTACGCGCTGCTCTACGGGCTCAGGATCCTGGAACGCCGCTTCTCGCTGGTGCGTCGATGATCCCGTTCCTCGCCAACACGCTGCCGTTCCTCTGGCAGGGCCTGCTGGTCACGCTCGCCGTCTCCGGCCTGGTCGTGGCCTCCTCGCTGGTCTCGGGCGTCCTGTTCGGCGTCGGGCTCGTCTACGGGCGGTGGTGGATCGCCTGGCCGATCCGGGTCTATTCCGACATCCTGCGCGGGACGCCGCTGATCGTGCTGATCTTCCTGATCATCTACGGCCTGCCGCTGGTCGGCATCGATTTCGGCAACTACGCCTCGGCGGTGATCGCGCTCGCCGCGTTCAAGACCGCGCATGTCGCCGAGATCGCCCGTGGTGCCATCCAGTCGATCCATTTCGGCCAGACCGATGCCGGCAAGGCGATCGGCCTCACCTTCCGCCAGCGGCTCCAGTACGTGATCATGCCGCAGGCGGTGCGCCGCTTCCTGCCGCCCTGGATCAACGCCGTCGCCGATGCGGTCAAGGGCTCGGCGCTGGTCTCGCTTGCCGGCATCGTCGACCTGACGCTCGCGACCCAGCAGGTGATCGGGCGCACCTACGATCCGCTGCCGATGTACCTGCTCGCCGCCGCCATGTACTTCATCATCAACTACAGCCTGAGCCTGGCCAGCCGCCAACTCGAGGCGCGCTTCGCCTATATCCGGGAGTAGCCGGTGCCCCAGCCCCTCGTCCAGATCCGCGGCCTCAGGAAGTCCTTCGGGAGCCTTCGCGTCCTCGATGGCGTCGATCTCGACGTCGCCAAGGGCGAGGCGGTCTGCGTGATCGGGCCTTCCGGCAGCGGAAAGACCACGTTGCTCCGCTGCATCAACCTGCTCGAGTCCTATGACGACGGCTCCATCAGGGTCGACGGCATCGAGGTCGGCTACGACGACAACCGCAAGCGCCGGTCGGAGCGGGCGCTGGCCCCGATCCGCGCCGATATCGGCATGGTGTTCCAGCTGTTCAACCTTTTCCCGCACCTGTCCGCGCTCGAGAACGTCATGCTGGGCCTGACCAAGGTCCGCGGCATCGCGAAGGCCGAGGCGAAGGACCGCGCCACCCACTGGCTGACCCGGGTCGGCCTCGCCGACAAGCTCCAGAACCTGCCGAGCCAGCTCTCCGGCGGCCAGCAGCAGCGGGTCGGCATCGCCCGTGCCGTGGCGATGGGACCGAAGGTGCTTCTGCTCGACGAGATCACCTCGGCGCTCGATCCCGAGCTGGTCGGCGAGGTGCTGTCGGTGGTCCAGGGCCTGGCGCGCGACGGCATGACGATGATCGTCGTCACCCACGAGATGACCTTCGCCCGCGACGTGGGCTCCCGCATCGTCTTCATGGACGAGGGCCGGGTCGTGGTCGAAGGCCCCTCGCGCGAGGTCCTGGCGAACGCCGCCAGCAACGAGCGGCTCAAGTCCTTCCTGGCCCGTATCGAGATGAAGCACTGACCCATGTCCAAGCGTTCCGACGTACGTTCGCGCCTCGGCCTTCGCCCGATCATCAACGTCTCCGGCACGATGACCGCGCTCGGCGCTTCGATCGTGGTGCCCGAGGCGGTCAAGGTCGCGAGCGAGGTGCTGCCGGAATGGGTCGAGGTCAACGACCTGCACCGGAAGGCGAGTGCGGCGATCGCCAGGCTCACCGGATCCGAGGCCGGATTCGTCACCGCCTCGGCTTCCGCCGGCATCACGCTGGCGATCGCCGGCTGCATGACCGGGCCGGACCTCGCCAAGATCGAGCAGCTTCCCGACGCCACCGGGATGCGGAACGAGGTCGTGATCCAGATGGGTCACATGACCGGCTACGGCGCGCCGATCGAGCAGGCGATCCGGCTCGCCGGCGCCACCTGCGTGCCGGTCGGCAACGTCACCGACGCCCGCGCCTATCAGCTGGCGTCCAAGATCACCGAGAAGACCGCGGCGGCGCTCTACGTCGTCTCGCACCACACGGTGCAGTACGGCCAGATGCCCTTGGACGTCTTCGCCCGCGTCGCGCACGACCACGGCGTGCCGGTCGTCGCCGACCTGGCGTCCGAATACGATCTCAGGGGCTTCCACGCCGCCGGCGCCGACCTGGTGATCTACAGCGCGCACAAGTTCCTGGGCGGACCCACCGCCGGCATCGTCGGCGGCAAGAAGAGCCTGGTGCGCTCGACCTTCCTGCAGAACTCCGGCATCGGCCGCGGCATGAAGGTCGGGAAGGAGAGCATCGCCGGCACCATCGCCGCGCTGGAGGCCTGGGAGAAGCGCGATCACGCCGGCATCCGCAGGACCGAGAAGAGCTACCTCGATCTCTGGGTCAGGCGCTTCGCCGGCATCGAGGGCGTGACCGCGACGATCATCCCCGACCCGACCAACAACCCGCTCGACCGGCTGATGCTCGCGGTCGATCCGGAGAAGGCGCGGATCACCGCCTGGGAGCTCGCCGACCAGCTCGCGGCCGGAAACCCGCCGGTGATCGTTCGCGACCACGAGGCCGAGCAGGGCTTTTTCCAGCTCGATCCCTGCAACCTGCATCCGGGCGAGGCTGAGGTGGTTGCCGACCGCGTCGTCCATGAGCTCGGCGAGGCGCGCAAGCGCAACCGCCCGCAGCAGTACAGCCACGCCGAGCGCAAGGCCCGGCGCTTCGAGCGCCTGCTCCGCTGGCCGGACTGACCTTAGACCGCGTCGCCGAGCGCGCCGGCAAGGCCGGGCTCCGGTTGCGCGGCGCCTTTCACGTCGCGCCGGACGATGCGCTTCCAGCGGCGACGATCGCGCTGCTCGGCTGGATCGGCGGCGAGTTCTGGGACGTCTTCGCCTCGTCTGCCGAAGCGGCGGACGGCGAGCGCAACCCGCTCGACCGCTGGTCGAAGCGGACGATCGACGCGATGGCGACGGATCTCGGCGCGACCGCGCTCTATCCCTTCGCCGGTCCGCCTTGGCTGCCGTTCCAGCGCTGGGCGATGAGGGCGGAACCGGTCTCGGTCTCGCCGCTCGGCATCCTGATCCACCCGGACTGGGGGCTCTGGCACAGCTATCGCGGCGCGCTCGCCTTCCGGGAGCGGCTTGAGCTGCCGGCGATGCCTGATCGCGCCAGCCCGTGCTCGACCTGCGCGGAGAAGCCGTGCCTCACGACCTGTCCGGTATCGGCCTTCTCAAATGCCGGCTACGACGTGGCCGGCTGCCGCACGCATGTCGCGGCGCCGGCCGGCTCCGAGTGCATGTCCGGCGGTTGCCTTGCCCGCGTCGCCTGCCCCGTGGGCGCCGGGCATCGCTACGCGCCGGCGCAGGCCGCCTTCCACATGCGGGCCTTCCTCAGGTCGTCGTATCCCCCTGGCCCTTGAGCTTGTAGCCGGGCTCGACCTCGACGCCGACGAGCTCACGCAGGAAGAACTCGAAGGTGCGCCGGAAGAAATAGCCGTCGCGATAGATCGAGAGATGGTTGTGGTTCGTCATGACCAGCAGCTCGAAGTCCTTGTTCGCCTTGATCAGGGCATCGCAGACCTGGAGCGTCAGCGCCGGCGCCACGTTGTCGTCCATGTCGGCGTAGGAGAGGAACAGCTTGCCCTGCATCCTGTGCGCGATGCTGGCGTTGACCTGGGCCTCGTATGACGCGCCCTCGGACTCCAGGCCCTGGTACTTCTCGCCCCAGCCCTGGCTGTATCCCCGCTGGTCGTGATTGCCCGAGGACGAAGCCGCGACCTTGAAGAACTCAGGATAGAGGAAGAGGGCGCGGGTGGAGGCGAAGCCGCCGCCGGAGTGCCCGGTGATGCCGACGCGGGAGAGGTCCATGTAGGGCCGGTCCTTCGCCAGCTGCCTCAGGCCCGCCATGTGGTCCTCGAGCCCGCCCGCCGTCTCCATCCTGCCGTACCAGTGATCGTGGAACGCCTTGGAGCGGAGAGGCGTGCCGCGGCCGTCGATGGTGACGACGATAAGGCCGAGCTCGGCGAAGGCCCGCGGGAACAGGAACTGCCGCATGCCGTTGCCGTCGGCGGTGAAGGACTGGTTCGGCGTCTGCGTGCGCTGCGGGCCGGGATAGATCAGGTCGAGCACCGGATAGCGCTTC
>CAZDGR010000328.1:0-5310 GCA_964504845.1 uncultured Rhizobium sp. | reverse complement strand
TGAACGCCGTGCCGCCGGCCGCGAACGCCCATTGCCAGATCCGCTTCACCGTCGACCGCGACCCGAAGACTTTCCTGCCCGCGATCCGCCGCCACCTGGACGCTCACGGTTTCCAGATGGTCGAGGTCAAGGCATCCAAGGAAGTGATCATGCATGCGACCCGTGTCGACCCGGACCATCCGGCGGCGCGCTGGGCGGCGGCATCGCTTGAAAGAACGACCGGGACCAAGCCGGCGGTGCTTCCCAATCTCGGCGGATCGCTGCCCAACGACTGCTTCGCCGACACGCTCGGCATGCCGACCATCTGGGTCCCGCACTCCTATGCCGCCTGCTCTCAGCATGCGCCCAACGAGCACGTGCTGGAGCCGCTGCTGCGCGAGGGCCTCGCAATCATGACCGGGCTCTTCTGGGACATGGGCGAGGCGCCGCCGCCACGCGGCGACTGACGCTCAGGTCGCGAGCAGGCGCGCACGGCTTCGCCGGATCCGCGACGGCGGGAACCGGCAGGTGACGATGGTCCCGCCGCCGAGCCAGCTTTCGATTGTCAGCGTGCCGCCGTGCAGCTGCATCAGCCCCTTCGCGATCGGCAGGCCGAGGCCGGCGCCGCCGCGCGTCCTGACGAGGGTGCTTTCCACCTGCTCGAAGGGCTGGAGCACGCGGGCGAGGTCATCCGGATCGATGCCGACACCGGTGTCGGCGACGGATAGGAGGATCGCGCCGGCCTCTTCCAGCTTGCCCGCGATGCGGATCCTGCCGCCCGGAGGCGTGAACTTGACGGCGTTGGTCAAGAGGTTGGCCAGGATCTGCATCAGCGCCCTGGGATCCGCCTCCAGCTTCGGCAGGTCTGGCATGTCGACGTCGAGAGACAACCCGGCCTTCTCCGCCGACGGCGCGATCATGCTGACGGCGTCGGCGGTGAGCGCCGGCAGGGCGACCTCCTCCGACCGGATCCGGAGCGCGCCGGATTCGATGCGCCCGATGTCGAGCAGATCGTTGACCAGAGACAGAAGATGGCGGCCGCTGGCGAGGATATCTCCCGCGTAAGCGCGATAGCGCTCGGTGGCGGCCGGCCCGAGATGCTGGCCGGATATCAGCTCGGCGAATCCGATGATGGCGTTGAGCGGTGTCCGAAGCTCGTGGCTCATCTGCGCCAGGAAGGACGACTTCGCCTGGTTGGCCGCTTCCGCCTCGTGCAGAGCCTTGGCGAGCCTTGCCCGCTCGCCCTCACGCTCGGTGATGTCTGACGCCGAACCGCGATATCCGAGGAAGCTGCCGTCGGCGGCCATGACCGGCACGCCGCTGGCGCGGATCCAGAGCCGACCCCGCACCGTATCGGCAGGGAAGACGAAGTCGCGGAAGGCACGGCGGGCATCGAGATCCTGGAGATGCTGCTGCCAGAGCCGATCCGAATGCTCGCCACCGGCGAAGTCGACGCAATGCTGGCCGATGACCGACTCGACCGGACGGCCGAGCACGCCTTCCGCCTGCACCGACATCCAGACGAACCGGTGATCGGGACCGGTTTCCCAGAACCAGTCGGCCGAGCTCTCGGCGAAATCGCGGAAACGCTCCTCGCTCTCCGCGACACGGCGACGGGCTCGTCGCCCCTGCTCGACGTAGCGAACCAGCAGGAATGCCGCAAGGCCTGCGAGCAGGGCAGCGGCGATCCCGAGCCAGCGGGCCGCCAGCAGTTCTGGCGGCAGCCCGCCGCCAGGCTTCGGGGCGATCGCGAGTTGCCAGGTTCCGCCCGGAAGCACGACACCAAGCAGGATCGCGTCACCCGCGAACAGCGATGGGTCGCCGTAGAAGACGGCGCCGCCGGCACCCTGGCCGTCGACGCCGCGAAGGGCGATGCGATGGCTTTTCTCGATCTGAGTGATGTTGAGACGCGCCAACAGGCTGTCCAGGCTGATGACCACGCTGACGACGCCGAGGAACTCGCCACTCCCCGGCGGCCCCGACGGCGGCGAGCGGAACACCGGGGTGCGCCCTATCAGCCCGGTGCCACCCTGGATCAGCTTGACCGGCCCGGTCAGCAGGCTCGCCCGCGAGGCGATCGCCCGCTCGATCGCGGGCCACTGGTCGGCGAGCGTCCGATAGTCCGTTCCTATCGCAGCGGCGTTACCGGACCTCGGAAACACGTCGGCGATCACCGTGCCGCGCGAGAAGCCGAGGTTCCTCACATGACGTGCGCCGACCATGAGGTCGCGCGCGAAAGCCTCGAAGTCGGCAGGCGCCATCTCTGGATTGGTCGCGAACTGCGCCGCCAGTCCCTTCTGCAGCAGGATCGTCGCGGTGAGGTCCTGCTCCATCTGGGAGCGGAGCACATCACCGAGCCTGAGGGTCTCGCCACGCGCCCGGTCCTCGGCGCGCCGGTCGATGACGGACTCGAGAGCGAAGACGAGAAGCAAGGTCGCGGCAACTCCGCCAAGCACCGCGACCAGTGCCCGCCACGACACAGAGCCGAGCATACGCCGAAGAGCCATTCGCCCTTGGTCTCCCGCCAGGCCCGGTGGAGGCGGCCGGTCCGGCCGGAAACCATACCACGCCCGTCAGGGGGGCCGGCAAAGGCCCCGGACGTCAGATCCGCGTAAAGCGGGCGACGGTCGGAATGTCGAGCCGGTCAAGCTTGCCAGTCGCGTCCGGCTCGAACCGGAAGAAGATCTGCGAATGATACGAGCGGATCGCAGGATCCCGGGGCACCGCGCGGAACAGCTCGCGATGCCAGTGCTCGGCATCGCAAGGGTTTCCGATGATGTCGATGCTCATGCGGCCATTCTCGACCCTGACCGGCACCGTACCGTATCCCGGATGGACGTAGTCGCCGGCGTAGCCGGCGAGCGGCTGGCTCGGCTTCGTGCCCTCGACCTTGCCCAGCGGACGCCAGAAATAGGGTTCGCCGGCGATCATCTGCGGCGCGCGCCTGGCCTCGCCGGCGAAGGCCTTGAAACGCGCATCCCAGTCCTTCTGCTCGATGCCGAAAGCATGAGCCAGCAGCAGGTAGCGGAGCGGATTGATCGCCGCCGACTGGTGCTGGTTGGTGTAGATGACGACCGCGACCCGCTCCGAGGGAACCGAGCATCCCAGCACGAGGAAGCCTTCGAGCGCGCCCGTATGCTCGTTGATGCGCCGGCCGGCGAAGTCGTGCGCATACCAGCCGAGGCCATAGCTGACGAAGTTCGCCTCGTATCGGCTGGCCCAGCGCTGCGGATGGATGCCGTTGCGCCGCACGGCAACGCGTGGGCTCAGCATCTCCTCGACCGTCTCCGGCTTCAGCAGGCGCCTGCCGTTCACTGCGCCGCCGCAGGCGAAGGCGGAGAACCAGGTCTCGGCGTCACGGAGCGTCGAAGTCATGCCACCGGTCGCCGACAGCGCATCGAAGTTCCGGTGCGGGATCACGCTCATCTTGCCGTCGCCGAGATCCAGATGCGGATCGCAGGCGATCGACGGATCGGGCATGCGGAAATAGCTGCCCCAGGTCTCGTCCATGCCAAGGCGGTTGCGCACCTCGTGCTCGACATAGTCCTCCCAGTTCATGCCGGTCAGTCGCTCGACGATCGCGGTCGCGACGATCGGTCCGAACTGCTGGTAGGCGCACTCGGCCCGGAAACCCGCGCGCAGCGGCAGTGTGGGGATCAGCGAGATGATCTCCGGTCGCGTAAAGCGCGAGTGATAGTTCATGATGTTGTCCTCGCCGAAGCCGACCGACTGGCCGACGAGGTCGCGCATGGTGACGTGGCCGGAGAGGCTGTCGTCCGAGAGGCGGAATCCCGGCAGCACGTCGATCGCGCGCGTGTCCCAGGAAAGCTTGCCGTCCTCGACCAGCATGCCAACGGTGGCGGCATTGAAGGTCTTCGAGATCGAGCCGATGTCGAAGGTCGCACGGTCGTGCAGCGGCTTGTTCGTCTTGGTGGACATGACACCGATGCACTCGCGCCAGATCGGCTTGCCGTCCTTGAGGATCGACAAGGCGACGCCGGGCGCGCCATAGGCCTCGACGATCCGCCGGGCCGCGGCGGAGAGTGCTTCGGTCATCAGCTTCCCCACACCTGCTCGTAGACCCGCAGCCAGTTCTCGCCGAGGATCTTCCTGGTGTCCTCGGCGGAGAATCCGCGCTCGACCATGCGCTGGGTCAGCTTCTGGAGCGTGCGCGGCGTCTCGATGCCTTCCGGATACTTGTGCGGCGGCGGCGGATATGTGCCGGGCCGCCACTTGCCGCTTTTGATGCGCGCGTCGTAGTAGGCCTTCGCTTGGTCGTCCGGCATCACCAGGTACTGGCCGTTGTAGTAGTCGATGCCGAGTCCGACATGGTCGGCGCCGACGAGATCGGCCGTGTAGGCGATATGGTCGATGAACTGGTCGAGGGTCGGCGCCGAGCCATTGGCAACGAAGGCCGGGAAACCCACCATGCCGATCACGCCGCCCTGTTGCGCAATGGCCTTCATCAGGTCGTCCGGAAGGTTCCGATAGGAGTCCTTCACCGCGCGCGGGTTGCCGTGGCTGCAGATCACCGGACGTTCGGAGACCTCGAGCGCGTCGAAGCTCGTCTTGATGCCGGTATGCGCCACGTCGACGATGACGCGGGCCTCGTTCATCCTCTTGATCATCTCGACGCCGAAATACGAAAGCCCCGAGTCCTGGCGCTCGTCGGCGCCGTCGCCGACCCGGTTACGCACGTTGTAGCAGAGCTGTACGACGCCGACGCCGAGGTCCTTGTACGCATGCACCATGTCGAGGTCGTCTTCCATGGGATCGGTTCCCTGGAAGTGGAACAGGAGGCCCAGTCGTCCGTCCTTTTTCGCCTGGCGCATCTCCTTGACGCTCGAGACCTGCATCACCTTTCCGGCATTGCCGGAATTACGCTGGATGAAGGCCTTCCAGGCAGCGACGCTCCGCATGGTGACGTCGATGCCGTCCAACGCGCCCACGGAGGGCGCGGCGATGGTGACCCCGCCCTCGATGTACCAGTCGGTGTATTTCTGCCCGCGCAGGAGCGGACAGACCGCGTCGATGACGATCGCGTCCTGGTGCAGTTTCGCGGCATCAATCGCCATCAGTCGCCCCAGACCTGCTCGTAGACCCGCAGCCAGTTCTCGCCCAGCACCTTCCTGATGTCCTCGGCCGAGAAGCCGCGCTCGATCATGCGCTCGGTGAGCCTGGGCAAGGTGCGCGGCGTCTCGATCCCCTGCGGATACTTGTGCGGCGGCGGCGGATATGTGCCGGGCCGCCACTTTCCGCTGGCGATCCAGGAGTCATAGAAGACCTTCGCCTGGTCGTCCGGCATGACCATGTACTGGCCGCTGTAGTAGT
>CAZDGR010000327.1:0-5319 GCA_964504845.1 uncultured Rhizobium sp. | reverse complement strand
CAGGTTCGTGTCCAAAGTCTCGATCATCTGCCGGATCTCGGGCGTCGCCGCCGCATTGGTTTCCGATGTCGACGGTTTGAACCGGTCGAGCACCCAGTTGGGCTTCCCGGCGGCGTCGGTCACCAGCTTCAGAACCGGGCGGGTAATGCTCATCTCGGGGAAGAAAATGACGCCTGTCCGCCAGTAGCGATTGAGATCGACGGTGAAGATCATCCGCTCGAACTCGGCGAGGTTGCTGCCTTGGGGAAATTCCGGCGGGTTGCCGATTTCGAACCGGTCGACGATCACCGTCGGCTCGCGCGCGAGCTTCACGTCGAGACGGCCGATGCGGACCGGCCGGCCGAGCTCGGCCGCGGCCTGGGCCTCGGCATAAGGCCTGAACCAGTTCCAATCGAAGAAGACGACGACCGCGGCGACGAGGGCGGCGAATCCGCCGACGACGCCGAGCCAGATCTTCGCGCGCCTGCTCAAGACGAAGTCCTCCGCGCCCCCGACGATCTAAACGTCCCCGGGGAAATCGCGGTTCCTGCCTATCCGGTTCGCCTTACCTCGGCGCGGGTGACCATGATGCTCGAGCCGAAGATCACCGCCGCGCCGATCCAGGTCCAGACATCGGGAACCTCGCCGAACAAGAGGTAGGCCGGCACCGCGATGAAGGGCAGGCGGGTGAAGTCGTACGGTGCCAGGGCGGAGGCATCGGCAAACTTGAAGGCATAGGCGAAGGCGAACCAGCCGATGGTGCCGAGCGCGCCGATCGCCGCCATCATCAGCAACGCTTGCGCGCTCGGCCATGTCCACACCGTCGCCGCGACCGGAAGCGAGAAGCAGCCGATCAGGAAGGAGACGTAAAGCACGACCGTGACCGGATTCTCGTCGTCGACCGACTTGATGATCAGCGCGACCGCCGCATATGTCGCCGCGCCGAACAGGACGAGAAGCGATGCGGGGGTGAATGCCTCGGTTCCCGGGCGCATCACAATCAGCACGCCGAGGAAGCCGACGATGGTGCCAGCCAGGCGCCAGCGACGGACGATCTCGCCGAGCAGGAACACGGCGCCGACGGTCTGGAACAGAGGCTGGGTGAAGCTGAGCGCGGTCAGCTCGTTGAGCGGCAGCAGCGGCACGGCGCTGAAGAACGACATCATCGAGAACAGGTTGATGAATGCGGCGAGCACCAGCCGTCCGGGCCGCCGCGCTCGGAAGGTGCCGATGCCGCTCCAGAGAGCGAAGGGCAGGATCGTCAGAAACCCGAAGAAGTTGCGGAAAAACGCAATCTCGAACGGATGCAGTTCCTCGGCGACGAGCCGGATGAAGCAGTTCATGAACGAGCCGGTCGCCGCCGTGGTCAGGCAGAGGAGTGCTGCGAGCAGCGGGGCGGGAAGCAGGCTGGTCATGTGCTTGAAGAGAAAGCGACCGGCCCCCTAGTCGCGCCGCTGCTGTGCGACCAGCGCTCGCCAGAGCGCGGTGTTCTCGGCCATGCCGGCATCGACCGGCTGCGGGCGCGCCGAGGTCTGCACCATGATCAGCCGGCTGACCGGATCGACGAACAGGACCTGGCCACGGATGCCGCGCAGCGAATATGTCCCGGCCGGCTCGCCGCCGAGAAGCCAGACCTGATAGCCGTAGCCGAAGCCCTGGCTCACGCGGCCAGGCCGGAGGTGTTCGTCCTCGGCCCTTACGGTCGTGGCGTCCTTGATCCATTGCCGGGGGATGACCTGGCGGCCGTCCCAGTTGCCCTCGCGGGCGAGCAGGCGGCCGAGCCGCGCGTAGTCGCGCAGCACCGCATTGAAGCAGCAGTAGGTGGTTTCCTGTCCGAAGACGTCCGTGACCCAGGAGGCATTGGCCTCGGCTCCGATGGGCTGCCAGATCTTCTCCGACAGGTAGTCGGCGACCGGACGGCCGGTGGCGGCGCGCAACACCAGGCCGAGCGTCATCGTCTCGCTACCAGCGTAGTGGAAGACCCGGTTCGGTTCGTTCTTACGGTTGCTGAACTGCGTCAGCACCTTTTCCGTGCTCGCCGCGACGCCGGGAATCATCAGGCCGCGCGACAGTGCCGCAATATCATCCCTTCCATCGTAGCGCTCGGTGAACTCGACGCCCGAGGACATGTTGAGCAGCGCTCGAATCGGCGTCTCACCGTAGGCGCTGCCGGCAAGGCCGGGCACGTAGACCTGGGCCTTGTCGTCGATCGAGCGGATCTTGCCTTCGCCGACAGCGATGCCGACCAGCATCGCCGTGATCGTCTTCGCCATCGACTGCGACGTGAACCGGTGCGTATCGGTTCGGGAGTACTGATAGCGTTCGAACAGGATCATGCTGTCGCGGGCGATCAGGAGCCCGGTCACCGGGTTGCGATCGAGGTATCCGTTCAGGTCGTATTGGCTTCCCTGGTAGCTGTAGCGAACCTCGGGGAGGATGTTCTCGCGCCTGAACGACCAGGCCGTCGCCGGCCTTGCGACCGCCCGGCTCGCGAAGATCTCGTCGTAACGGCTCAAGGAGCCGACCAGGAACTTCTGCTGGCCCTGGGTCAGGCGCGATCCGATTGGATATCCGGCCTCGATGCCATAGGCTTCCGCGTGCAGGCCGTCCTTGCGGAACTCCGGTTCCGCGGCGGCGGCTGTTCCGATCAGGAAGGTAAGGAGAAGGGCCACCCAGGTCTTCATCGGATCGAGCCTAGCCTGCCGCATCGGCGCTGTCGCGGTGCCGGAACGAAGGCCGGGTTCGGTCGTTTTGCTTCCGGATGCGTCGTCGGAGGACTCTCGCCCGTGGACCGTCTCACCACATACCGTGCCAGGCGCCATTTCGATCGGACGACCGAGCCCGAAGGCAAGCTCGGCAAGCCGTCGCGGGGCGGGCTCTATGTGATCCACGAGCACGACGCGACGCGGCTCCACTACGACCTCCGGCTCGAGCATGACGGCGTGCTGCTGTCCTGGGCGGTGACGCGCGGACCCAGCCTCGATCCGGAGGAGAGGCGCCTCGCGGTTCAGGTCGAGGACCATCCGATCGATTACGGCTCCTTCGAGGGGCTGATCCCGGAAGGCAACTACGGCGCCGGCACCGTCTCGCAATGGGACCGAGGCCGCTGGATTCCCGAAGGCGACACGGCCAAGGCGCTGAAGAAGGGCCATCTGACCTTCCGCCTGGAAGGCGAGAAGCTGAAAGGCGACTGGCATCTGGTGCGGATGCGCCGGCGGCCGAAGGAAAAGCGCGACAACTGGCTGCTGATCAAGTCGAAGGACGAGCATGCGGTCCCTGGCGCGAAGGGCGAGATCGTCAAGATTGCGACCAAGTCGGTGAAGACCGGGCGCACGCTCGCCGAAATCGCCGAAGGCCGAAAGGCGAAGACCAAGCCGCGGGCGCCTGCCGCACGCAAGACGGTGAAGAAGGCGAAAGCCGCGAAGGCCGACAAGGAGCCGCCAAGGCGCGGCGCGGCGAAACCTGCTTTTGTTCCTCCTTGCCTTGCCCGGCTCGACAAGACGCCGGCGGGTGCCGATTGGCTGCACGAGGTCAAGTTCGACGGCTACCGAATGCAGGCGGTGCGCGACGGCGACAAGGTCGCCTTGATCACCCGCACCGGCCTCGACTGGACCAAGCGCTTCGGTTCGGCGATTACGACAGAGCTCCAGGAGCTTCCCTGCAGTTCGGCCGTGATCGACGGCGAGATCGTCGTTCTCGCCGACTCCGGCATCTCGGACTTTTCGGCACTCCAGGCCGATCTGTCGGAAGGGCGCGCGAGCCGCTTCGTCTTCTACGTGTTCGACCTGCTGCATCTCGACGGCGCCGACCTGAGCAAGCGGCCGTTGGTCGAGCGCAAGGAGGCGCTGGAGGAGCTGCTCGGCGACAAGGCGACGGCAGGCGAGGGGGCGCTCCGCTACAGCCAACACTTCGTCGAGGAGGGCGATGTGATGCTCGATCAGGCCTGCCGGCTCGGCCTCGAAGGCGTGGTATCGAAGCGCCGCGACGCGCCCTACCGCAGCGGCCGCACGGGCGACTGGATCAAGTCGAAATGCATCCAGCGCCAGGAGTTCGTCGTCACTGGCTATGTGCCTTCGACCGCGACCCGGAATGCGATCGGCTCGCTGGTCGTGGGCTACCACGAGAACGGCAGGCTGAGGCCAGCCGGCCGGGTCGGCACCGGCTACTCCGCGACGGTTGCGCGCGATCTGAAGCGCCGGCTCGACACGATCAGGGCGGACCGCTCGCCCTACGAGAAGCGCCAGCCCGGCGACAGCCAGGTCAAGTGGGCGAAGCCGGAGCTGGTCGCCGAGGTCGAGTTCCGCGCCTGGACTTCCGATGGCATCCTCCGGCACGCGGCATTCGTGGGCCTGCGCGAGGACAAGCCGGCGGCGGAGATCCGCCGCGAAGGGAAATCGGCGGAGCCGGCGACGGACGGCGAGGCCAGGACACCGAAGACCACGGTCACTCTCAGCCACCCCGACCGCGTGCTGTGGCCGGAAGCGGGCTTGAGCAAGCAGGGTCTGCTCGACCACTACGCCGCGGTCTGGGACCTGATGAAACCCCATGTGATCGACCGGCCGCTGGCGCTGCTCCGGGCGCCGGGCGGCATCGGCGGCAGCCAGTTCTTCTTCCAGAAGCATCGCTCGCCCGGCATGCACGAGGCGATCGGCGAGATCAAGGACCCGAAGGACGGCGAAGGCCTGATCGTGATCCGCGACTTCGACGGGCTCGCCGCTCTCGTGCAGTTCGGCGTCGTCGAGATCCATCTCTGGGGATCGAGTGCCGACACGCTCGAGAAGCCCGACCAGATGATCTTCGACCTGGATCCCGACAAAGGCGTCGATTGGAAACGCGTCATCGAGGCGGCCGAGGAAATTCGCCGTCGTCTTGTCGCCATGAAGCTGGCAGCGTTCCTGAAGACCTCGGGCGGCAAGGGCCTCCATGTTGTCGTGCCGCTGAAGCCCGACGCCGACTGGGTCCGGGTCAAGGATTTCTCGAAGGCGCTGGCCGAGCAGCTCGCCCGCGACTTCCCCGACCGCTACACCGCCAACATGTCGAAGAAGGCGCGGCCCGGAAAGATCTTCGTCGACTATTTGAGAAACGGCCGTGGTGCCACGGCGGTAGCGCCCTACTCGACTCGTGCGCGCGGCAAGGCGCCCGTCGCGGTGCCGATCGCCTGGGAGGAGCTCGGCCTCGGCGTCCGTGCCGACCAGTTTCAGGTCGACAACCTGATGAACCGGCTCGACCACCTGAAGAAGGATCCGTGGGCCGGCTTTCACAAGGCGGCCCGGCCGCTGCCGCGGAAGCCCTAGACCGGCGCCACAAGTCGTTCGCGCATCAGCGTCCGGGTCTGGGCGA
>CAZDGR010000326.1:0-5340 GCA_964504845.1 uncultured Rhizobium sp. | reverse complement strand
ATCTGGCAGGAAGGGCTGCGCATCACGCCGCTCCGCCTCTACGACAAGGGCGAGCTTCGCCGCGACGTCTACGAGATGATCGTCACCAACGTCCGCCATCCGCGCGATTTCCGCGGCGACCTGGCGGCGATGATCGGCTCGGCCCGCATCGGCGAGCGCCGCATGCAGGCGCTGATCGACGAGTTCGGCTCCGAAGAGGCGCATGTCGCGATCGAGACGATCCTCGACTCGGCCGAACGTCAGGCCCGCGCCGTAATCGCGAGCTGGAAGGACGGCGTCTACAAGGGCGAGGCGATCCTCGACGACGACGGCCACATCTATCGCGACGTCCATATCCGCGCGACGGTCACCAAGAAGGGCAGCGACCTCACGATCGACCTGACGGATTCGCATCCGCAGGTGATCGGATTCATCAACTCCTCGTACCCGAACATGCGCTCGGCCGTGGCGATGGCTCTGGCCTATCTGATCGATCCGCACACGCCGAAGAACGACGGCACGTTCAGGCCGCTGACGGTGCTCGCCGAACCGGGCACGGTGGTCTGGGCCAATCCCGGCGCGCCGGTGACGCTGGCGACCAACCACTGCGCGCAGGAGATCATGGAGGCGATCATCAAGGCGCTGGCGCCGGCCTGCCCCGATCGCGTGATGGCGGGCTGGGGCCGTCGCTTCCGGATCGCGATCCAGGGCAAGGATCCGCGCCTTGGCCGGCCCTTCATCTGGCACCTGTTCCAGGCGCGGCCGGGCGGCGGCGGCTCCTCGGCCGGCGACGGCTGGCCCGGCGGCGGCGAGTGGCAGGCGGCCGGCGGCATCAAGTTCGGCTCGCTCGAAGTGACCGAGGTCCGCTTCCCGCTGTTCTTCGAGCGTCACGAGTTCCGCGCCGACTCCGGCGGCGACGGCAAGTTCCGAGGCGGCCCCGGCTGCGTGCTCGACCTCCGCATGGAGATCGACGAGCCGGCCCTCGGCAATACCGCGGGCGACGGTGCGCGCTACGGTTCCTGCGGGCTGCTCGGCGGCAAGGACGGGCTGCCGCACCGCTATGTGCTGAAGTCGAAGCGCCGGCCCGATCGCGTGATCAAGACCAAGGAAGTCGGCATCGAGATCCGGCCGGGCGACGTCTTCCACATCCTGTCCGCCGGCGGCGGCGGCTGGGGACCGGGCAAGGATCGCGCCGACAACGCCCGTGCGGCCGACGTGGTGAACGGCTTCGTCACGCGTGTGAAGGCGCCGGCTCGCAAGAAAAAGACAAAGGCGACCAAGCCGAAGCGCACGGCAAGAGGACGACGCCGATGATCGCGATCTTCTCGGAACCCTCTCCCGCCGAAGGCAGGGGAGGGAGAAAAACATGATCCGGATCGGCATCGACGTCGGCGGCACCTTCACCGACCTGGTCGCGGTCGACGAAAGCGGCCGTTCGATCCTCGCCAAGGCGGCCTCGACGCCGTCAGACCCGTCGATCGGCGTGCTCGACGGCCTCGCGCGGTTGGCTGAGCTCCTGGAGACCGATCTCGCCGGCCTCTTCGCCAAGACCGACCGCATCGTCCACGGCACCACGGTCGCGACCAACGCCCTGCTCGAGCGCAAGGGCGCCAAGGTCGGGCTGCTGACGACGGATGGTCACCGCGACGTGATCGAGATGCGCGAGGGCCTCAAGGACGACCGCTACAATCTCCGCATGCCCGCGCCGGAACCGCTGGTGCCGCGTGCGCTCCGTCTCGGCGTCAAGGAGCGCATCCGCGCCGACGGCAAGGTCGGAGCGCCGCTCGACCGCAAGTCGCTCGACCGCGCGGTGGCGACGCTGAAGAAGGAAGGCGTCGAGTCGGTCGCCGTCTGCTACCTGCACGCCTATCGCGATCCGCGCCACGAGAAGGCGACGGGCAAGGCGGTCCGGCGGGCGATGAAGGACGCCTATGTCTCGCTCTCGTCCGAGGTCTTCCCGCAGATCAAGGAGTTCCAGCGGGTCTCGACCACGGTCGTGAACGCCTATGTCGGCCCGATCCTGTCGCGCTACCTGACGCGGCTCGAGAAGCGCCTCAAGGACGCCGGCTATTCGGGTCCCGTGCTGATCATCCAGAGCCATGGCGGCGTGACGCCGATCGACGAGGCGATCCGTCTCGCCGCCGGCTCGGTGCTTTCGGGGCCCGCCGGTGGCGTCGCCGGGTCGCGCTACGCCGCGAGCCTGAACGGCTCCGGCGACCTGATCCCCTTCGACATGGGCGGCACCTCGACCGACATCTCGCTGATCGTGAACGGCGAGCCGTCGCTGGCGCCCGACCGCAGCGTCGGCGGCCAGAAGGTGGCGCTCAACAGCCTCGACATCGTCAGCCTCGGGGCCGGCGGCGGCTCGATCGGGCGCGTCGATGCCGGCGGCCTTCTCTATGTCGGGCCGGAAAGCGCTGGCGCGCAGCCCGGCCCCGCCTGCTACGGCCGCGGCGGCACGCTCGCCACCGTCACCGACGCCAATCTCGTGCTGGGCTATCTCGACGCCGGCAACTTCCTCGGCGGCCGCGCCAAGCTCGACGTCGCCGCGGCCGAAGGCGCGCTCGATCGACTCGCCAGGGAACTGAAGGTCGACCGTGTCGCCGCCGCCTCCGGCGTCCACCGTGTCGTCAACACCAACATGGCCGAAGGCATCCGCCTGGTCTCGGTGCGCCGCGGCGTCGATCCGCGCCGCTTCGCGCTGCTCTCCTTCGGCGGGGCTGCCGGCCTGCATGCGACCGACGTGGCGCGCCAGCTCGACCTCACGCGCGTGATCGTGCCGCGTGTCGCCGCTGTGCTCTCCGCCTGGGGCATGCTCGCGACCGACCTCCGCTACGAAGTGGCGCGCACGCATATCGGCGATGCCAAGCGGCTCAGCCCCGCGAGCCTGAAGAAGCTCTACGAGGAGATGGCGGCGGAAGGGCGCGCGCGCCTGCCGGCCACCTTCGACGGCCCGATCCGCATCCACTACGGCGCCGACATGCGTTATGGCGAGCAGATCTTCGAGGTCGCGGTTCCGCTCGACGGCGTCGACTGGAACGCCGACGACCCGATGCCGGAGATCGTCGAGCGCTTTCACCAGCGCCACACCGATCTCTTCACCTATGCGCTCCGCGACCAGGAGGTCGTGCTGGTCAATGCCCGCGTCGCGGTCGTCGGCGTGCTGCCCGACCTGCCGAAGGAGCCGACGCTGCCGGATCGCGTGGCCCCGCAGCCGATGGCGCGACGCCGCATCCATCTCGACGGCTGGATCGAGGCGCCGGTCTACGACTTCGACGCCGTCGCGCGCGGCCAGGCGATCGACGGACCGGCGATCGTTGAGTCGGCGACGACGACCGTGCTGCTACGCAGGGGGGACCGTGCGACGGTCACGCCTGAAGGCTGGCTCGACATCGCCGTACCCCGGCGCTGAGAAGGAACTCATGGCAAAGACTCAAATCGCCCAGATCGGCGACCTGCCGCTCAAGCTCGGCGGCACGCTGCCGAAGGCGGAGATCGCCTATGTCACCTACGGGAAGCTGGCGCCGGACGGGAAGAACGCGATCCTCGTCACCCATGGCTACACGTCGAGCCACATGTTCATCGACGGCGGCGCCGGCGCCTCGGAGGGTTCCTGGGGCGCGCTCGCCGGGCCGGGCAAGCCGATCGACACGGACAAGTACTTCGTCGTCTCGTCGAACATGCTGGGCTCGGCGCACGGCTCGACCGCGCCCCGCAGCATCAATCCGAAGACCGGCAAGCCTTATGGCCCGGACTTCCCGACGCTGACGCTGCCGGACATCGTGGGCGCACAGAAGCGCCTGCTCGACCAGCTCGGCGTGAAAGGCCTGGTCGCGGTCGTCGGCCCCTCCTATGGCGGCTTCCAGGCCTTCACCTGGGGCGTGGAGTATCCGGGCTTCATGAAGGGACTGGTCCCGGTGGTGACCGGCATGCGCCGTCCGCACCAGGCCGACCCCGATGCGACGCTGCGGAAGCTTTCGGCCGATCCGAACTGGAACGGCGGCCACTACTACGACAAGGGCGGCATCCTGCCGACGATGATCAGGCTCCGCGAGGAGACGCTCAGGAGCTACGGCACCGACGAGGAGCTGAAACCCAGGATGCCGGACAAGGCCGACCGCGACGCCGAGATCACGCGCCAGGCCCGATCCTGGGCGGAGGCCTTCGACGGCAACTCGATGCTGGCCCTGGGGCGCGCGATGGACAGCTACGACGTCTCGCCGGATCTCAAGAGGATCAAGGCCAAGGTGATGTTCGTGATCTCGCGAACCGATGCGTATTTCCCGCCGTCGCTGAGGGACGAGGTGATGCCGGCATTGAAAGCCGCCGGCGTCGACGGCGAGTATGTCGAGATCGACAGCGAGCACGGACACCTCGCCTCGGGTACCGACGCCGCCAAATGGGCGCCGGCCCTCGACCGCTTCATCAAGTCGCTTTGAGAGCTTCCATGCCCGATTCCCAGCCGGCCTACACCAGCGAGACCATCGAGCTTCTGCACAGGCGCGTCAGCGTGCGCCGCTACAGGCCCGACCCGGTGCCGGAAGCGATGGTCGAGGCGATCCTGAAGGCAGCCTTCCGGGCACCGACCTCGTCGAACATCCAGTCCTACTCGGTGGTCGTGGTCCGCGATCGCGAAGTGCTGAGGAAGCTGGCGCCGATCACCAGCCACCAGAAGCACGTGGCGGAGGCGCCGGTGTTCCTCGCCTTCTGCGCCGACCTTACCCGCATCGCCTTCGCGCTCGATCGGCGCGGGCACTCGATCGCCGACAACAACATGGAGACCGGCCTGGTCTCCTCGATCGACGCGGCGCTGGTCGGCATGTCGGCGTCGCTCGCCGCCGAGTCGCTCGGCCTCCAGGGCGTCATGATCGGCGCGGTCCGCAACGACGCGACGGCGAGCGCGAAGGTCCTGGGCTTGCCCGACCGCGTCTACTGCGTCTTCGGCATGTGCCTGGGCTTTCCGGACGAGGCGCCGGGGCGGAAGCCGCGCATGAACTACGCCGGCATGGTCCATTACGATCGGTACGGGAACCAGCGCGGCGCAGGCGATCTCGGATCGCATCTCGCTGCCTACGACTCCGTGCTTGCCAGGCACTATCGCGCGACCGGACGGCCGACGACCGACGATTCCTGGAGCCACGACATGGACAAGAAGTTCCATCCGTGGCTCCGCGACAAGCTGCGTCAGCAGCTCAAGGAGCGCGGATTCGATTTTCGCTGATCGGGCGAGGTTCGAGCATGGCGAAGCTTATCTTCGGAATGAACCTGTCCCTGGACGGCTACGTCGACCACGAGAAATTCGCGCCCGGCCCCGTGGGCTTTCGCCACCGGATCGACCATGTCCGCGACCTGGCCGGCAGC
>CAZDGR010000325.1:0-5343 GCA_964504845.1 uncultured Rhizobium sp. | reverse complement strand
GCGATCGCGATCGCGGTCGGCGTCTTGCCGGCGCCGCCGACGGTCAGGTTGCCGATGCAGACGACCGGGACCGGCGCCCGCCAGGGCGTCGCCGCCTGCCGCCGCCAGCGTCCGCCGAGCGTGTAGAGAAGCCCGAGCGGCGCCAGCAGATGGGCGAGCGTGCCGCCCTCGGTCCAGAACGCCGGTGCCTTCACGGCGAGATCCGGTCGAGGGTCGGCGCGAGGCGGGCGAGGATCGCGTCGAGCACGCCTTCGTGCTGGGCGATGACGCCGCGCGCGTTCGCCGCCAGCCGATGGCGGCGCGCCGGATCGGCGAGAAGCTTCGCGAGCGCGGTGGAGAGCGAGGGCGGATCGCCGACCTCGATCGCGGCATCCGCCTCGACCAGCGCCTTCGCGGCAGCGGCGTTGTTGCGGCGATCCGGGCCGATCAGGATCGCCGTGTCGAAATGCGCCGCCTCGAGCGGATTGTGGCCGCCGACGGGCACGAAGGAACCGGCGATGAATGATTGCCGCGCAACGGAGTAGAACAGGCCCATCTCGCCCAAGGTATCGGCGAGATAGATCTCGGTCGAGCGATCCGGCAGCTCGCCCCGCGACCGCCGGGCGACCGACAGGCTGCGCGAGCGCGCCAGCGCCTCGATCGCGTCGCCACGGTTCGGATGCCGCGGCGCCACGATCGTCAGCAGGTCGCGCCGGCCCTGGCCGATATGCGTCTCGAAGGCGATCGCTTCCTCGCCGTCATGGGTGTTTGCGGCGAGCCAGCACGGCCGCTCGCCGATCGCGGCAGCGAGCGCGGCGCGTGCTTCGGCATCGACCGGCAGCGGCCGCGCGGCAAACTTGAGGTTTCCGACATGGTCCGCGTCGGGAGCGCCGAGGGTGCGCAGCCGATCGGCATCCGCCGGAGACTGCGCGAGCCTTACGTCGAAGGCGGCCAGCGTCGGGCGGATCAGGTTCGGAAAGCGTTGCCAGCCTGCTACTGAGCGCTCGGAAAGCCGCGCGTTGATCAGCGCCATCGGAATCCCGCGCGCCTTGGTCGCGTGGATCAGGTTCGGCCACAGCTCGCTCTCGATCCACAGCGCCAGGCCGGGCCGCCAGTGATCGAGGAATCGGTCGACCCAGGCGCCGCGATCGACCGGCACGTATTGATGGAACGCGCCGGCAGGAAGACGGCGAGCCATCAGCTCGGCCGAGGTCGTGGTGCCGGTCGTGATCAGGATCGAGACATGCGGCCGGTCGGCACGAAGCCGTTCGATCAGCGCAAGGGCTGACGTCGCCTCGCCGACCGAGGCGGCATGCATCCAGACAAGTGCGCCGGGCGGCCGGTCGCGTCCTGCGATGCCGCGTCTCTCGCCGGCGCGTGCCGGATCCTCCTTGCCGCGCTGGCGGCGAAGACGAAGGGCCAGCAGGATCGCCGGCGTCGCCGCCGCGGTCAGCCCGCGATAGAGAGAGGGCGTCAGCATCAGGCGGGCTCGACCGGCGTATGGCCCATCAGCCGGTCGGCCTCGGCGCTGATGCGGTTGAGCTCGCTTTCGAGCGCCAGGCGCACGGCCTCCATCTCGGCGTCGCCGGCGTCCGCGGGCACGTCGATCGGATTGCCCCAGACGAAGACGCCTCTGGCGAAGGGCAAAGCCAGAAGGAAGCGGTCCCACGAGCGCAGCACCTTGCGCCGGCTGGTGGCGAGCGAGACCGGGATCAGCGGCGCGCCGGCGAGCCGGGCCGCATGGACGGCGCCGGGGGCGGCGTGCATCCGCGGGCCGCGCGGCCCATCGGGCGTGACCGCGACCGAGACGCCCGACTTCAGCGTCGAGACCATCGTGCGGAGCGCGTCGGCGCCGCCGCGGCTGCTCGAGCCGGCGATCGTGTCGATGCCGAGGCGGCCGATGATGTCGGAGATCAGGCGCCCGTCGCCGTGATGGGATATCAGCATCGAGATCGGACGGCCTTGCGGCCAGATGAACGGCATCAGCAGCATGCGGTTGTGCCAGAAGCATCCGAGCATGGCCCTGCCTTCGGCCCAGTACTTCTCCGGCGTCTCGCCCCGGACATGGGTCCAGCGCGTCGTCGCGTGGACGAACCGCACGTAGCCGGCGCCGAGCGCCGCGAGCACCCGCCGGCCGGCGCGCGAGCGGACGATCCGTTTGAGCAGGCTCATCCCGCGGCGGCGGTGACCGGGCCGTCGAGGGTCGCGTCCTCGGCGAGCGCGTTGCGGTAGAGGCGCGCATAGGCGCCGCCCGCCTGGAGCAGCTCGCCGTGGCGTCCGGACTCGACGACGCGGCCGCCGTCGATCACGTAGATCCGGTCGGCATCGATCACGGTCGAGAGCCGGTGGGCGATCAGCAGCGTCGTACGGCCCTGCATCAGGTCCTTGAGCGCCGCCTGAACCAGGCGCTCGCTTTCGGTGTCGAGCGCGGAGGTGGCTTCATCAAGCAGGAGCACCGGCGCGTTCTTCAGCATCGCACGGGCGATCGCGATCCGCTGGCGCTGACCGCCGGAGAGCTTCACGCCATGCTCGCCGATCCGCGTCCAGTAGCCTTCCGGCAGGCCCGAGATGAATTCGTGCGCCTGGGCGGCCTTGGCTGCGGCGACGATCTCCTCCTCGCTCGCCGACTGGCGGCCATAGGCGATGTTGGCGCCGATCGTGTCGTCGAAGAGGCTGACTTCCTGGCTGACCAGCGCGACGGAGTCGCGGAGCGAAGCCAGCGTCACGTCGCGCACGTCCTGGCCGTCGATGGCGACGGCCCCTGAGTCCGCATCGAAGAAGCGCGGGATCAGGTTCAGGATCGTCGACTTGCCGCCGCCGGACGGACCGACCAACGCAACGGTCCTGCCGGCCGGAATGTCGAGCGTGACGCCGTCGAGCGCGGGCTTGTCCGGGCGGTAGGCGAAGCGCACGTCCTCGAAGCGGATCGCGCCGCCGCTGATGGAAAGGGGTCTCGCTCCCGGCCGGTCGACGATCTTCGGCGGCTCGTCCAGCACCTGGTAGACGCGCTCGGCGGCGGCGAGGCCCTCCTGCAGGCCGGCGTTGAGCTGGGTCAGCCGCTTCATCGGCTCGTAGGCGAGCAGCAGCGCGGTGACGAAGGAGAAGAAGGCGCCGGTGGTGCGCGCGCCCTCGATCACCTGCCAGCCGCCATAGAGGATCACCGCGACGATCGCGATGCCGCCGAGCGTCTCCATGATCGGATGGCCGGCGGAACGGATCCGCGCCGCCTTCATCATCAGCTCGCTGACGCGGTCGACAAGGCGGGCGGCGCGCGCGGTCTCGTAGGCCTCCATGCCGTAGGCCTTCACATGGCGGGCCCCCTGGAACGTCTGCGAAAGCAGCGTCGTCAGCTCCGCCATCTCTGCCTGGGTATTGGCCGAGACCTTCCGCGTCCGCCGTCCGATCCGGAGGATCGGCCAGATCGCGGTCGGAAAGGCGAGGAACGCGATCAGCGCCAGCTTCCAGTCCTGCCAGAACATCAGCCCGACCAGGAAGACCAGGGTCAGAAGGTCCTTGCCGAAGCCGGTCAGCACATTGGCGACGATGCCGCGCAGCATCGAGGTGTCGTAGAGGACGCGGCTGACCAGCGTGCCGGTCGGGGTGTCGTGGAAATAGGCGAGGTCGAGGCGGATCGCGTGGTCGACGACGCGGGTCTGCAGGCGCGCGACGATGCGAAGCCCCACCCGGCTCATCAGCACCGCCTGGGCATACGTCGCGAAGCCCTTGACGACGAAGACCGCAAGGACCGAGAGCGCGACTTCCAGGAGCCGGCTGCGGTCGCGCTGGGTGAAGACCTGGTCGAGCACCGGCTCCATGAGCTTCGCCAGCGCCGCGGTCGACAGCGCCACCAGCACCATGAACAGGAAGGCGAGCGCCAGCCAGGCGACCTCCGGGCGCACGTTCTCGCTGAGGAGGCGCCGGAAGAGCGGCCAGCTCTCGCGCCCGAGCCGTTTCCGACTGGTGTCGCTCATGCCGGGCTACATACCCCATTTGCCGGGCAAACCATACAGCCCAGCCGCTTGTGGCCGAGGCTGCCGCCGACTAGACTTGGCCTTAATTTCATCCCGATTTCAGACACTTGAGAGGAGTCCCAGATGACCGACCGCCTCCGCGCGAGCCGCCGCAAGCTGATCCAGGGCGCCGCCGCCGCCGGCCTCGCCGCGGCCCTGCCGTTCGGCGCCCGCGCCCAAGCGCCGGCCCTCAAGATCGGCGTGATCCTGCCGCGATCGGGCTACCTCGCGCCGGCCGGCCAGTCCTGCCAGCGCGGCGTCGACATCGCGCCGCAGGTGCTTTCCGATCTTGGCCACCGGGTCGAGGTGGTATCGGTCGACTTCGAATCCAACGTGGACCTCGCCCGCACCCAGGCCGAGAAGCTGATCGCCGACGGTGCCCAGGTGCTGGTCGGCGCCTTCGATTCCGGCGGCACCAGCGCCATCGCCCAGGTCTGCGAGCAGAAGGCGGTGCCGCTGGTGATCAACGTCGCCGCCGCCCCGCAGATCACCGAGCAGGGCTTCAAGTACGTGTTTCGCAACTTCCCGACCAGCGTGATGCTGGTCCGGAACGGGCTCGCCCTGATGAAGGAGATGTTCAAGGCGACCAACGTCACGCCGAAGAGCGGCATCTTCATCCATGCCAACGACACCTTCGGCCAGGCCAACCGCCAGGCGATCGACCGGCTGTTCCCGACGCTCGACATGCCGTTCAAGCTGACGGATGCGATCGCCTACGACCCGCGCGCTCAGGATCTCTCGGTCGAGGTCGCGAAGTGCAAGGCCTCGGGCGCCGACTTCGTGATCGTGACGACGCGCGCCGGCGATGCGATCCGGCTGATCCGCGAGATGGTCAAGCAGCGCTACGAGCCGAAGGGCATCGTCAGCCCGGGCAGCCCCGGCATGTACGACCAGGAGTTCTACGACGGGCTCGGCGGGTACTCGGACTACACGATCACCAACCTGCCCTGGCCCAACTTCAACGCGGCCATCACCAAGCGGCTCGGCGATGCCTTCGCCAAGCGGTTCCCGCAGAATCGGTTCGGTGTCGATGCGTTCAACGTGGGATTCACCTTCGAGGCGATGCTGGTCGCCGCCGACGCCTCCAAGCGCGCCGGCTCGCGCGATCCGCGGGCGATCGCCGAGGCGCTGCGCTCGACCGACATCGCCGACCATGTGATGACCGGAGGCACGATCGCCTTCGATGCCAAGGGCCAGAACAACAACATCGGCTCGGCGACGGTGCAGAACCTGAAGAAGACGCCGACCGTCGTGCTGCCCCGCGAGGCGGCGCAGGCGAAGCCGGTCTTCCCGATGCCGGGCTGGCGTGGCCGGCAGGCTTGATCCTGCGAAACCCGGCCCACCACCCCTTCCC
>CAZDGR010000324.1:0-5344 GCA_964504845.1 uncultured Rhizobium sp. | reverse complement strand
TGGACGCCGATCGGCCTCGAATACGGCACGCGCCCGCGCGAGGACGTGCGCCGCGCGCTCCGCCACGAGCATTGGCTCCACGCCCATGGCGATGCGAGCAGCCCCGAGGCGCCGAAGATCAAGGCCGCGCTCAAGGACGTGTTCTGCCCCGACGAGCCCGCGTGGAAGCGGAAGGTGATCGAGCGCGGCGTCGAGATGGTGGCCAAGGCGCTGAAGGGTCTCGCCTCGGTCTAGTCGTCGCCGGAATCGATCGGCGACGCCAGGTCGCGAAGCCCGTCGCCGAGCGCGTTGATCGCGATCACCAGGACGATGATCAACGCGCCCGGCAGCACGATCAGATAGGGCTTGAAGAACATGAAGCTGCGGCCCTCGCTGACAAGCAGGCCCCAGGAGGCGTTCGGCGGCGGCAGGCCGAGACCGAGGAACGACAGGCTCGCCTCGGCCAGGATCGCCGCCGCCATCTCCAGCGTCGCGACGACGATCAGCGGGCTCATCACGTTGGGCAGCACCTCGCGCTTCAGGATCCGCGCCTGGGTCGAGCCGACGGCGATCGCGGCGGCGACAAAGTCCTGGGCGCGGACCTGCTGGGTGGCGCTGCGCACGACCAGCGCGAACCGGTCCCAGAGCAGGAATCCGAGCACGGCGATCACCGAGAGGAGCGAGCCTTTCACCACGGCAAGCAGGGCCAGCGCGGTCAGGATTCCGGGCAGGCTGAGCCGCGTGGCGATCACATACATGATTACCGCGTCGATGCGGCCGCCGAAGTAGCCGCCGAGCAGCCCCAGCGTCGAGCCGACCAATCCTGCGATCAGCGTCGCCGCGACCCCGACCAGCAGCGAGATGCGGCTGCCGAGGATCAGGCGGCTGAGAAAATCGCGGCCGAGATGATCGGTGCCGAGCGGATGCGTCCAGCTTCCCGCGGCATCCCAGACCGGCGGCAGCAGGCGTTTCGAGAGATCCTGCAGATAGGGATCGTGCGGCATCAGCAGCGGCGCCAGGATCGCCATCAACATGATGACGATGATCACCGTCGCGCCAGCGACGAAGCCGCCATGGCGAGATGCGCGCCTGAGACGTACGCGCCTGCGTGGCCCGGGCGTCTCGTCGGTCATCCGAGCCGGATCCTCGGATCGATCAGGGCGTTGGCGACGTCGGCAAGGAGAGTCAGCGCCGTGTAGGCGAGCGCCACGAAGATCAGGATGCTCTGCACGACCGGGAAGTCGCCGCGCAGGATCGAGCGATAGGCGAGCAGCCCGATGCCGTCGAGCGCGAAGACCGACTCGACGATCACCGAGCCGCCGAGAAGCGTGCCGAGCTGGACCGCGGCCAGCGCCAGCACCGGCAGCAGCGCGTTCGGCAGCGCATGCACCGCCATCAGCGTCCGCTCGGCGAGGCCTTTGGCGCGGGCGGTGCGCACGTAGTCGGTCGACAGTGCCTCCAGCATGCCGCTGCGGGTCAGCCGCATCAGGCCGGGAAGCGACGATGCCGCGAGCGTCGCCGTCGGCAGGATGAAGTGCGCCCAGGTGTCGGATCCGGAGATCGGCGTCCAGCGCAGCATCACGCCGAAGACGACGATCAGCACCAGCGCCAGCCAGAAGCTCGGCACCGCCTGGCCGAGCACGGCGGTCACCAGGCTGAGCCGATCGATCCAGGATCTGGGATGCATCGCCGCGATCATGCCGAGCGGGATGCCGATCACGACCGAGAGGAGCAGCGCGTAGACCGCGAGCTGGAGCGTGACCGGCAGGCGGGAGAGGATCATGTCGGCGACCGGTTCGCCCGAGAACAGCGAGCGGCCGAGATCGCCGGAGGCGAGGTCGCGCGACCATCTGGCGAACTGCACGAGCAGCGGCTGGTCGAGCCCGTGCTTGACGCGGGCGGACTCGATCTCGGCCGGCGTCGCACCCTCGCCGGCGAGCTCGGCGGCGAGATCGCCGGAGAGCCGGAGCAGGCTGAACCCGACGACCGATACCGTGACGGCGACCAGGATCGCGACGACGAGCCGGGTCAGGACGGCATGCAGCATCTGTGAGCGGTATAGGGGGTCCGGCTACTTCCAGCCGATCTGGCTCAGGACCGGCACGTCGACGCGGGTCGGCGTATAGTCGACCTCCGCCGACATCACGTAGTTCACCGTGTTGGTGTAGAGCGGCACCGTGTAGGTCTTCTCGGCGATGCGCGAGAGCGCGTCGCGATAGATCTGCGCGCGGCGCGCCTGGTCGGATGTGGAGGATCCCTGCTTCACCCAGTCGGCGACCTGCTGGTCGCGGGCGTAGTCGGCGTTGCCCATGTCGAAGAACACCGGCAACGCCGAGGCGACGTCGTAGATGCCGCCGCCGCCCCAGCCGAGCACGCTCATCTGCGACTGGCCCTTGAGGAAGTTGCCCCGCCACGTCGGAAGCGGCGCCGTCTCGATCCGGGTGCGAACGCCGACGGCGGTGAGGTAGCCCTGGATCGCTTCGGCCACGGTCTTGAGATCGACCGAGGCGGCGAGCGCCAGTGTCACGCCGGTAGCCTGTCCGGCATCGGCGAGCAGCTTCTTCGCCATCGCCGGGTCGTAGGCGACCTTGGGCAGGTCCTGCACGCAATGCTTCATCGCCGGGTGGCACTGCGCCGCGAGCGCCTTGGAGCCGCCGCCGATCAGGCGGCTCGCGATCGCATCGCGGTCGATCGCATGCGCGATGGCGCGGCGCACGCGCTCGTCCTTCAGCGGGCTTTCGCCGGCGCGCGATGCCGCGTCGAGGCTGAGGAAGGTGATGCGGATGGTGTCGCCGAAGACGACCTTGAGCGACGGGTTGAGCTTCAGGTTCTCGGCCTGGTCCGGCGGCATGTCCTGGGCGAAGTCGAGGCGGCCGGCCATCAGCTCGGCGACCTGGGTCTGCAGGTCGGGAACGATGCGGATGTTGACGTTGGCGATCTTTGCCTTCGGCTTCGGGCCGGCGAAGTAGCCGTCGAAAGCCTGCAGCGTGACGCCCTTGCCGGGATTGACCTCGCGGGTGCGATAGGGGCCGGTGCCGATCGGCTTCGTCGCATGGCTCATATGGCCCTGGGCTGCGGTGTGCTTGCCCGGCCAGACGAGGAAGCGCGCGGCGAGCAGGAACTCGGCGACCGGCTCGGGCCGGGTCAGCGTCAGGCGCACGCGGTGTGAGGAGAGCTTCTCCACGTCTTTGACGAACAGGAAGGCGCTCTCCTGCTGGCGGAGCTTGTTCTCGGGATCGATCACGAACCTGACGGTGTAGACGACGTCGTCGGCGTCGAAGGCGTCGCCGTTGTGGAACGTCACGCCTTCGCGAAGATCGAGCTCGATCGTGCGGTCGTCCTTCCAGGTCCACGATTTCGCCAGAAGCCCGGTCGCCTGGCCGCTGGCCGGATCCTGGTAGAGCAGCGTGTCGTAGATCGCCGAGGAGAGCGTCGCCGACTCGCGGGAGTCGGTGTGGATGCGGTCGACGAAGTCGGTCTCGCGCTGGAACGCGAACTCGAGCGTATTGCTGCGCTTGCCCGCATTCGCCTGCCCCGAGGTCAGCGCCAACCCGAGAGCGAGCGCCAGTGCCCCTGCCGCGACCTTCCTCTGTGTCATGAGTCGATCCGCTCCTTCGATGCCGGCGCCATCATAAGCCCCGGCCATCTCGCGGACCATGACAGAGGTGTCCGCGGCTGGTACCACTCTCCTCCGCTTCCCCGGTCCCGGCACCTATGAACTTGGCTCGTCTTCTTCCGGCTGCGCTGGTCGTCGCCTTTCTCGCCGCTTGCGCGACACCACCGGCGCCCCAGCCGGCATCGACGGCGGCGACGCCGGCACCGGCGGCAGCCGCTCCGCCGCCGGCGGCCAAGAAGATGGTCGAGGAGGCCTGGCTGATGCCGGGCGGGCCGGGCGAGGACGGAAGGCCGGCGCTGCTCAGGACCCGGATGTACTTCCCGCCCGGCAATGGCCCGTTCCCGGTGGCGGTGCTCAACCACGGTTCGCCCGGCGAGCCGTCGCGGCAGTTCATGGAGCCGCCGAGCTTCCGTCACGTCGCCGAATGGTTCGTCGGCCGGGGATACATGGTCGCGGTGCCGATGCGCCGGGGATACGGCGACACCGGCAACTGGCCGGAGAATCCCGGGCCCTGCAACAACCCCGACTTCGTCGCCGCCGGCAACGCCGCGGCCGACGACATATTGGGCGTGGTCGGCCGGCTCCGCCTGCTTCGGATCGCCAGGCCCGATCGCATCCTGCTGGTCGGCCAGTCGGCCGGCGGCTTCGGCGTCGTCGCCGCGACCGCGCGCAATCCGGCCGGCGTGTTCGGCGCGATCAACGTCGCCGGCGGGCGCCTCGGCGGGCCGGAGAAGGAGCGCTGCGCCCCCGACCGCCTGGTCGCCGCGGCCGAGACTTTCGGCAAGACCGCGAAGGTGCCGACGCTCTGGCTCTACTCGGAGAACGACAGCTACTTCAATCCGGACCTGTCGCGCGCCCTGGTCTCGGCCTATGGCGGCGCCGGCGGCCGCGCCGTCTACGTGCTGCTGCCGCCGTTCAAGGAAGACGGCCACACGATGTTCGCCGATCCCGATGGCCTCGACTACTTCGCGCGCTACGTCGCCTCGTTCATCGAGGCGCTGGAGTAACCGCGCTCGCTCAAGCGAGCGCGCTATGTCGCCTCGTTCATCGAGGCCTTGGAATAGCCGGTCACTTGAAGCGGCACTCGTTGTCGATGCAGCGGCAGGCGCCGTTGTCGCCGGCGGGATCGGTGCACCATCCGTCGCCTTCGCGCCGGTCGTCGACCCAGGTTCCGTCGTAGCGCCGGCCGTCGGCCCAGATCCTCAGGCCCTTGCCGGTCATCCGGTCGCGCACGAAGTCGCCGACATAGAGGCTTTCGCCCGGCCACAGATAGGCGCCGTGCCCGTGGCGCCGGCCGTCGATGAAGGTGCCCTCGTAGCGCTCGCCGTTGGCCCAGATGTAGGTGCCCTCGCCGGTGCGCTCGTCGTCGAGGAACTCGCCCCAGTAGCGGTCGCCGCCCGGCCAGATCCGGAATCCCTGTCCGTGATAGCGGCCGTCGACGAGATCGCCTTCGTAGTAGGTGCCGTCGGGATAGGCATAGCGGCCGCGGCCGGTGATCTTGCCGTCGACGAAGTCGCCCTCGTAGCGCTGGCCGTTGGCGAAGAGGTAGAGACCCTTGCCGGTGCGCCTGCCCTCGACGAAGTCGCCGTCGTAGCGGTCGCCGGCGAAGGGCGAGTCTCCGCCCCAGGTGCGGATGCCGCGGCCATGGAACAGGCCGTTGCGGAACCCGCCTTCGTAGCGGCTGCCGCTCGGCCAGGTGTAGACGCCGGTGCCGGACGGCAGGTCGTCGGCGAACTGGCCCTCGTAGCG
>CAZDGR010000323.1:0-5360 GCA_964504845.1 uncultured Rhizobium sp. | reverse complement strand
GGCCGGTAGGTGACGGCGTCGTACCAGATCTTCTTCATGTAGTGCGACGGTCGCTTCGAGATCTTGATGCGGGCGGCATTCATGTTGTCGAAGCAGATGTCGAGGCGGCCGACGAGATAGGGCAGCGTCGCTCCGGCGTGGCCGGCGATGATCTTCACCTTCTTGTACTGATCGAAGAAGCCATCGAAGATCATGCGCGCGATCGCCAGCGACGTGTCGAACATGAAGCCGACCGAGGCGATCAGGTTGTAGGCGCGCATGTCGAGCACCGGTGTTCCCGGCGGCGCGGTCGGATGCACCAGCACCGGCAGGCCCTTGCGGTCGATCGCGGCCCAGATCGGCGCGAACTTCGGATCGGTCAGCGACGCACCGCCGATGTTGGCGAGAACCATGACGCCGACGGCGCCGGCCTTGGTCGCGCGATCGAGTTCCTTGACCGCGAGATCCGGATACTCCCACGGCAGCGAGCAGAGGAAGCGGATGCGGTCCGGGTAGACGCGCTGCGCTTCGGCCATCTCGTCGTTGGCGATCTGCGCCGCCTTCAGGCTGATCTCGCCCGGCCCGAAATAGACGTTGGGGCAGGTGAGCGAGACGATGGCGAGGTCGACCTTCGCCTTGTTCATTTCCTTGATGCGCAGCTTGTAATCCCAGTGCCCGGGCTGCGGCGTCATGAAGGGCGCGCCGTCGAGGTGGATGCCGTAGGCGGCGTCCTTGCTCGGCCGGACCTCGTAGCGGGGCGGTCCGAACTCTTTCAGCAGCTTGAGCCACGGCTCGCTCAGCATGTGGGTGTGGACGTCGATGACGGTCATGGCCTTCCCCCTGGGATCCTTCGGCCGGCGGTTGGTTCCGCCAGCGTCGGCGACACCTTAGCGACCGGTTTGCGACACCGACAAGGGGTACTCTTACTAATTGACTCTATGCTAATAAGAATGATTTGCATTACCAAAAGGGCGCGGCTAGCATCTCGGCCATGACCCATGCCTGCAGCACCGCCGGGCCCGGTGTCGAGATCGACGGCCTCGCCTTCTCCGAGCAGTTCCTGGTCTGGTCGATCCGCGCCTGGGTCGACGGCTACAAGGCCGGCACCGGCCGCGCCGGTCTCCTGCGCGAAGGCTTCGCGCTCGCCGGCGCTGCCGACGGCTGGCTCCTGGTCGAGGAACTGATGACGATCGTCGCGACATCGGCCAAGCGGCCGCTCGACGTTCGCTGCCTCACCTGCAAGACGCTCGGCGACGACGAGGCGCCCTTGCTGTCGGCCGTCGCCGGCTTGCAGCGAGAGGTCGACGCGCCGGCGATCGCCGCCTGCGACGACTGGCTGCCGCCATCGGCGGCGCGCGTCGCGCTCATGCTGCTCGGACGGCTCGCGCGTGCACTCGGCCGCGCCGGCATGCGCCTTCCGGCGCCGGTACAGGCACGTATCCCCGACCGGGGGCTAGCGCTGGTTCACTGAATGAGAGATCCGCTCAGACGAAGCGGATCTTGACGATCTCATAGGACTTGGATCCCCGCGGCGTCACCACCTCGACGGAGTCGCCGACCGACTTGCCGATCAGCGCTCGGGCCAGGGGCGCCGTGATCGACAGCAGGCCCTTGGCGATGTCGCTCTCGTCGGCGCCGACGATCTGGTACTTGGTCTCTTCGTCGGTGTCCTCGTCGGCGAGCGTCACCGTCGCACCGAAGGTCACGCTCTTTCCCGACAGCTTCTTGACGTCGATGATCTCGGCGAGGCTGATCTTGGCCTCGAGCTCCATGACGCGGCCTTCGATGAAGCTCTGGCGTTCGCGCGCGGCGTGGTATTCGGCGTTCTCGGACAGGTCGCCGTGGTCACGCGCTTCGGCGATCGCCTTGATGATCGCCGGCCGCTCGACCGTCTTCAGCTGCTTGAGCTCCTCGACCAGCCGTTCGTAGCCGGCGAGGGTCATCGGAACTTTCTCGATGCCAGTCATGCCCGTCACTGAACCTCCAAGCCCGCCTTGCCCGGAGCGAGACGGAATTCAGAAAGCGCCGCTCACGTAGGATTGCAGGGGGGCTACTTCAAGTCTGCCACGTTTGAGGGCGTTGATGCCACGCACTGCCGCGCGTGCCCCCTCGACCGTCGTGTAGTACGGAATATTGTAAGTCAGCGCCGCCTGGCGCAAGTCGAAACTGTCCTTGATAGCCTGGGTGCCCTCGGTCGTGTTGAAGACCAGGGCGACGTGGCCCGACTTCATGTTGTCGACGATGTGCGGGCGCCCTTCCGCAACCTTGTTGACGCGCGAAACCGGAATGCCGGCAGCCTTCAACACATCCGCCGTGCCGCGGGTTGCAAGCAGCTTGAAGCCCATCTGGATCAGCTCGCGGCACATCGGCACGATCGCCGCCTTGTCGGCGTCCTTGACCGAGACGAACACCGTGCCGAAATCGGGAAGGTGCGTGCCGGCGGCGATCTGCGACTTGAGGAACGCCTTCTCGAAGTTGGTGTCGATGCCCATGACCTCGCCGGTCGACTTCATCTCAGGCCCCAGGATGATGTCGACGCCGGGGAAGCGGGCGAAGGGGAAGACCGCTTCCTTGACCGCCACGTGCTTCGGATCTTCCGTCGGCAAGCGGAACGACGAGAGCTTCTCTCCGGCCATGACGCGGGCGGCAATCTTGGCGACCGGGACGCCGGTCGCCTTGGCGACGAAAGGCACGGTGCGGGACGCACGCGGGTTCACTTCCAGGATGTAGACGTCCTGGTCCTTGACCGCGAACTGCACGTTCATCAATCCGACGACGTTGAGCGCCTTGGCCAGCATCGTCGTCTGCCGGCGGATGTCGTCGACGACCTCCTTCGGCAGCGTCTGCGGCGGCAGCGAGCAGGCGGAATCGCCGGAATGGATGCCCGCCTCCTCGATGTGCTCCATGACGCCGGCGACATAGACGTCGGTGCCGTCGCAGAGTGCGTCGACGTCGACCTCGGCGGCGTTGCGGAGGAAGCGGTCGATCAGCACCGGGTTGCGGCCCCAGGCGCGGATAGCCTCCTTCATGTAGCGGCGGAGCTGGCCGACCTCGTGCACGATCTCCATCGCGCGGCCGCCCAGCACGTAGGACGGTCGGATGACGACCGGATAGCCGATGCGCTGGGCGATCTCCTCCGCTTCCTCGACCGAGGTCGCGGTGCCGTTCTCCGGCTGGCGGAGGCCGAGCTTCTTCAGCAGCTGCTGGAAGCGCTTCCTGTCCTCGGCGAGGTCGATCGCGTCCGGCGAGGTGCCGAGGATCGGGATGCCGGCGGCCTCGAGCGCCCCCGCGAGCTTGAGCGGCGTCTGGCCGCCGAACTGCACGATGACGCCGTGCAGCGTGCCCTTGGCCTGCTCGGCCTTCACCAGCTCGATCACGTCCTCGGCGGTCAGCGGCTCGAAGTAGAGGCGATCGGAAGTGTCGTAGTCGGTCGAGACGGTCTCCGGGTTGCAGTTGACCATCAGCGTCTCGTAGCCCGCTTCCTTGAGCGCGTAGCAGGCATGGACGCAGCAATAGTCGAACTCGATGCCCTGGCCGATACGGTTCGGCCCGCCGCCGAGGATTACCGCCTTCCTGGCGTCGGTCGGGTTCGCCTCGTTCTCGCCGTCATAGGCCGAATACATGTACGGCGTCGGCGAGGCGAACTCGCCGGCGCAGGTGTCGATGCGCTTGTAGATCGGCAGCACGCCGAGCTTCCGGCGACGCGCGGTCGCGTCGTCCTCGTCGATCTTTGCGAGCTCGGCCAAGCGCGCGTCCGAGAAGCCCATGCGCTTCAGCTTCCGCATGCCGTCGGCAGTCTCGGGGATGCCGCTCTTCGCGACCTCGGCCTCGACGTCGACTATCGCCTTCACCTGGCGGAGGAACCACGGGTCGTAGTGGCAGGCGGCGTTGATCTCCTCGACCGTGAGGCCGAGGCGGAAGGCCTGCGCGATGCGGAGCAGGCGATCGGGCGTCGGCTCCGCGAGCACGCGGCGGACGGCCTGCGGGTCGACGTTCTCGGGATCGACACCGGGCAGCTCGACCGGGTTGAGGCCATTGAGGCCCGTCTCCATCGAGCGGAAGGCTTTCTGCAGCGACTCCTGGAAGTTGCGGCCGATCGCCATCGCCTCGCCGACCGACTTCATTGACGTGCCCAGCAGCGAAGCGGCGCCGGGAAACTTCTCGAAGGTGAAGCGCGGCATCTTGGTGACGACATAGTCGATCGTCGGCTCGAACGAGGCCGGCGTCACCTTGGTGATGTCGTTCTGGATCTCGTCGAGCGTGTAGCCTACGGCGAGCTTGGCCGCGACCTTGGCGATCGGGAAGCCGGTCGCCTTGGAGGCCAGCGCCGAGGAGCGTGAGACGCGCGGGTTCATCTCGATGACGACCAGGCGTCCGTCGGCCGGGTTCACCGCGAACTGCACGTTGGAGCCGCCGGTGTCGACGCCGATCTCGCGCAGGACCGCGATCGAGGCGTCGCGCATCCGCTGGTATTCCTTGTCGGTCAGCGTGAGTGCCGGCGCGACGGTTATGGAGTCCCCGGTATGCACGCCCATCGGGTCGACGTTCTCGATCGAGCAGATGATGATGCAGTTGTCCGCGCGGTCGCGGACTACTTCCATCTCGTATTCCTTCCAGCCGAGAACCGACTCCTCGACCAGCGTCTCGTGCACCGGCGACAGGCGCAGCGCGCCGGTGATGATCGCTTCTGCTTCCTCCATGTTGTAGGCGACACCGCCGCCCTGGCCGCCGAGGGTGAAGGAGGGGCGCACGATGATCGGAAGCCCGATCGCCTCGACCGCGGCGCGGCCATCCTCGATCGACTTCACCAGACGCGAGCGCGGGCTTTCGAGCCCGATCTTGTCCATCGCCTCGCGGAACTTGAGACGATCCTCGGCCTTGGCGATCGCGTTGCGGTCCGCGCCGATCAGCTTGACGCCGAACTTGTCCAGCGTGCCGTCGTCGGCGAGCGCCATCGCGGTGTTGAGCGCGGTCTGTCCGCCCATGGTCGGCAACAGTGCGTCGGGTCGCTCCTTCTCGATCACCTTCGCCACCATCGCCGGCGTGATCGGCTCGACGTATGTGGCATCCGCCAGGCCCGGGTCGGTCATGATCGTCGCCGGGTTCGAGTTGACCAGGATGATCCGGTAGCCCTCGTCCTTCAGCGCCTTGCACGCCTGCGTTCCCGAATAGTCGAACTCGCAGGCCTGGCCGATGACGATCGGACCGGCGCCGATGATGAGGATCGACTTGATGTCTGTGCGTTTGGGCATGGTCGTCCTTGGGCGGCGGCGCCGATCAGGCGGCCGATTTCTTCTTCTTCGCCGCCATCAGGTCGACGAAACGTTCGAACAGGTAGTGGCTGTCGGAGGGGCCGGGCGAGGCTTCCGGGTGGTACTGCA
>CAZDGR010000322.1:0-5375 GCA_964504845.1 uncultured Rhizobium sp. | reverse complement strand
AGTAGAGCGCCTGCCAGAACAGGTTCCGTTTCATCTTCAGCAGGCGGCCGGTCATGATGTTGTCGAGCGTCGACATGCCGCGGAAAAGCGCGATGTTCTGGAAGGTGCGGGCGATGCCGCGGCTGGCCGCGTCGTAGGGCCCGATGTCGGTCCGCGCGATGTCCTTGAAGGTGATCGTGCCCTGCTGCGGATGGTAGAACCCGTTGATCACGTTCAGCATCGAGCTCTTGCCGGCGCCGTTCGGGCCGATGATGGCGCGGATCTCGTGCGCCTTGATGTCGAAGCTGACGTCGTTGAGCGCCCGCACGCCGCCGAAGGAGAGGCTGATGTTGTCGACCTTCAGCAGCGTGCCGCCGATCTTGCGCCCGCTTGCGGTCATCAGCTCGCCTTCTTGAGCGGCTGATGCGGGTAGCGGTCGGCCTCGGCGATCGCGAGGTCGGCCTGGAGCCGGCCCTTGCGGCCGTCCTCGAACACGACCTCGGTCTCGATATGCGCGCGCCCGGTGTCGGAGAACAGCGCCTCGACCAGGCTCTCGTAGCGGCTCTCGACGAAGCCGCGCCTGACCTTGCGGGTACGGGTCAGCTCGCCGTCGTCGGCATCCAGCTCCTTGTGCAGCACGAGGAAGCGCTTGATCTGCGAGCCCGTCAGCGTCGACTCGGTCGCGAGATCGCGATTGACCTGCTCGATGCAGTCGCGGATCAGCTTGTAGACCTCGGGATGGGCGGCGAGCTCGGCATAGCCGCCATAGACGATCCCCTTGCGCTCGGCCCAGTTGCCGACCGCGGCGAGGTCGATGTTGATGAAGGCTGCGGCGTAGTCGCGGCCGGCGCCGAAGGCGACCGCCTCCTTGATGTAGGGGAAGAACTTGAGCTTGTTCTCGAGGTACTTCGGCGCGAACAGGCCGCCGTCGGCGAGCTTACCCACGTCCTTGGCGCGATCGATGATGCGGAGATGGCCGTCCGCGCCGAAGAAGCCGGCATCGCCGGTCTTGACCCAGCCGTCGTCGGTCTTGGTCTCGGCCGTCGCCTTGTCGTTCTTGTAGTAGGCGAGGAACACGCCGGGGCTCTTGAACAGCACCTCGCCGGACTCGGCGATCCTGACCTCGACCTCCGGCGCCGGCGGGCCGACCGTGTCGGGCTTCACCTGGCCGTCCGGCTGGATGCAGATGAACACCGCCGCCTCGGTCATGCCGTAGAGCTGCTTCACGTTGACGCCGAGCGAGCGGTAGAAGTCGAAGATGTCGGGGCCGATCGCTTCGCCCGCGGTATAGGCGAGCCGGATGCGCGAGAAGCCCAGCGTGTTCCTGAGCGGCGCGTAGATCAGGAGATCCCCCAGGCGATAGAGAAGCCGGTCGACGAGGCCGACAGGCCTCTTGTCGAGCAGCGCCGGGCCGATGCGCTTGGCGTGCGCCATGAACTTCCTGAACAGCCAGCGCTTGATCGCGCCTGCATCCTCCATCCGGATCATCACGGTGGTCAGGATGTTTTCCCAGATGCGCGGCGGCGCGAAGAAGTAGGTGGGCCCGAGCTCGCGGAGATCGGTCATCACGGTCGCGCCCGACTCCGGGCAGCCGACGCAGAACCCGGCGACATAGGCCTGGCCCAAGGAAAAGATGTGATCGCCGACCCAGGCCATCGGCAGGTAGGCGAGCGTCTCCTCGTTCTCGGTGAGGTTCTCGAGCTCGATCGAGTTGAGCGCGGTCACCAGCACGTTCGCATGGCTCAGCACCACGCCCTTCGGCTGGCCGGTGGTGCCCGACGTGTAGAGCATGACCGCGACGTCGCTGCCCTTGCCGGCGTTCACCTCGCGCTCGAAGAAGCCCGGATCCTTGGCCAGCAGGTCCCGGCCCATCTCCTGCACCTTCTCGAAGGAGAGGAGGAAAGGCTGCGCATAGTGGCGCATGCCGCGGCCGTCCTCGTAGACGATGGTCTCGAGGCCGGGATGCGCGTCCTTGATCTGGAGCAGCTTGTCGACCTGCTCCTGGTCCTCGGCGATGGCGAAGCGGGCGCCGGCATTGTCGATGACGAAGCCCATCTCGGCGGCGACCGCATCCTGATAGACCGGCACCGGCGTGCAGCCGAGCGCCTGCGCGGCGCACATGGTCCAGTAGAGGCGGGGGCGGTTGTCGCCGACGATCGCGATCTTGTCGCCGCGCCTGGCGCCCAAGGCCGAAAGGCCGGCGGCAAGACGCTTGGTCTCGTCCAGGACCTGGGCCCAGGTCCAGGTCTGCCAGATGCCAAGATCCTTCTCGCGGCTCGCCGGCCGGGCGGCGAAATCGCGCGCGTTCGCGATCAGCACCTTGGGGAAGGTGTCGCAGTCCTTCAGCCGTGCCCGTGCGCGGCTGTTGCCGATCACCGGGGTGCTTACATTGGTTCGCTGGATCCCGTCCATGCGACGCCTCCTGCCCCCGTCGACCTGGACCTGGTTCTCCCGCTAGGGGGTAAATCCTTGGATCGACGGAGAAAAACTAATAGCGCGCAGGTCCGCCGAGGGTCAAGGCAGCGAGCCCACCTACCATTGGAGAGTTGACGGCGTTCATAAGCGCCGGGGAGCCCGGATCGGTCAGCCGAGGATCGGCATTCCCCTGAGGGCCTGGACGAAGACCGCGAGAGTGACCAGGCATCCGGCTGCGGCGACGACGAGGATCGCCGGCTTCTGCAGGCGATCCGGCAGGAGGGCGGCCCCGATCCAGGCGGTGATAGGCAGGACCTGGATCATGTGCAGACCGAAGAAGTGCGCGACCCGGAGATCGCCTCCCGTGCGCGACCAGCCGAAGACCGGCAGCCCGCCCGCGTCGGTCGCAAGGCCGCCGACCCAGTGTCCGGTCCTGGAGGACATGTAGGCTCCGGCGATGCCGCCGACCAGGCTGCCAATGACGAGGCCGAGGCCGGCCGCGAACACGATCGGCCGCGAGGTGTCGCCGTGCTTGAGGATCAGCGCGCCGATCCAGCCCGCCGTCACCACCAGCGCGACCGCGCCGATGCCCATCAGCGTGTACATGAGCCCCGCGATCGGCGTGCCGGTGTTGTAGTGCGAGGCCTCGCCGCGCGAGGCCTGAAGCGCGATGTAGGCGATCTCGAAGAACGCGGCACCCGCCATGACGACCGCGAGGGCGCGGACGAGCCGGCCCTGGCGCTCCGGCAGCAGCAGCATCGCCCAGGCGACGCTGAGGAGCTGGACTGCGAGCGAGACCTCGAACTTCAGCGGCTTGATCCAGACGTTGATGCCGTTGAGCGTCCGCCCGTCGAACCCCATCGCGGCGAGCGTCGGGATCGTCGCCAGCAGCAGGAAGATGCCAGCACCCGCCAGCAGCGTCTGGCCCCGGTAGGCGAGCGCCACGGCCTGTCGCGGCGACGTCATCGGGAGCTCCTTGCGGGCAGAGTGCCGTAGGCCGTGCGAAGGCAGAGCCAAAGCAGTAGCCCGGCAGGACCGAACAGGAAGACGACAGGGAGGACCGGGACGAGCAGCAGCCGTGGCAGGCCGTGCGCCTCCGCGTCCCTGGTGATCCAGGCGCCGACGAAGAGGTCGAAGGCGAGGTAGTGGACCCAGCCGGCGAGCAGCAGCCAGGGCGAACGGAAGAGAGCGCTCACATCCTGAAGCGAGGAGAAGCCGCCCTCGCCGCTCCACCAATGGACCATGATGATCGCCGTGTAGGCGACCGAGAGGCCGAGCGGCACGGCGAGCCCGGCGACGGTATCCCTGAGGAGAGGCGAGCGAAGCGCGATGCCAAGGCCGAGCGTCAGCCAGCCGGCGAGGGCGACCAGGTTTCCGTAACGGAACAGCGCGTCGGGGGTGAGGGTGTCGGCGACCATGCGGCCTCTATCTAGACAGTGTCCTGATGGCGAGGTTGCGCGTTGATCTGGGCGATGTCAAGATAATCTTGTCACTGGAAAGATGGGAGTCGCCGGGTCGTGACCGAGGCGCCGAAGCCCTACCACCACGGGGACCTGTTCGACGCCCTGGCCCGGGTCGCCGAAGAGCTCGTCCGGGAGACCGGCATCCACGGCTTCTCGCTGCGCGAATGCGCGCGGCGGGCGGGTGTCGCGCACAGCGCGCCGGCCCATCACTTCGGCGACGTCACCGGCCTCCTCAGCGAGGTCTCGGCGCGGGGCTTCGAGAGGTTGACGGCCCGGATGCAGGCGCACCGGGCGGGCGCGGAGGGGCCCGAGGCGCTGGAGCGCATCGCCCGCGGCTATGTCGACTTCGCTCTCGGCGACCCGGTCGTCTTCGTCCTGATGTTCCACTCAGACCGGGTGGACCGCGGCAACCCGAGATGCCAGCGCGCCGGCGACGCGGCCTTCGGCGAGCTGGTGGCGGCGGTGTCCTCGGCCAGGAGCGGTGCCGGGCGAGACAACGAGGTGCTGCGCTTCGCCTGGGCGGCGATCCACGGCATCGCCATGCTGCTCGTCGACGGCCCGCTGATGCCGGCCGGCGGCAACCGGCGCGGCGGGGCGATCGAGCTTGCCGAAGGGACGATCCGGCGGATCGTGCATTCCGTCATGAGCTACGACGAGGATCGAGGCTAGGCATCTGGCCTAGGCGCGCGCGCCTCGTGTACCGTGCCGGCCATGGCCGAGCCCAAGCTTCCACGCTTCGACACGCTCTCGCTCCATGCGGGGCAGAAACCCGACCCGGCGACCGGTGCCCGCGCCCAGCCGATCTACCAGACGACGTCCTACGTCTTCCGCGACGTCGACCACGCTGCCTCGCTGTTCAACCTGGAACGTGCCGGGCACATCTACTCGCGGATATCCAACCCGACGGTGGCAGCGCTGGAGGAACGCATCGCCGCGCTGGAGGGCGGCGTCGGCGCGGTCTGCCTCGCCTCCGGCCAGGCAGCGCTGCATCTGGCGATCGTCACGCTGATGGGGGCGGGCGGGCACATCGTCGCCTCGCGCTCGATCTATGGCGGCTCGCACAACATGTTCGTGCACACGCTGCCGCGCTTCGGCATCACCGCGACCCTGGTCGATCCGCGCGACCATGACGCTTTCAGGAACGCGATCAGGCCCGAGACCCGGCTCGTGTTCGGCGAGGTGCTGGGCAACCCTCGCCTCGAGGTCCTCGACACCCCGAAGGTCGCCGAGATCGCGCATGCGGCGGGTTTGCCGCTGATGCTTGATGCGACCTTCGCGACGCCGTTCCTCTGCCGTCCCTTCGAGCATGGCGCCGACATCGTCATGCACTCCGCAACGAAGTGGCTCGGCGGTCACGGCATCGCGATCGGCGGCGCGCTGGTCGACTCCGGCCGTTTCGACTGGGAGGGCGGCAAGTTCCCGACGCTGACCGAGCCCTATGCCGGCTATCACGGCCTCGACTTCGCTGAGGAGTTCGGGCCCGAGGCCTTCCTGATGCGCGCGCGGGCCGAAGGCCTT
>CAZDGR010000321.1:0-5403 GCA_964504845.1 uncultured Rhizobium sp. | reverse complement strand
GAGGCCCGACGCTGTCCAGAGTTTGGCGAACATGCTGCTCGTGGTGAAGCCGGGCGCGGAGAAGATCGCCGAGCGCATCTTCGCCAAGTGGGAGCTCGACTGCGCCGACATCGGCGTGGTGACCGAGACCGGCCATCTGGTCGTGAAGAAGAACGGCCAGACCGAGATCGACATCCCGGTGGCGCCGCTGGTCGACCAGTCGCCGCTCTATCGCCGTCCGCACGTGCCGTCGCCGAAGCGGCCGGTGATCAAGGCCGCCAACACCAAGGCGGCCGAGCCGATCGATGCCTTGAAGAAGCTGATGGGCTGCCCCGACCTTGCTTCCAAACGCTGGATCTGGGACCAGTACGATCACCTGGTCGGCAACGACACGATCCAGACGCCGGGCGGCGACGCCGCGGTCGTGCGGGTGCGCGACACGCGGAAGGCACTGGCGATGGTCGTCGACTGCACGCCGCGCTACTGCGTCGCCGATCCGAAGACCGGCGGCGCGCAGGCGGTGGTCGAGACCTGGCGCAACCTGACCGCGGTCGGCGCCGAGCCGATCGCGATCACCGACAATCTCAACTTCGGCAACCCCGAACGGCCCGAGATCATGGGCCAGATCGTCGGCTGCATCGAGGGCATGGGCGAAGCCTGCCGCGCGCTCGGCTATCCGGTGATCTCCGGCAACGTCTCGCTCTACAACGAGACCAATGGCCAGGGCATCCTGCCGACCCCGGTGGTCGGCGGCGTCGGCCTGATCGACGAGTACACGAAGACCGTCGGCCTCGGCCTCGCGAAGCCGGACCTCACGCTGATCGTGATCGGCGAGACCAAGGGCTGGCTCGGCGCGTCCCTCTACCTCCGCGAGATCGCGGGCTGGGAAGAGGGGGCGCCGCCGCCCGTCGACCTCAAGCTCGAGAAGAGGACCGGCGACTTCATCCGTGGCCTGATCCGTTCCGGCAGGCTCGCGGCCTGCCACGACGTCTCCGACGGCGGCCTGCTGGTCGCGGTCGCCGAGATGGCGCTGGCCGGCGGCACCGGTGCGAAGCTGGAAGCCCCGCCCAAGGGCGTCCCGGCCCACGCGTGGTGGTTCGGAGAGGACCAGGCCCGCTATGTCGTTGCCACCGATGACCCGGCCGGGGTCCTGGAAGCCGCCAAGGCCGGCAAGGTGCCGGCCCGCAGGCTCGGAGAATCCGTCCCCCGTTCGTTGACGCTGGAGGGAGCCGGTGCCATATCCTTGGACGAGTTGCGTGCCATCCACGAGGGATGGCTGCCGAAGTACATGAGCTGAACCATGCCGATGGACGCGGGCGAGATCGAGCGGCTGATCCGGGAGTCGATCCCGGACGCGACCGTGTCGATCGAGGATCTGAGGGGGGACGGCGACCACTACGCCGCCCACGTCACCTCGGCCCAGTTCGCCGGCAAGACCCGCGTCCAGCAGCACCAGATGGTTTACCAGGCCCTGAAGGGCCGCATGGGGGGCGAGCTGCACGCGCTGGCCCTCCAGACCTCGACCCCGGCTTAAGGAAAGGCGCCATGAGCGATCCCGTCGTCTTCGACCGCATCCGCCAGGACATCAAGGACAACGACGTCGTCCTCTACATGAAGGGCACGCCGGTGTTTCCGCAGTGCGGCTTCTCCGCCGCCGTCGTCCAGGTGCTGAGCCATGTCGGCGTCAAGTTCAAGGGCGTCAACGTGCTGACCGACCCGGAAGTGCGCGAGGGCATCAAGGCCTTCGCCAACTGGCCGACGATCCCCCAGCTCTACGTGAAGGGCGAGTTCGTCGGCGGCTGCGACATCGTCCGCGAGATGTTCGAGACCGGCGAGCTGCAGAGCCTGCTCAAGGACAAGGGCGTCCAGGTCACCGCTGCCGCCGCGCAGTAAGGACGTCGCCCAGGGACACGAAGGGCGCGGAGCTCAGGCTCCGCGCCCTTGTCGTTTTCAGCCGACGTTCTTGCGGAAGAGATCCAGCGTCCGCTCGCGGGCGATCCTGGCCGAGACCGGCTCCCAGCTCGCGCGCTCGTCGCAGTTGAAGCCGTGGTCGGCCGGGTAGATGTAGATCGCGACGTCGGGCCGGGCCTTCCGGATGATCTCGACGTCGGTCAGGGGGATGCCCTTGTCGCGCTCGCCGAAATGCAGCTGCGTCGGGCAGCCGGGCTTCTCGTCCTTGTGCGGCACGATCGCTCCGCCGTAGTAGCCGGACGCCGCCTGCACGCCGAGGCGTGTCGCGGAGACGAACGCGAGCGAGCCGCCCCAGCAGTAGCCGACGACGCCGACGCGGCCGGCGGAGCCCGCGGTGGCGACCGCAACCTTGAGATCCTTCAGCACGTCGTCGAGCGCCAGCTTCTGGCGGATGTCGCGGCCGGCGGGGATGTCGTTCGGTCCGTAGCCCAGCTCGACGCCCGGCTTCACCCGGTCGAACAGGGCCGGCGCCACGCACATGTAGCCGTCGGCGGCATAGCCGTCCGCGACCTTCCTGATGTGCTGGTTGACGCCGAAGATCTCCTGGATGACGACGAGGCCGCCGCGCGGCTTGCCCGAGGGCTGGGCGATATAGGCATCGAACTTATGCCCGTCGGACGCCGTGAGCTTGATCGTCTCGGCCATGGAAGCCTCTCGCCTGTAGGGGGGCGCGAACTATAGCAGGCCGCCAGCGCGACCAGCCTCGGTCATACGTTGAAGCGGAAATGCAGGATGTCGCCGTCCTTCACGAGATAGTCGGCGCCTTCGACGCGCATCTTGCCGGCGTCCTTCACCGCCTGCTCGCTGCCGAGCGAGACGAAGTCGTCATAGGCGATGGTCTCGGCGCGGATGAAGCCGCGCTCGAAATCGGTGTGGATCGCGCCTGCGGCCTCCGGCGCCTTGGCGCCGTTGCGGACTGTCCAGGCATGCGCTTCCTTCGGGCCCACGGTGAAGAAGGTGATCAGGTCGAGCAGGCCGTGGCCGGCACGGATCACGCGGGCGAGGCCGGTCTCCTCCAGCCCGAGATCGGCGAGGAAGGCCGTCCGCTCCTCGGCGGGCAGCTGCGCCACTTCCGCCTCGATCGCAGCCGAGATCACCACTGACGCGGCCCCCTGCTCCTTCGCCATCGCCTCGACCCGGGCCGAGGTCGCATTGCCCTTGGCGGCCGAAGCCTCCTCGACATTGGCGGCGTAGAGCACCGGCTTGGAGGTCAGGAGCTGGAGCCCCTTCAGGATCTTCCGCTCCTCCTCCGAGACCGTCACCGTGCGTGCCGGCTTGCCGTTGCGAAGCGCCTCCAGCACGCGTTCGGAGACGGCAAGGCGCTCCTTCGCTTCCTTCTCGCCGCCGCGCGCTTTCTTCTGGTCGGCATTCACGCGGCGCTCGAGGGAGTCGAGGTCGGCCAGCATCAGCTCGGTCTCGACCGTCTCGGCGTCGCGGATCGGATCGATCGAGCCTTCGACATGGGTGATGTCGCCGGATTCGAAGCAGCGGAGCACGTGGACGATCGCGTCGACCTCGCGGATGTTGGCGAGGAACTGGTTGCCGAGCCCTTCGCCCTTCGAGGCGCCGCGCACCAGGCCCGCGATGTCGACGAACTCGAGCGAGGTCGGCACGATCTTCTGCGACTTGCCGAGCTTCGCCAGGATGTCGAGGCGCGGATCGGGCACCGGCACGCGCCCGACATTGGGCTCGATCGTGCAGAACGGATAGTTCGCCGCAGCGGCCGCCGCGGTCTCGGTCAGCGCGTTGAAGAGCGTCGACTTGCCGACATTGGGCAGGCCGACGATACCGCAGTTGAAGCCCATGTCAGGTCTCTGGCTCGATCTTTGGGAGAGGATCTTTGCGCGGCGGCTTCGGCCGCGGCGGGAAGAGCGCGATGGTGCAGCGGTTCATGTATTCGCCGTCGCGGCCTTCGACAAGAAGCGACGCTTCGTCGGCGGCCACGTCGATCAGCTTCGTCAGCCACTCGCGGTCCGCCTTGGCGAAGTCGCTGAGCACCCAGGCATGGACCAGGTCCTTGTGCCCAGGATGGCCGACGCCGAGGCGGACGCGCCAGAAGCCGGGGTCGATCGAGGCCATGATCGAGCGGATGCCGTTGTGGCCGCCTGCGCCGCCATCCTTCTTCACCTTCACCCGTCCAGGCGCGAGGTCGATCTCGTCGTAGAAGACGACGACCTGTTCAGACGGAATCTTGAAGAAATGCGTGGCCTCGCCGACCGCGTCGCCCGACAGGTTCATGTAGGTGAGCGGCTTCAGCAAAAGCACCTTCTCGCCGGCGAGCGTGCCGTCGGAAGCCAGGCCGCGAAAGCGCGACCGCCACGGCTGGAAGCCGTGGCGGTCGTGGATTCGGTTCACCGCCATGAAGCCGATGTTGTGGCGGTTCCCGGCGTCTCCGGGCCGGGGATTGCCCAGCCCGGCGAAGAGCCACATGACGGGCGGCTACTTCTTCTCGGGCTTCTTGTCGCCGCCCTTGTCGCCCGCGGCCGGAGCCGCACCTGCGGCACCCGCGGCCGGCGCAGCAGCGCCCTCCGCACCGGCGGCAGCAGCCTCGCCTTCGGCCGCCGCAGCGGCGACGGGCGCCTCTTCGACGTAGACCGTCGGCGCGGCGATCGAGGCGATCGTGAAATCGCGCGCGATCGTCGGCTTCACGCCCTCAGGCAGCTTCACATGGCTGATGTGGATCGAGTCGCCGATGTCGAGGCCGGTCAGGTCGGCGGTGAACAGCTCGGGGATCGAATCCGCGAGACAGTAGACCTCGACCGCGTGGCGGACGACGTTGAGCACGCCGCCGCGCTTGAGCCCTGGCGATGCGCCCTCGTTCTCGAAGTGGATCGGAACCGCGACCGTGATGCGGGTCTTCGGACCGACGCGCAGGAAGTCGCAATGGATCGCACGATCCTTCACCGGATCGAGCTGCACCTCGCGCGGCAGCACCCGGTGGCTCTCGCCGTCGACGGTCACCGTCGCCAGGCGCGCGAAGAAGCTCTCCTTGCCGGCGACGCGCTCAAGCGCGCGCTGCTCGATACTGATCAGGAGAGGGGGCTTCTTGTCGCCATAGATGACGCCGGGAACCCGATCGCTACGACGGGTTGCCCGGGCGGCCCCTTTCCCAGCCCGGTCTCGCCGCTCGGCGGCGAGGGTCACATTCTCAGCCATGTCACATCGACTCCTTGGTCAAAACGATGGGCCAAAGTCGGCCCGGTGCATCCGATCCGGCCTCCAGGGGTGCCGGCATCGGAATCTCGGCGAATTCTAGTCGAAAAGGCTCGAAACCGAACGCTCCTCGCTGATCCGGCGCATCGCCTCGGCGACGAGGTGCGCGATCGGCAGCTGGCGGATGTTGCGGGAATTGCGCACGGCCTCGGTCGCGGCGATCGAGTCCGTTATCACCATCTCCTCGAGCGGCGACTTGGCGATGCGGTCGACCGCCTGGCCGGACAGCACGCCATGGGT
>CAZDGR010000320.1:0-5414 GCA_964504845.1 uncultured Rhizobium sp. | reverse complement strand
ACGGCGGCGGGAGAGCCCGCCGCCGCAAGTCGTAACTGGAGGTGTGAAGCCTGACGCTCAGAGCGAGCGGGTCAGGAGGCTCGTCGACGAAGGATTGCGGGCGCCGAAGCTGCGGCGGTGGCCGGACGCCTCGGCGATGGTCGGGATGTCGGCGCGACGGACGCCGATGTCCGCGAGAAGACGGTCATCGAGGGCGTTGAGCTCGCCGAACGTCGCCCGGCGCTGACGCCAGGACTCGACGGCATAGGCGACCTTCTTGAGGCCGGCGCCGAGCTTCTGAAGGCTGTCACCGAAGAGCTCGCCGAGGAACGAGCCGATGACCTCGGCACGGTCGTGGCGCGCCCGGCGGACGAGCTCCGCGCTGTCGGTCCGGCGGCTGTTGACGCTGACGGACCGACCCAGGATCTCTGTTTCGTAAATGATATCGATGGACATGGGTTCGGTACCTTCTTCTTGGGGGAAAACTCGATTGCTCGGGGGAGGACCCTTGCAGACCCGAAGATAGGCACGAACGAGCCATGCGACGACGGCGTATATTGCAACGCAGCAATGCGGTAACCGCATGCCCTAGAATGGTTTATGGCCGAGATGAGGCAAACTTGGTGCATTTGCAGCGTGGGCCGGGCGGAGGGGCGACTTGAGGGCCTGCCGAGGCTAATATCCGCCGCCACCGACCTGTAAGAGCCTCCGATGACCGAGTGCCGTGCCGTTTTCCAGGGCGACGACGCCCTTGCCAGCCTCCTGAAGAAGGCCGGCAGCTCGCTCGGCGTGGCCGAGGTCCGGGCCCTGGTCGAGGGGGTGAACTCGGGCGCGGTCCCGGCGGACGATGCCGACTGGCCGAAGCTTGTCGCGGCCGAGCCGAGCCCGGCGCTCGAGGCCCAGCTCCGCGCCCTTCGCGCGACGATGGCCGAGCCCGACCCCGCGGCAAAGGCCGAGCGCGCACCCCGGATCGCTGCCCTTCGCGCCGAGCTCGCCAAGCGCCGGCTGGTCGGCTTCCTGATCCCGCGCGCCGACGAGCACCAGGGCGAATACGTGCCGCCGCGGGCGATGCGTCTGGCATGGGCGACCGGCTTCACCGGATCGGCCGGCATGGCCGCCGTGCTCGCCGACCGTGCCGCGATCTTCGTCGACGGGCGATACACGATCCAGGTCCGCGCCCAGGTCGACGGCAATACCTTCGAGTATCGGCACTCGGGCGAGCAGCCGATCGATGCATGGCTGGCCGAGGTGCTGAAGCCGGGCGAGACGCTGGGCTACGACCCTTGGCTTCATACGGCCGAGGAGACGACACGCCTTCAGGCCGCCTGCGAACGCGCCAAGGCGAAGCTGGCCCCGGTCGAGAACCTGATCGACGTCGTCTGGAAGGACCAGCCGCCGCCGCCGCTGGCGCCGGTTATCCCGCATGACCTCGCCTTCGCCGGCGAGGCCGCCGACGAGAAGCGCCGCCGCATGGGCGAGGCCGTCGCGCAGGCCGGCGCCGCCGCGGCCGTCATCACCCAGCCTGACTCGCTCGCCTGGCTTCTCAACCTTCGCGGCCGCGACGTGTCGCGCACGCCATTGCCGCTCGGCTTCGCGCTGCTCAAGGACGACGGCGCGGTCGATCTCTACATGGACCGCCGTAAGCTGACGCCGGCGGCGCGCAGCCATCTCGGCAATCACGTGCGTCTGCGCGAGCCCGGCGAGCTGGGTGCCGGTCTCGACGAGCTCGCCGGCAAGCGCGTGCTCGCCGATCCGCGCTCGGCGCCGTCCTGGGTGTTCCAGCGCCTCGACAAGGCGAAGGCCGAGGTCGTCCGCGCCGCCGATCCCTGCCAGCTCGCCAAGGCCTGCAAGAACCCGGCGGAGATCGCCGGCACCAAGGTCGCTCATGTGCGCGACGGAGCGGCGGTCACCAGGTTCCTCGCCTGGCTCGCGACGACCGCGCCGAAGGGCGGGTTGACCGAGATTGCCGCCTCCGACCGGCTAGAGAAATTCCGCCGCGACGGCGAGCGCTTCCGCGATCTCAGCTTCGACTCGATCTCGGGCGTGGGACCGAACGGCGCCATCGTTCACTACAAGGCGAGCGAAGACACCGACCGGCCGATCAGGAAGGGCGAGCTCTACCTGATCGACTCAGGTGCCCAGTACCTCGACGGCACCACCGACATCACCCGCACGATCGCGATCGGCGGCACGCCCTCGGCCGAGGAGCGCGACCGCTTCACCCGCGTGCTGAAGGGGCACATCGCGCTCGCGATGGCGCGCTTCCCGGTCGGCACCACCGGCAGCCAGCTCGATGCGCTGGCCCGCCTGCCGCTTTGGCAGGCCGGTCTCGACTACGACCATGGCACCGGCCACGGCGTCGGCAGCTATCTCTCGGTGCACGAAGGCCCGCAGCGGATCTCGAAGCTGCCGAACACCCAGGCGCTCAAGCCCGGCATGATCGTCTCGAACGAGCCCGGCTACTACAAGACCGACGGCTACGGCATCCGCGTCGAGAACCTGATCACGGTCGTTCCGATCGAGGTGAAAGGCGCCGAGCGGTCGATGCTGGGCTTCGAGACGCTTACCTTCGCGCCGATCGACCTGGCGCTGGTCGAGCCGTCGCTGCTGTCGCGCACCGAGCTCGACTGGCTCAACGACTATCACCGCGAGGTGCGCGAGAAGCTGACGCCCGACCTCGATGCCGCGACCGCCTCGTGGCTCGCGGAAGCGACGCGTCCGCTGCAGCACCGCGCCGAGGCGGCGGACTGACCCGCATGTTCGGTTTCAGCTTCGCCAAGCTGCTGCTCGTGGCCGCGGTCATCGCCGCGGTCTGGTACGGCTATCGCTGGTGGCAGCGCGTGCAGAAGGTGACCCGCGACGAGGCGGAAGCGTTGTCGCGCGAACGCGCGCGGGCCGCCGACGGCGAGGAGATGGTGAGGTGCGCCTCCTGCGACACCTATCTCTCGCCGCGCGCTGCCCGTTCCTGCGGGCGGACGGACTGTCCCTATCCCGGCTGAGCTAGCCTCTGATCCTGGCGATGATCGCGGCCGCCTTGGCGTCGTCGACCTTCTCGCCGACCGAGCTGTTGGGCGCCGTCGGCCAGCTCGCGTCCGTCCAGGTCGATCCTGCGAAGTCGCGCGCGCTCGCATAGCGCGGCAGCACGTGGAAGTGCACATGCGGGTCGAGCATCATCAGCATCAGGTAGTTGATCTTGTCGAACTGGAAGGCGGACTTGAGCTTCGCCTCGATGTCCTTCGCCACGCTCGCGAGCTCGGTGCCCTCGGCCGGCGTCATCTCGCCGAAATGCGGGCAGTATCGGCGGAGCGACAGCACCCCGCATCCCAGCGTCGTGTGCACGGGCCTAAGCGACCAGACCCAGTGGTCGTACTCTCGGATGGTGAAGGCCGGGATGCGGAATTTCTCGCGGAACTTTTCGAGCTCGGTCATGGTCGATTCCGAAGGATATGCAGAGGGATAGATGGGAAGCGGAGGGTAGAAGCCGCTCTGGCCGCCGGCAATCCAAAGTCGCCGGATGTCGCCTTGACCACCCCTCGGACCCTGGTTATATCGCTGCACTGCAAAAAGGACGGCCGATGGCGCCCCCCCGCCCGACCAGCTTCCAGTCCCTGATCCTGACCCTTCAGACCTATTGGGCGGAGCAGGGCTGCGTAATTCTTCAGCCCTACGACATGGAGATGGGGGCCGGCACCTCGCATCCGGCGACGACGCTCCGCTCGCTCGGCCCCGATAGGGTGTGGAACTGCGCCTATGTGCAGCCGTCGCGCCGGCCGAAGGACGGCCGCTATGGCGAGAACCCGAACCGCCTGCAGCACTACTACCAGTTCCAGGTGATCATGAAGCCGTCGCCGCCGAACAACCAGGAACTCTACCTGGAGAGCCTGAGGCGGCTCGGCATCGATCCGATGTCCCACGACATCCGCTTCGTCGAGGACGACTGGGAGAACCCCACGCTCGGCGCCTGGGGCCTGGGCTGGGAGGTCTGGCTCAACGGCATGGAAGTCACGCAGTTCACCTACTTCCAGCAGGTCGGCGGCATCGACTGCCGGCCGATCACCGGCGAGATCACCTACGGCCTGGAGCGCCTGGCGATGTACCTGCAGGGCGTCGACAACGTCTACAAGCTGCAGTGGACCGAAGGGCTGACGTATGGCGATGTCTACCTGCAGAACGAGCAGGAACAGAGCGCCTACAACTTCGAGCACAGCAACGTCGACTTCCTGCTCACGGCGTTCGGCGCCCACGAGGGCAACGCGCAGCAGCTGATGGCGCAGCAGCTCGCGCTGCCGGCCTACGAGCAGGTGCTGAAGGCCGCGCACACCTTCAACCTGCTCGACGCGCGCGGTGCGATCAGCGTGACCGAGCGGGCCGCCTACATCGGCCGCATCCGCAACCTGGCGCGCGCGGTCGCGCAGAGCTACGTCGACAGCCGTGCCCGGCTGGGCTACCCGATGGCGCCGCGCGAGTGGGTGGCCGAGATCGAGAATGCGGGTGAAGCCGCCCGCAAGCCCGCCAAGGTCGCGAACGCGGAAGAGGCGGCCCGGGCATGAGCGACACCAAGAACCTGCTCGTCGAGCTGTTCGTCGAGGAACTGCCGCCGAAGGCGCTGAAGAAGCTCGGCGAATCCTTCGCCCACACGCTGGCCGAGAGCCTGAAGGCCCAGGGCCTGGCCACCGAGCACTCGGCCACCACCCCCTTTGCCTCGCCGCGGCGGCTGGCGGCACACATCAGTGCGGTGCTGCCGGCCGCGCCCGACAAGGCGGTGTCGCAGAAGCTGATGCCGGTGAGCGTGGGCCTGACGGCCGACGGCCAGCCCACGCCGGCGCTGCTGAAGAAGCTCGCCGCGTTGGGCGCCGACGCCTCGGCGCTGCCGCGGCTCGAGCGTCGCCCCGACGGCAAGGCCGAGGCGCTGTTCTTCGACAGCCTGGTGCCCGGCGCGATGCTGGCCGCCGGGCTGCAGAAGGCGCTGTTCGAAGCGCTCGCGAAGCTGCCGATCCCCAAGCTGATGAGCTACCAGCTCGAGACCGGCGAGCTGCCGGGCTGGGCCAGCGTGCAGTTCGTGCGCCCGGCCCACGGCCTGGTGGCGCTGCACGGCGCCGACCTGGTGCCGGTGGCCGCGCTCGGGCTCGAGTCGCGCCGCGAGACGCACGGCCACCGCTTCGAGGCGCAGATGGACCCGGTGGTGCTGCAGCACGCCGACCACTACGCGCAGCAGTTGCAGGACCAGGGCGCGGTGATCGCCAGCTTCGCGGCGCGCCACGGCGAGATCGCGCGCCAGCTGCAGGCCGCGGCCTCGAAGGAAGGCCTGGTGCCGATCGACGACCCGGCGCTGCTGGACGAGGTGACCGCGCTGGTCGAGCGGCCCAACGTGCTGCTCGGGCAGTTCGAGGAGAGCTTCCTGGCGGTGCCGCAGGAATGCCTGATCCTCACGATGA
>CAZDGR010000319.1:0-5427 GCA_964504845.1 uncultured Rhizobium sp. | reverse complement strand
GTCTGCTCGGTCATGGCGGCCTCCCTAGAGCAAAACCTTAGCTCGGCCGAAAAAATCGGTCAACGACAGGGAGATGGCTGTTGATCTTGAGACGAGATGGAGCGCGAAGTGCGGCCTACATCCTGACCAGGGCGGCGCCCCAGGCAAGCCCGCCGCCGATCGCCTCGAGGATGACCACCTGACCGGGCTTGATGCGGCCGTCGCCGACCGCCTCGGCCAGCGCCAGGGGCACCGAGGCCGCCGAGGTGTTGGCGTGCCGGTCGACCGTCACCACCACCTTCTCCTTGGACAGCCCGAACTTGTCCGCCATGCCGTCGATGATCCGCCGGTTCGCCTGGTGGGGCACCAGCCAGTCGATCTGCTCGGACTTCATGCCGTTGGCATCGAGGGCTTCCTGGATCACCTGGGCCAGCTTCGAGACCGCGTGGCGGAAGACTTCCTTGCCCTGCATCTTGACCACCCCGACCTTGCCGGTCGAGGACGGGCCGCCGTCGACGTAGAGGGCGTCGTGGCCCCGGCCGTCCGAATGGAGATGGGTCGACAGCACGCCGCGGTCGCCATAGGCCGCCTTCAGGACTACCGCCCCGGCCCCGTCGCCGAACAAGACCGCGGTGCCGCGGTCGCTCCAGTCGAGGAGCCGGGTGAAGGTCTCGGCGCCGATGACCAGCGCAGTCTCGGCTTGGCCGGCCTTGATGAAATTGTCGGCGACGGCGAGCGCATAGACGAAGCCGGCGCAAACCGCCTGGACGTCGAAGGCGGCGCCACGGGTGATCCCGAGCATGGCCTGGACCCGGGTCGCGGTCGCCGGGAAGGTCTCGTCCGGCGTGGTGGTCGCCAGCACGATCAGGTCGACGTCGGAGGCCTTGAGGCCCGCCTGAGCCAGGGCCTTCTCCGACGCCTTGGCCGCCAGATGGGAGGTCAACTCGCCCTCCGCCGCGACATGGCGCCGGCGGATGCCGGTCCGCTGCTGGATCCACTCGTCGGTGGTGTCCATCTGCTTGGCCAGATCGTCGTTGGTCACCACCTTGGCCGGCAGGTAGGCGCCGGTACCGACGATCAACGAACGTCGGGTCACGCCGGCGCTCCCTTGAGGTCGACCTCGGCGAGCTCGGCCAGCTCCGCCTTCACCTTGTCGAGGAAACCGTGCACGGCCATGTCGTTGGCGACGCCGATCGCGTTGGCGAAGCCGAGGGCATCGGTACCGCCATGACTCTTGACCGCGATGCCGTTGAGCCCGAGGAAGACCGCCCCGTTGTAGCGACGGGGATCGGTACGCTCGCGCACCTTCCGGAGCGCGCCGCGGCTGAGCAGGTAGCCAAGCTTCGCCAGGATCGAGCTCTTGAAGCTCGACCGGATGAAGTTGGTATAGAGCCGCGCGGTGCCTTCGGCCGTCTTGAGCGCGACGTTGCCGGTGAAGCCGTCGGTCACCACCACGTCGACCGTGCCCGCCGTGATGTCGTCGCCCTCGATGAATCCGTGGAACTCGACCGGGACCTTGCCTTCGCGGAGCGTGACGCCGGCGCGCTTCACCTCGTCGTGGCCCTTCATCTCTTCGGAGCCGACATTGAGGAGACCGATAGTCGGCTTCGGGATGCCGAGCACGGCACGCGCGAACATGTCGCCGAGGATCGCGAACTGGACCAGGTTCTCGGCATCGCATTCGACATTGGCGCCGAGGTCGAGCATGCAGCTCTCGCCGCGCTCGGTCGGGAAGAACGAAGCGATCGCCGGGCGGTCGATGCCCGGCAGCATGCGGAGCGCCAGCTTCGCCATCGCCATCAGGGCGCCGGTGTTGCCGGCCGAGACGACGCCGGCTGCCCTGCCGTCCTTTACCGCGTCGATCGCCAGCCGCATCGAGGAGTTGCGCCCGGCGCGGAGCGCCACGGACGGCTTGTCCTCGCTCTTCACGACATCCTCGGTGTGGAAGATGGTGACGCGCTCGGCGAGCGCGCGATATCGCTCGAGCAGCGGCCTGATCTTGGCCTCGTTGCCGAAGATCAGGAAATCGATCGCCGGAAAACGGATCCGGGCCATCTCGGCGCCGTCGATCACCATCTCGGGGGCCTGGTCCCCGCCCATGGCATCCAGCGCTAGCGTCAGCCGCTGGCTCAAGGGGGCAGCCCTCGGCGGCCGGGTGTCGGTCTCTACCCGGCTATCAGGCCTTGGACGCGACGACCTCGCGGCCGTCGTAGTGGCCGCACGCCTTGCAGACGTGGTGAGGACGCTTCTGCTCGCCGCAGTTCGAGCACTCGATCACCGTCACCGACGGCAACGCGTGATGGGCGCGGCGCATGTTGCGGCGCGACTTCGAAGTCTTTTTCTTAGGAACAGCCATGGCAACCTACACTTTCGCTGGGCGGGCCTTGCAGCGCGGACGCGCCAACGGCCGCCGGAGACGCATCCACCCATCACGGCCGGCGCGGGCGCTTATGTAGCTGGGAAGCCCCCTTGGGGCAAGCGGCATTAGGGCCCTTTCTTCAGCTTGGAGAGCGCGGCAAAAGGCCCCTCCTCGCCTTTGTTCTCCCCCGAAATTCCGAGCTTCGCCCCCGGCTTCCGCGGATACGGGTCGAGGGCGAGGGAAAGGGCCTGGGCGACCGCCTCCCCGACGTCGATCGCGCCCCCCTCGATCTCCTCGGGGTCCTCTGTCTCGGGATCGAGGTCCAGCTCCGTCGCCTCCCGGTCGGTAGGCCCGTACCGCTCGACCAGGCGATCCGAAAGGTGGTTTTCGATCGGCTCCAGGGTGACCACGCAGGTCTGCACCACATCCGCCTGCCAATCGGCCTCTATCCGATAGAAAACCCCGGATCTTGAAAGCCTTACCGTCGCCTCCAGACGCTTGAGGTCGACCAGCCCGAAGCGCTCGGCCAAGGCCCGCCGCTCGGCTTCCCCGGCGGAGACTTCCATAACCCGCTCGCGCTCGGTGATCTGGTCGAGGAGCACGGGCCGTGCGAATTCGGTTACCGGGGCCATGACGGCTCAGACGACGGGCGGAAAGGACACCCGGCCGACGGCGAGGTCCCCGGTCGACTGGCCGGCAAGCGCCTGGTCGGCTTGCTTGAGGTACGAGGCAAGCCGCGCCACTGGGCCCTCGCCGATCGTCACGGTACCGTAAGCATTCCGGCGCAGGGCGTCGACGAGGTCGCCGTCCTCGAAGCCGGCGTCATACGCGGCGATCCGGCCGTAGAACCCGGTCGCCATCTGCTTGACCCGGCGTCCGACGCCGAGGTCTCCGACGCCGAGCTCGCGCAGCGTGTTGTCGAAATCGACGAACATGAAGTCGAACACCGCCTGGGCGAGCTCTGCGGTCGCAGCGTGATCGCGCTTCAGGCGCCGGAGCACCAGGTAGGTGTGCAACGCTACCATTTCGTAGCGGCCGTCGAGGGTGTCGGGCACGCCGAGCTCGGTGAACAGGACCGGCCGGCGCGCGGCCTCGACAGCCGCGAGATAGAGCGACTCGGCAGCGGTATTTCCGGTGTCCCGGCGCTTGAACAAACCTGCCAGCACCCTGTCCCTCGTCCTCGCTCCAAGCCGGTTGACAACCCCCGGCCACGCGGCGCAACTAGCCTGATCGAGCCGCCAGGGTCAACCGGGCGGCGGGCGGCGAGGAGTTGGTTTCGATGCGCGTGAGCCGGTTGGCGCCGTTGGCGATGGCCTTGCTGTTTGCCGCCTGTGCTCCGATCGTCGACAGCCGGGGCAACCTGCCCGAAACCGAGGACGTGGATAAGATCAAGGTCGGAGCCTCGACCAAGGACGAGGTCGCGACGGTTCTCGGCAGCCCGTCCTCGATCGCCACCTTCGATCCGAACACCTGGTACTACATCAGCAAGCGGACAGAGACCGTCGCCTTCTTCCGTCCCGAGACACTCGAGCAGAAGGTGCTCACCGTCCGCTTCGACGACGCTGGCCTGGTCAGGGAAATCGTGCAGACCGACAAGGAAGCGGCCAAGGAGGTCGATCCGGTCGAGCGTACGACGCCGACCTCGGGCCAGACCTTCAGCATCTTCCAGCAGCTTTTCGGCAACCTCGGGCGCTTCGGCGACGCTCCACCCAGGCGCGGTGGCCGTCCGCCAGGCACGCCACCGCCGGGACCATAAGCGCAGCACCCTCCGAATGAAAAACCCCGGCGGTCACCCGCCGGGGTTTTCGTTTACGCGTTAGTCAGCGCATCAGCCGTGGGCGAGAACCGCCAGCAGCAGGAGCGCCACGATGTTGGTGATCTTGATCATCGGGTTGACGGCTGGGCCGGCGGTGTCCTTGTACGGATCGCCGACGGTGTCGCCGGTCACCGCGGCCTTGTGGGCATCCGAGCCCTTGCCGCCATGGTGGCCCTCCTCGATGTACTTCTTCGCGTTGTCCCAGGCGCCGCCGCCGGCCGTCATCGAGATGGCGACGAAGAGTCCGGTGACGATGACGCCGAGCAGCATGGCGCCGACCGACGCGAAGGCCTGCGCCTGCCCCGCGATCGTCTTGATGATCCAGTAGAGGACGATCGGCGAGAGGACCGGCAGCAGGCTCGGGATGATCATCTCCTTGATCGCCGCCCTGGTCAGCATGTCCACGGCCTTGGAGTAGTCGGGCTTCGCCCGGCCTTCCATGATGCCGGGGATCTCCTTGAACTGGCGGCGGACCTCGATGACGACCGAGCCGGCGGCACGGCCGACCGCGGTCATGCCCATGGCACCGAACAGGTAGGGCAGAAGGCCACCGATCAGCAGGCCGACGACGACATAGGGATTGGAGAGCGCGAAGTCGATCGCGCCGACCTTCAGCAGGCCCTTCTCGGTGAAGTACTTCAGGTCTTCCGTGTAGGCGGCGAACAGCACCAGCGCACCGAGGCCAGCCGAACCGATGGCATAGCCCTTGGTGACGGCCTTGGTGGTGTTGCCGACCGCATCCAGCGCGTCGGTCGTCTTGCGGACGTCCTTCGGCAGGTCGGCCATCTCGGCGATGCCGCCGGCGTTGTCAGTGACCGGGCCGTATGCATCGAGCGCGATCACGATGCCGGCGAGAGCCAGCATGGTGGTGACCGCGATCGCGATGCCGAAGAGACCAGCCAGCAGGTACGTGGCGATGATGCCGACGCAGATGATCACCGCGGGAAGCGCCGTCGCCTCGAGCGAGATGGCGAGCCCCTGGATCACGTTGGTGCCGTGGCCGGTGGTCGAGGACTGGGCGATGCTCTTCACCGGACGATAGTTGGTGCCGGTGTAGTACTCGGTCGCCCAGACGATCAGGCCGGTGACAATCAGGCCGATCACTCCGCAGTAGAAGAGATGGCGACCGTTGAAGGTCTTGCCGGCGACGGTGTAGTCGACGTTCATGCCGATCACGTAGTCGGTCACCGGCCAGAGCACGATGATCGACAGCACGCCCGAGGCGATGAAGCCCTTGTAGAGAGCGCCCATGATGTTCTGGCTGGCGCCGAGG
>CAZDGR010000318.1:0-5461 GCA_964504845.1 uncultured Rhizobium sp. | reverse complement strand
GACAGGCGCTGGCGGAAGCCGCGCGCGTGGCCGAGGCGGCACCGGCCGCGGACGCGATGGAGCAGCGCCTGGTCTCGCTGCTCGATGCCGTCGGCCTTTCCGCCGACAAGCTCGACGCCTATCCGCATCAGCTCTCGGGCGGTCAGCGCCAGCGTGTCGCGATCGCCCGCGCACTCGCCGTCTCGCCGCGCGTCATCGTCGCCGACGAATGCGTAAGCGCGCTCGACGTCTCGGTGCAGAGCTCGATCCTGAACCTGTTGCTCGACCTGCAGCGCCAGCGCGGTCTGGCCTATGTCTTCATCAGCCACGATCTCTCGGTCGTACATCACATGAGCGACCGCGTGATGGTGATGAAGTCGGGGCGCGTGGTGGAGGCGGGGCGGGCGACCGAGATCCTGCGCGCGCCGCAGCATTCCTATACGCGCGAGCTGATCGCCTCGGTTCCGGGTCTCGCATGACGTTGGAACCGCTGCATATCGATCTCGACGACGGGACCGCGGTCGCCGCGGTGGTGACGCCGGGCGATGCGGCGTTCTCGCTGGTCCTGGTTCACGAGCTTGGCGGCGACCTGGATGCGGTGCTGCCGCTGCTCGCCGATTCGGCGCTCGACGGGGCTCGCAGCATCGCCGTCGACCTGCCGGGCCATGGGCTCTCGTCCGGTTCCGGCGAGGCGGCAAGCTGTATCGAAAGCCTGGCGGCGTGGTTGTCACGGCTGGAAGCGCGGGAGTGGGGACCGTTCGTCCTGGTCGCCGTCGGCCGCTCCGCTGCGATTGCCTGGAGGCTCGCCCGAAATGCGGAAGTAGCCGGACTCTGTCTGATTGCGTCCGATCTCGGCGGCGCCAGCCTGGAGCCGCTGCCGCGAAGCGTGCCGATGCTGCTGTTTTCGACGGAGAGCGCAGGCGACGTCGCTGCGATCCGCGCCATTGCGCGCGGGCCTTGGATGTCGGCCTCTATGCAGGTGGCCGAAGAGACCCTGTTGCGCCTCGACGATTCCGTCCGCGGGCAGGTGTCCTCGCATCTCAAGGGCTTCGCGCTGGAGGTCTGCGCCGGAAGCCAGGCTCTGTTCGGACAGGCGGCCGAGCAACCTGCTGACGACGGGAGGCGTATTCCGTCGCCATGAAGGCAGGTATGGTCGCAAAGGACAGGGGGGCGGATGGGGACCGCAAGGAGTCCCCGGCCGGTCGGGCGGCGAATGAAAGGATGCCTATGGCAGCGAAAGGCACGCGCGACGTTCTTTCCCTGGTCGAGCAGGTCTACGACAGCACGCGCCGCGCCATCCTCGAGGGTCGCTATCAGCCGGGACAGCGCCTGCGCCTGCAGGACATCGCGGCCGAGAACCAGGTCAGCTTCATTCCGGTGCGCGAGGCGCTCAGGCTCCTCGAGGCCGGCCGCCTGGTCGAGATCATCCCCAATAAGGGTGCGCGCGTCGCGGACATGTCCGAGGCCGACATGACCGACGCCTATTCCTCGCGCATCCTTCTGGAAAGCTCGGCGATCGCCAAGGCGTGCAAGGAGATCTCGAAAGGCGAGCTCGATACCGCGACCGACATCTACAAGAACATGGTCCGTGCCTTCGAGGCGGGCGAGGTCGAGGAGTCGGGCAGGCTGCACCACGCCTTTCATCTCACGCTGTACGCCGCATCCCGCTCGCCCTGGCTCATCCACCTGATCCAGCTTCTGACCTCGAATACCGACCGCTATCGCCGGTTACTGACGCCGAAGCGGCCGACGGCGAAGCACCTCGATGCGATCCGCAAGCAGCATTCCCAGATTCTCGAAGCGGTGAAGGCGCGCAACCCCAAGGAAGCAGTCGAAGCGCTGAAGGCGCACCTGGTCAACACCCAGGAACGGTTCAAGGCGGGGCTCGCCGAACGAACCTGAGCGCGAGCCACGCGTCGTGGAGACCGGCATGAAGGTGACGTTCTGGGCGAGACTGCCGTTCGCGGAGGCGCGGGTCGCCGAGCATCTGCGGCGTGTCGCCGGCGCCGACGTCACCGTCGTCCGCACGTTGCCCGAGGTGTTGGGGGCGCTGCCGGGCACACGCTTCATGGTTCTTCCCGATGCGCCGGTCGACCAGGCCGCCGAGGTTGTTCGCCGGCTGAAGGCGCCAGACAACACCGTCGGCTGGATGCATTTCAATTCCGCGGGCCGCGAAGGCTTCACAGCGGCCGGGCTTCCAGCAGGGATCGGTCTTTCGCAGGCGGCAGGCGCATTGGCGCCGACGGTGGCCGAGCATGTCTTCGCCCTGACGCTGGCTCTCAACCGCCGTGTTCCTGACATGCTGGCCGCGCAGGCGCGAGCGACGTGGCAGCCTGGTCTCGGAGGGCTCCGCTGCCGCGACAACGGCGCGGCGCGGGTCGTCGGGCGCGGCCATATCGGCCGGGAGGTGGCGAAGCGCGCGCGGGCCTTCGGCATGCGGGTCATCGGGGCGTCGCGCACGGAGAGAGCGGAGCCGCTGGTCGACGAGATGCATGGCCTCGCCGCGGTGCCGCGTCTCGTCGGCGAGGTCGATCTCGTCGTGCTCTGCATCGCGTTGAGTGACGCGACGTGCCACATCGTCTCGCGCCGTGAATTGGAACGCACTAAGCCGAATGCCGTGCTGATCAATGTCGGCCGCGGCGGTCTCGTCGACTCCGCCGCGCTGGTCGAGGCGCTGGCGGCGGGCCGGCTGGCAGGCGCGGGTCTCGACGTCACCGATCCCGAGCCGCTGCCGCCGGAGCATCCGTTGTGGCGCGCCCCGAACGTCCTGATCTCGAGCCACGTCGCCGGCGTCGGCGAGCGCGGCGAGACGCGCATCGCGGAGAGCGCCGCGCGAAGCCTCTCACGCTTTATTGAAGCGCAATCCGCGACCCGCGGCGGCCTATCGCCGATTGACAGTGGATAATATATTATAATATATATCCCCCTATCCGACACTGGGGAGGCGGGTATGAGCGAACGGAATTCGGTAACCGGGATCGTCAACGAATACGGCACCGGGAAGATCGGCCGGCGGGAGTTCGTCCGTCGCGTCGGCATGCTGGGAATTTCAGCGGCCGCGGCCGCGAAAATGCTGGCGGGCGCGGCGCCGGCCAAGGCGCAGACGGCGAAGCCCGGCGGCACCTTCATCGAAGGCTACGATCGCACGCTGAGCGCGCTCGACCCGGTCAAATCGACCTGGGCAGATCCGGGCCTGAATGCGATCTACGAGCCACTGGTGGTGCGCAACTTGAAGGGCGAGGTGGTGCCGCACCTGGCGACCGCCTTCACGTCATCCGAGACCGAGTGGCGCTTCAAGATTCCTGCCGGCCGCACCTTCCAGTCGGGCGCCCCCGTCACGCCGGACATGGTCCGGAAAACGGTGCAGCTCCTGATCACGCCCAATGTCGGCCAGAACGCGGTGTTCTACAGCGCCGTCTCCGGCGTCGAGGTCGCGGGTGACGAACTCGTCATCAAGCTGAAGTCGCCGAGGCAGGGCCTCGGCGAGGTTCTGGCGACCGAATACGCCTATATCGCCAATGCCGACAGGCGCGAGGCCGTCGGCGCCGGCACCTTCGGCGCTAAGGAAGCCGACGGCTCCGGGCCTTTCGTGCTGGCGCAGTTCTCTTCCGGCTCGCGTGCCAAGGTCACCAAGTGGGCGAACTACAAGGGCGGCGCACCGTTCTTCGACAACAAGGGGGCTGCCTATCTCGACTCGATCGAGTGGGTGCCGATCCTGGAGCCCTCGCAGCGCGCAGCCGAGATGGAAAGCGGCACGGTCCATGCCGTGAAGAACCCGCCGGCCGCCGACGTCGCGCGGTTGAAAGGCAACAAGAACCTTGTGGTCCTCGAATTCCCTGAGACGTCGAACTTCTTCCTGCTTCCCAACATGAAGCGGACGAAGCTCGGCTTTGACGATATCCGGGTGCGCCGTGCGCTTGCTCTCGCTGTCGACCGCGAGGCGATCGTGAAGGCGATCCTTCGCGGCGGCGCCGAGGTCACCACCGGTCCGGCCTCCAGCGGCTGGCGCTACTACGAGCCGGGCGTGAAGAAGTTCAACAACTTCGATCCGAAGGCGGCCGCAGCGTTGCTCGACGAGGCGGGCTGGAAGGTTGGACCCTCGAAGATCCGCGAGAAGAACGGCGTGAAGATGGAGTTCACCGCCATCAACCTGACCGACGCGATCGAGAACCAGGTGATGGCGGCGATCGCCGAGATGTTCGCCGACCTCGGCATCAAGATGCAGGTCGAGAGCCTCGAGGGTGCTGCGTTCCGCGAGAAGCGGACCGACTGCGACATGTTCGGCTACAAGTGGCTCTGGAGCGTGCCGGCCGACGTCATCCCGTTCTTCATCCGGCTCTATCAGCCGAACGACGAGCCGAACGTGAAGACGGTGCTCGACGCCTTCCGCGAGTGGGAAGGCGCTCGTTCCGAAGCCGATCTGGTCGCATCCAGCAAGAAGGCGCAGCTCGCCGTCGCAGAGCTCCTGCCGACTATCCCGGTCTACACGCCGACGACCACCTGGGTGCACCACAAGAAGGTGCACGGCTGGCGGCCGAACCAGTTCAACCTCTATCCCTTCTACAACGACGTCTGGATGGAGTAGGCGATAGATATCGTCGGGCTCTGGTGCGCGCGCATCGGGGCCCGGCGATACGCGTTCCGCTCATTGTCTGGTGATCGCCTATGTCCGACCGGTCGAGCCGTGTGCTGCGCGAAGCTTTCGAATATCCGTTCAGCCCCGTCGATCCGGTCGGCGGCGCCCATATCGATCCGACCAGCACCGCCATCTACGAGACCATCGTCGCCAAGGGCGTGGACGGCAAGACCGTGCCGTCGATGGCGAATGCCTGGACCGTCTCGCCGGACGGACTCGAATGGCGGTTCACGCTGCGGCCGGGGCTCGTCTTCCATTCCGGCGCGGCTTGCGATGCGGCGGCCGTTGCCAAGACACTGCACCGCTGCCAGATCCGCGACGGGAAGACGCCGCAGCGACACTACTGGGACTCCGTCGCCGAGGTTCGCGCCGCCTCGGCCGACACGGTGGCGATTCGCACCAAGTACCCGACGACGCGCGTGCCGTCCCTCCTCTGGGGCACGCACACGACGATCTTCAACGAGGACATGCGCGATCAGGAGAGGCCGTTCGAAAATTACGGGATCGGCGTCGCCGACGGCACCGGCCCGTTCAAGCTCTCCGAATGGTCGCTGGAGCGCGTGCTGGCGAAGCGCTGGGATGCCTACCCCGGAACACCGTTGCCGTTCATCCGTCATCGGACGGGCACCGCGCACATCGCTGCCATCGAATGGCTTGCGGTGCCCGACGAGGCCGAGCGCGTCCGCATGCTCGATCGCGGCCTGGTCGACTGCCTGCATGCGCCGCCGCTGGGCGAGGTCGCGGGCATCGCCGCCGATCCGCGGTTCGAGCTCCTGACCTCGCAGCAAGCCTCCAACGTCTATTTCGCCGTCAACTGGGCGCGGACCGATCTCGGTTTCGACGACG
>CAZDGR010000317.1:0-5466 GCA_964504845.1 uncultured Rhizobium sp. | reverse complement strand
GATGAAGAAGTTTACCTTGCCTCCGAGCCCGCGGCCAGCGCCGGAGGCCCCGTTTAAGGACCGCGACGGCGAGCCCAAGAAGCTCGCCGACTTCAAGGGCCGCGTGCTGCTGGTCAACTATTGGGCGACCTGGTGCAGCCCCTGCGTCGCCGAGATGCCGTCCCTGGACAGGTTGGCGGAGCATCTTGCCGGCCCGGACTTCATGATCCTGCCGGTCGCTTCCGACCGCGGCGGCCTGAAGACCGTCGAGGCCTTCTACGCCAAGATCGCGCTGAAGCGCCTGCCGATCTACCTCGACCCGGACATGAAGTTCACGCGCTCGTCCGGCGTGCGCGGCCTGCCGACGACGCTGATCATCGACAGGGCCGGCCGCGAGGTCGCGCGGATGGAAGGCGACGCCGCCTGGGACAGCCCGGAAGCCGAAGCAGTGATCAAGTTCTACATCGCCCGGAAGGCGAGCAGCTGACCTCGGGTCAGCGGGTCGGGACCGGCTTCTCGCCCGAATAGTCGTAGAAGCCGCGCTTGGTCTTGCGGCCGAGCCAGCCGGCCTCGACGTACTTCACCAGGAGCGGGCACGGACGATACTTCGAGTCCGACAGGCCTTCGTGCAGCACCTGCATCACCGCGAGACAGGTATCGAGGCCGATGAAGTCGGCGAGCTCGAGCGGGCCCATCGGATGGTTGGCGCCGAGCCGCATCGCCGTGTCGATCGCCTCGACCGATCCAACGCCCTCGTAAAGCGTGTAGACGGCCTCGTTGATCATCGGCAGCAGGATGCGGTTGACGATGAAGGCCGGGAAGTCCTCGGCGGTCGCCGGCGTCTTGCCGAGCTTGATCGCCAGTTCCTTGACCTGCTTGAAGGTGTCCTCGTCCGTCGCGATGCCGCGAATCAGCTCGACCAGCTGCATCAGCGGCACCGGATTCATGAAGTGCATGCCGATGAACTTGCCGGGCCGGTCGGTCGAGGCGGCAAGGCGCGTGATCGAGATCGACGAGGTGTTGGTGGCGATGATGGTCTCAGGACCCAGCTCGGGCACAAGCTTCTTGAAGATGCCGCGCTTGACGTCCTCGTTCTCGGTCGCCGCCTCGATGACGATGTCGCAGTCGCGCAGCCTGGCGAGGTCCGACGTGGTCGAGATGCGCTTCAGCGCCGCGTCCTTGTCGGCCTGGGTCGCCTTGCCCTTGGCGACCTGGCGATCGATGTTCTTGCCGATGAGGTCGATGGCGCGCTTGAGCGCGTCCTCGCTGATGTCCGAGAGACGGACGTCGTAACCGGACAGCGCCGACACATGCGCGATGCCGCCGCCCATCTGGCCGGCGCCGATGACACCGATGGTCTTGATCATGGTCAGCGCCCCTTGGCGAGCTCGGCGTCGAGCTCCGGCACGACCTTGAACAGGTCGCCGACGAGGCCGTAGTCGGCGACCTGGAAGATCGGCGCCTCCTCGTCCTTGTTGATCGCGACGATGACCTTCGAGTCCTTCATGCCGGCGAGGTGCTGGATCGCGCCGGAGATGCCGACCGCGACGTAGAGGTCGGGAGCGACGATCTTGCCGGTCTGGCCGACCTGATAGTCGTTCGGAACGAAGCCGGCATCGACCGCCGCGCGGCTGGCGCCGACCGCGGCGCCGAGCTTGTCGGCGACGGACTCGAGAAGCTTGAAGTTGTCGCCCGACTGCATGCCGCGGCCACCCGAGATCACGATGCGGGCGGAGGTGAGTTCCGGCCGCTCGGACTTCGACAGTTCGCTGCCCTTGAACTCGGAAAGGCCGGCACCGCCTTTGGCGGCGACCTTCTCGATCGCGGCCGAGCCGCCGGTGGCGGCTGCCGGATCGAAGCCGGTGGCGCGGACGGTGATCACCTTGACCGCGTCCTTGGACTGCACGGTCGCCAGCGCGTTGCCGGCATAGATCGGACGCACGAAGGTATCGGCCGAGACCACCTCGATGATCTCGGAGACCTGGGCCACGTCGAGGAGGGCCGCCACGCGCGGCAGCACGTTCTTGCCGTTGGTGGTAGCGGCCGCCATCAAGTGCGTATGCGATTTGGCGAGATCGACCAGCAGCGGCGCCAGGTTCTCCGGCAGCGCGTGCGCATACTCGGCGGAGTCGGCGACCAGCACCTTGGAGACGCCCGCGACCTTGGAGGCTGCCTCGGCGGCGCCGTTGCAGTTCTGGCCGGCGACCAGCACCGATACCGGCGCACCGATCTTGGACGCGGCGGCGACGGCGTTGAGCGTCGCCGCCTTCAGCGACGCATTGTCGTGCTCGGCGAGGACGAGGACGCTCATGGAATCACCTTGGCTTCGGTGCGCAGCTTCTCGACCAGCTCGGCGACCGAGCCGACCTTGACGCCGGACTTGCGCTTCGCGGGCTCGTCGACCTTGAGAGTCACGAGGCGCGGCGCCGGATCGACGCCGAGCGCGTCGGGCGCCAGCTGCTCGATCGGCTTCTTCTTCGCCTTCATGATGTTCGGCAGCGACGCATAGCGCGGCTCGTTCAGGCGAAGGTCGGTGGTGACGATCGCCGGCAGCTTGAGCTGCACGGTCTCGAGGCCGCCATCGACCTCCCGGGTCACCGTCATGCTGCCGCCGTCCGGCGCGATCTTCGAGGCGAATGTGCCCTGGGACCAGCCCAGCAGCGCCGCCAGCATCTGGCCGGTCTGGTTGCAGTCGTCGTCGATCGCCTGCTTGCCGAGGATGACCAGCTTCGGCTGCTCCTTCTCGACCACTGCCTTGAGCAGCTTGGCGACGGCGAGCGGCTGCAGCTCGGCATCGGTCTGGACATGGATGCCGCGGTCCGCGCCCATGGCGAGCGCGGTGCGGATCGTCTCCTGGGCCTGGGCGACGCCGATCGAGACCGCCACGACCTCGGTCGCCTTGCCGGCTTCCTTGAGGCGGATCGCTTCCTCGACCCCGATTTCATCGAATGGATTCATCGACATCTTGACGTTCGCCGTCTCGACGCCCGTCTTGTCGGCCTTGACGCGGACCTTGACGTTGAAGTCGACGACCCGCTTGACCGCGACCAGCACTTTCATAGGTGCCCATCGGCATAATTTGAGGGAGGGGTGGGCTGGTGTAGACGCCATGCTGCACCGCGTCAAGCGGCCGGGCGTTAACCATTCCGACGCCTCTCAGCGCAGGATCGCGACCACCGAGCCGGCGAGCAGGACGCCCATCGTCACGTTGAAGATCCGGCCGCGCCGCTCGTCCTGGAGGAGGCGCTGGGCGGTGGCGCCGAAGGCGAGCCAGACCAGGTTCGACGGAAAGGCGGCGGAGACGAAAACCAGAGCGAAGAGAAAGGCCTGGACGACAGCCGCGCCGCTGTCGGCCTGCAGATACGTAGCAACCGCGCCGGTCGAGACCATCCACGCCTTCGGGTTCACCCATTGCAGGGCGGCAGCGCCGAAAAAGCCGGTCGGCCTACCCGAGGGCGATCCGCCGCCGGCCGGCGCCGTCGCGATCTTCCAGGCAAGCCAGAGAAGGAAGGCGGCACCTAGGAACCGGATCGCCGTCATCACGTCGGGATGGCCGATCAGCACCGAACCAAGGCCGAGCGCCGCCAGGAACATCATCGCCCCCATGCCGGACGAGACGCCGAAGGCACAGGGAAGGCCGCGCCAGAATCCGGCCTGGGCACCCGCCGCGGTCAGCAGCACGTTGCTCGGTCCCGGCGTGATTGCCGCGACGAAGGCGAAGAGAAAGAAGGCAGCGGCCTGCTCGAGCGTCATCGGACGCCCATCTGGTCACGCCGGCGAGGTGCGGTCTTGAACTTTGGTGCTCAGCGGTTCTGTCCCGGGACCCAGAGCACATCCTTGGCGCCGCCATCGTTCTCGGCGCGCGCCAGCACGAACAGATGGTCGGAGAGGCGGTTCGCGTAACGGATCGCGATCGCCGACACGTCCTCCTTCTCCGCCAGCCGCGTGATCGCGCGCTCGGCGCGGCGCACGATCGTACGCGCCAGGTGCAGAGCGGCGGACGACGGAGTGCCGCCTGGCAGCACGAAGGACTCGAGCGGCTTCAGCTTGGCATTCATCGCGTCGATCTCCTGTTCGAGACGTGCGACCTGCGCCTCGACGATGCGCAGCCCTTCCGTTCCCGGGCGGCAGAGATCGGCGCCGAGGTCGAAAAGATCGTTCTGGATGCGCATGAGCATCGCATCCGCCCCCTTCGACGCCTGGAGTCGCGCCAGCCCGATCGCGGCATTGGCCTCGTCGACGGTGCCGTAGGCCTCGACGCGGAGCGCGTGCTTCGGCACGCGCTTGCCGCCGCCGAGCGAGGTCCGGCCCTTGTCGCCGCCCTTCGTGTAGATCCGGGTGAGCCGGACCATCTAGCTTCGGGTCAGCAGCATCAGCAGGGCGAAAAGACCGATCGCGACCGCCTGCAGCAGCACGCGATAGCGCATGAACTTGTTCGAGCGCTGGGCCGAGCCCTCGCCGCCACGCGCCATGGTGACGACGCCGAACAGCAGCGCCCCCAGGGTCGCGACCATCGCGATGGCGATCAGGACGACGAAGAAGGTGTTCATGGCTTGAATCTAGTCATTCGGGCGCCCGATCACCACCCGGACATCCGGTCTTTCGGCCGCGACATCCTGAAGCGTCGTGAGGAGACGGTCGGCGGCGATCCCGAGCCTCCGGCGATGGCGGGAGAATTCCGGCCAGGAGATCTCGACAGGTCCCTCAACGTTCCGCGTCAGCGCATCCCAGAGCGCATCCAGATTCGCGCCGAAATGGTCCGGAAGATCGAGCTGGCGGGCCAGATCCATGTAGATCGCCTCGACGCCGGCATAGGGACCGGCCAGCACGCAGCGCTTCACTTCGGCACCTCGCGGAAGCTCCGGTAGTGGTCGAGCGTCACCCATCTGAGGCCGTCGGAACTCCACACCAGACGCCTCGCCCCGCGCGAGCCGCCGGCGTAGTCGAGGTCGGCTTCGAAGAAGCGGCGGCCCGCGGCCGAGGGCAGCAGGCCCTCGCGGTTGCCGAAACGGTCGCCGCCGATGCTCTTGCCCGGGGCCGCCTTCCAGAGATCCATGCCCGGCCGCCAGCCGAGGCGCTCGGCCTGGTCCTTGGTGACGTAGCGCTGCGGCAGCCGGCGGTCGCGGTCGAGGGTCTCGATCGTCTCGACGAACCCCGCGACGTCGCGAAGCCCGAGGCTGCGGGCGAATTGCTCGAGGTTCTCGCCTCGAGCCCAGGCCTGGGTCCCGGCGAGCAGGAAAAAAACGAGGGCCGTCAGGTTGATGGCGAGACGGCGCGCCAGTAGCTTCGCGCGATCCATGGCTGTCGGTCGATCCTATACCATCCCCTGCCCCTCCGCGTTCCGCGACCGGGTGGCGAACCTGGCGCAGCGCCAGGGCGTCAGCGTCGCAGACCTGGTACGCGCGGTGCAGCTTCTGGTGCCGCCGGCGACGCTTGCCCAGGTCGTCGATCCGGGCGAGCCGTCCGGCGCTGACCGCGAAAGCGTCC
>CAZDGR010000316.1:0-5467 GCA_964504845.1 uncultured Rhizobium sp. | reverse complement strand
GCCGATGATGTCGGCCGGCATCAGGTCGGGCGTGAACTGCACGCGCTTGTCGTCGAGGCCGAGCACGGTGCCGAGCGTCTCGACGAGTCGGGTCTTGGCGAGGCCCGGCACGCCGATCAGGAGGCCGTGGCCGCCCGAAAGCAGCGTCACCAGCGACTGATCGACGACGGCCTCCTGACCGAAAATGACGCGGTGGACGCGTTCGCGCACCTGCGCAAGGCGCTCACCCAGGGTTTCGATCTCCGCGACCAGCGCGGCACCTTCGGCGTGGATCGGCTCGGCAGCGCTCACGGATTCCGGTATCCTCTTTTCAGGAGAGAAGATCCTGCCATGACGGCCCCGACGAGCGGAACCCATCGTGCCCCGAGCTTCGATCCGGGCGCCGCAATCTGCGGCGATTTCGGCATCGCGATCGGCCGGGACGGCACTTGGTACTACCACGGCTCGCCGATCGGTCGCAAACCGCTGGTCAAGCTTTTCGCCTCGGTGCTCCGTCGCGACGAAGGCGGCGAGTACTGGCTGATAACACCGGTCGAGCGCGGCCGTATCCTCGTCGAGGACGCGCCCTTCACCGCCGTCGAGGTGACCGCCGAAGGCGATGGAAAGGAACGGATCCTTCGCTTTCGCACCAACCTCGACGACGAGGTCGAGGCCGGCCCCGATCACCCCATCCGTGTCGATCACGATCTAGCGAGCGGCGAGCCGTCGCCCTACGTGCATGTGCGCGGCGGGCTCGAAGCGCGAATCTTGCGGCCGGTCTACTACCATCTGGTCGAGCTCGGTGACGAGGTCGAGCGCGACGGCGAGACGATGTTCGGCGTCTGGAGTCACGGACAGTTCTTTCCGCTTGGGCCGGTCGAGACGTGAGCCTTAAGCCACACGACATCCGCCGGAAGCTGGCCGACACCGGACGAGACCGTGGCGATCACGATCTCAATCCGGGCCTGCTGCCGCCGATCGACCGCATGCGCGCGGCAGCGGTGCTGGTGCCGATGGTGGCGCGACCGGAAGGAACGACGATTCTCTTGACCAGGCGCACCGAGCATCTCCAGCACCATGCCGGCCAGATCAGCTTTCCCGGCGGACGCGTCGAGGAAAGCGACGCCTCGCCCGAGGACGCCGCTCTCCGCGAGACCGAGGAAGAGATCGGGCTTACGCGCGATCGGATCGAGCTGGTCGGCCGCCTCGGACTCTACCGCACGCGCACCGGATTCGAGATCACGCCGGTTGTCGGCTGGGTGACGCCGCCCTTCGATCTCGCGCCTGACCGGTTCGAGGTCGCCGAGGTGTTCGAGGTGCCGTTGTCCTTCGTCGCCGATCCGAATAACCACGAACGCCACAGCCGCGAATGGCAGGGCGTGGTCCGGCATTTCTACGTGCTTCCCTATGGCGGCTACTACATCTGGGGCGCCACCGCCGGCATGCTGGTGAACCTGGCGGAGCGGCTGAACCCGTGATCCGCATTCTCCTCACCGTGCTGCTGCCGCTGGCGCTGCCGTCGACGCTCTATTTCCTGTGGTTCGCGAACGAGCGTCGCCGCGCGATCGCCGCCGGCACGCCGGAGGCGATGCCACGGCTCGGCGACGTGCCGTGGTTCGTGCTGGGATCGGCCGGCTTCGTGATCGCGGCGGTGGTGCTCGTCGCAAGCTCGATCTACTCCGGCGATGAGCCGGGCAAGGTCTACGTGCCGCCCCATGTCGAGGGCGATCACGTCGTACCCGGCACGTCGAAGTAGGCGCGCCCTGACCGACCGCCTGTCCCCGCTCCCGAGCTGGATGACCGCCGCCGAAACCCGGCGGGTCGTCGCCGCGCTGACAAAGGAAGGGGCCACCGTTCGCTTCTGCGGTGGCGCCGTCCGCGATGCGCTCGCGCGAATCGAGACCGTCACCGACATCGATCTGGCGACGCCCGATCCGCCGGAGACGGTGATGCAGCTTGCAGCATCCTCCGGCCTCACGACGCGGCCGACCGGCATCGACCACGGCACCGTCACCGTGATCGCCGACAAGCACAGCTTCGAGGTGACGACGCTTCGCCGCGACGTCGAGACCTACGGGCGGAAGGCCAAGGTCGCCTTCACCGACGACTGGAAGGAAGACGCCGCCCGCCGCGACTTCACGATCAACGCGCTCTATGCCGATCCCGATGGCACGCTCACCGACTATTTCGACGGCGTGGCCGATCTGGCATCCGGCCGCGTCCGCTTCATCGGCGACGCGGTCGAGCGGATCCGCGAGGACGCGCTCCGCATCCTTCGCTTCTTCCGTTTCCATGCACGCTTCGGTGCACGCGCCCCCGACATCGAGTCCCTGACCGCCTGCCGCATGATGGCGCCGCTGACGGCCTCGCTCTCCGGCGAGCGTATCCGCCAGGAGCTGTTCCGGCTGATGACGGGCCCGCGTCCGGACTACGCGGTCCGCCTGATGATCGAAGCCGAGGCGCTTGCCAACGTGCTGCCGCAAGCCAAGCGTCTCGACCGGTTCTCCCGCCTGGTCGCGATCGAGCCGGCGGCCGACCCGCTCCGCCGTCTGGGTGCGCTGCTCGACAGCGGTGCCGGTACCGCCGCCCTCCGTATCCGGCTATCGAATGCCGAGACGCGGCGACTGATCGAGATGTGCCCGCCGCTCGCGCTGCTGCCCGAAGCCGAGTCGGCGGCGCGACGGCGAACGCTCTACGCCTACGAAGCGAATCGCGTCCGCGACGGGGCCTGGCTGGCGCTGGCCGAGACCGGCGATCAGCGCTACCGCCGCTGGATCGAGGAAGCGGATGCCTGGCAAAGGCCCAGGCTGCCGGTCGGCGGCGAGGACGCGCAGCGCCTCGGCGTGCCCCAGGGTCCCGCCCTCGGCCAGGCCTTGCGCCAGGTCGAGGACAAGTGGATCGCCTCCGACTTCTCCCTCGACCGCGAGGCCTGTCTCAAGCTCCTTGCAGGAGCCACGGCCACCTGATCAGACGTCGCCCCGATCGCCGAACAGCATGGTGACGTTGACCCGCCGGCTGACGTAGTCGTCGTGGAAGTGCAGGTCGTCGGTGCGGTGAAATAGGTCTGAGTGGAAGATCACCGCGCGATTGCAGCGATAAGGCACGACCATGCGGTTGGCGCCGCTTTCGTCGAGGAACTGGCGGATCGCCGGCTGATCGTTGTTGTACTTGGCGAACTCCCACTCGGCTGGTGCGCGTCTGTCATAGACCACGAGACCACCGTGTTCCTTCGATAGGTTAGCCTCATCCGGCGTGATCCAAAAGTTCACATTGATCGCCGCCGAGTCGGCGTGAAGGGCCGTGCCTTCGAGCCGGCTGTCGTACTTGTACGCCCACATCTGTCGAAGCGGGAGATGACGAAAGATCGACGGCATGCGCTTGGCCAGCTCGCGCGAGATTCGCAGCAGGATAGAGTCGGAGAGGCCATGCCACAGCATGGCGCCGAGATAACCTCCGAGATGCCGGTCGTCGAACCAGATCGTCGATTCGAGACATACGCGGCGAACCTCCGCCAGCACCTCCGGCGCAAGGAGGTCGTCGATGACGACGATCCCTGCCGCAGACTCGAGGTAGCGCGTCTCCGCCGCCGCCCAGTCGACTCCCGAACCGAGCATGTTCGGACCGACAATCGCGCCGCGATGGAGGTGCACGACACGGTTGTAGGTGTCGTCGACTGATTGCCGCTCCGCATCGGTCATCGTGTAGCAAGGTCCATCGACGGCTCGTCCGGCCGACTGGGCCAGCAGCACGCGGTACTTCGCGACCGTGTCATCGAACGTCGAAGGCAAGACGCCCCGGGCGATCAGGTACTCGAATTGCTGGATATCGTGCCGCAACTTCGGTTCTGACGTGACGAGGAAGCTGTCCGATCCGCTGGCGACCCCGGCGTTTGCCGCGAGTTCCGGATGATGCCAACGCGACGCTCGCTGGCGGGCCGCGGCCATCTCGAGAATGGCGGACGCCTGCTCGAAACGGTCAGTCCGCAAGAGCGCATCCGCCAGACGGCTGGCCACATCCGATCGGTCGAGGCCGAGCATCAGCGATCGCCCAAAGCAGGCGATCGCCGCGTCCGGATCACGGGAATCAAGAGCCGCTTCGCCACAGACGGCCCACCATTTTGCCTCCGCCGGCGACAGCGCCAGCGCCCGCCGGAAGCAACGGAGGGCAACGGGCAAGGTTTTCATCGCGACGAAACAGGCACCGGCAGCAGCGAGCGCGCTGCCGACACCGACCGCAAGGGCAGCGGATCGCATCAGGGTGACGCTGGCGGCGATCCGCATGCCCATCTGGTCGAAGCAGGCGCCGAGATTCTCGAGCAGGCCGGCATCGCCGGGTTCGAGCGCCACTGCGCGCCATACGTGCTTCAATCCCTCATCTCGCGCGCCGGCCTGGGTGAGCGCGAGACCAAGCATCGCCTCGGCTGTCGCGTTTCCGCGTTCGAGAGCCAGCACGTGCCGATAGCCGGCAATCGCGTGCGAGAGCCGAGCAGCCCGATGGTCATCGAGCGCCGTCTGCAGTCGGAGTTGAGTATCCACGGTAACGCTTATACGACGCCCCGCCCTCGGATTGGCAGCCCCATCACACAGCAACCCAGCCGGCCAGCGTTGCGACGCCCAGCGCGGCAAAGCTGGCGGCGGCACCGCGCCGGATCCACGCCATCGGCAGACGCCGTGCCGCCCCCTCTCCCATCACCACGGCCGGGATGTTGACCAGGAGCAGGCCGAGGCTCGTGCCGAGGACGACCGCCGCCAGCGACTGGTATGTCGCGGCGAGCGCCACGGTCGCGACCTGGGTCTTGTCTCCGATCTCGACCAGGAAGAACGCGATCGTCGTCGCGACGAAGGCACCGGCGCCCGTCGCGCGAGATCCTTCGCCGCCATCGAGCTTGTCCGGAACCAGCGCCCACAAGGCGAAGAGCAGGAATGACGCGCCGACCAGCCACCTGAGCCACTGGGCGTCGGCGAAGCCGGCAAGGAGGACGCCGAGCCATCCGGCGATCGCATGATTGAGCAGGGTCGCGGCCGCGATGCCGGCGATGATCGGCACGGGCCGGCGGAAACGCGCCGCCAGCACGAAGGCGAGGAGCTGGGTCTTGTCGCCGATCTCGGCGATCGCGACGACGCCGAGCGAAACGATGAAGGCTTCCATTCGCGGCGGCTAGGTAGCAGCGAGCGGAATCCGTCGCAAGCGACCGATGGTCGCGGGCCTAGGCTCGCCGGTCGGCGACGATCATGTCGGAGGCCTTCTCCGCGATCATCATGGTCGGCGCGTTGGTGTTGCCCGAGGTGATCGTCGGCATCACCGAGGCGTCGACGACACGAAGCCCGACGACGCCGTGGACGCGCAGCCGCTCGTCGACGACCGCCATGCCGTCGCTCCCCATCCGGCAGGTGCCGACCGGATGGAAGATCGTCGTGCCGATGTCGCCCGCCGCCTTCGCCAGATCCGCATCGCTCTCAAGCTGTGGCCCCGGCTTGAACTCCTCGGG
>CAZDGR010000315.1:0-5481 GCA_964504845.1 uncultured Rhizobium sp. | reverse complement strand
AAGCAGGCGCTTTCGCGCCGCTTTGTCCAAGACGGGCTGCTCGGCCGGGGTGGGGATCCGCGACGGCGTGGCTTTGCAGCTCGCTTCTAGTTCGACAGCGGCACGCGCTGAACCGGCGAGCGCGGAGCCGCAGCCGGCACGCCTTCGACGTTCTTCGGCGGCAGCAACTTGACCGCGGCGTCGAGCGCGTCGATCAGCTGGGCATCGACGTGCTCGCCCGGGGGCAACGCGTTGGTCTTCCTGAAGCTCACGATCGCGACCTTGGTTCGCCGCCCGAGCGCGCCGTCGGCGGCGCCGATCTGGTAGCCCAGCTGCTCCAGATAGAACTGCGTGCGCGCGATCGCCCGGCGGTCGACGACGAACGGCTCGGGAGGGGGCGGCGGAGGTGCCGCGACCGGCGGCGGCAGCGCCGCGACCGACGGGGGCGCTGACGCCAGCGGAGGCGCCTCCGAGGATTGCGGCCGTGGCTGTGGCGCGGGCGCCGGGGTAGCCGGCACAGGCTGCGACGGCAGGGCCAGCGTCACCTGCGCGGCCGGCGCCTCGCTGCGGTCCGGCTTCGGCACGAAGCGCCAACCAAGCCAGCCGACCGCGGCGACGGTCGCCGCGACGCCAATCCAGCCCATTGCCTTCCAGAGCTTCCTCGCCACGCCCTCGCCTGCCTTTCGCAGTCTACATCGCCGGCGGCAGGGTCTTGGTTCCCACGCCGTCGATCAGCTTCTTCGCCTCGGCCAGGTCCATCCGCGTGCCGGCCGGCTTGCAGATGACCGCGGTGATCCGCTCGGCGATCTGCGATCCCGACCGGGCATACTGGCCGACCACGCAGGGACGGTCCGCGTTCTGCGGCCGATAGGTGAAGAGGCGAAACTTCCCTTCGGCGTTGCCGCGGAAATAGGGCTGCTCGGTGCGGGCGAAGACGAGATTCCTGTCGGCGATCCAGGCGAGATCCTCGACCACCGCGCGCAGGCCCGTGTCGCGCCACTTGGTCGGGCCGCCTACGAACTCGTACCAGAAGACCCCGAGCCCGCCACCGGCGGCGTAGCCCGCCTTGTCGGTGGTCGGCACCGCCGGCACCTCGCCCTTGGCCGGTTCGCCCTCGGCACGGTCGAAATAAGTCGGCTCCGCGTCCTTAAGGCCTGGGATCGCTATGACCAGCGCCGAGTCCGCCGGCTGGATCTTCTTCCAGTCCTGGGCAAGGGCCGGGGCTGCCGCCAAAAGCACGAGGAGCGTGAGAAGACGCATGCGGGAACGGTAGCGGCCCCGCCGCCGACTGACTACCGCCTTTGGGCGCGGAGCCTTCCGACGATGCCGGTCGGAAAGAAGTAGACGCTGAGCACGAACAGGATGCCGAGCCAGAGCAGCCAACGGTCGGGGTGCAGGAGCTGCGGCAGCAGCGGAATGCCGTCCGTCATGGCCGAGAGCTTGCCCATCACCACCTGCAGGTAGTTCTGCGCCAGGATGAAGATCGCCGCCCCAAGCACGGCGCCGTAGAGCGTGCCCATGCCGCCGATCACGACCATCAGCAGGATATCGATCATGATCGCGAAGCTGAGCGTGGTGTCGGGGCCGGTGTAGCGGAGCCAAAGCGCCATCAGCACGCCGGCGAGCGTCGCCATCGTCGCCGACAGCACGCTGGCGACCGTGCGGTAGACGACGACCCGGTAGCCCAGCGCCTCGGCGCGGAACTCGTTCTCGCGGATCGCCTGCAGCACGCGGCCGAAGGGCGAATTGACGATCCTGAGCGCGAGCAGGAAGAGGCCGAGCGAGGTGAAGAAGACCAGGTAGTAGGTCAGGATCCGCCCGGTGATCGAGACACCGAGGAGCTGGTCCTCCATCAGGCGGAACGAAGGGCGAAGCACGGCCGGGACCGAATAGCTGCGGCCGTCCTCGCCGCCGGTGATGTCGCGGAGCTGGGAGGCCAGGACGGCGAAGGCCGAGGCGACCGCCAGCGTGATCATCGCGAAGAAGATCGCGCGCACGCGGAGCGAGAACAGGCCGATGACCACCGCCAGGATCAGCGACAGCAGCAGCGCGAGCGCCACGCCGACGCCCATCGCGCCCCAGGTGGCGCCGATCCCGTGCATCGCGACGGCGACGCCGTAGCCGCCGATCCCGTAGAACATCGTGTGCGCGAATGAGACGATGCCGGTGTAGCCCAGCAGCAGGTCGTAGCTGGCGGCGAGAACGATGAAGACGCAGATCTTGGCGGCGACATTGAGCGACTGGCTGCCGGGAAAGAGGAACGGCGCGAACGCGAGCGAGACCAGGACGGCCACCAACGCCACGGTCAGCGCATGCGAGCGCGGCAGGTCGCCGGAGAGGAGCCGATGGAGCATCAGCGCCTCGCCACAGGGTAGAGTCCTTGCGGCCGCCAGGAGAGGATCGCCAGCATCAGCACGATGTTGGAGACCAACGCCAGCTTCGGCACCAGGAAGCCCGAATAGTTGGCAAGCAGCGCCAGCAGGATCGATCCGGCGAAGCAGCCGCCGACCGAGCCCAGGCCACCGATGATGATGGCGATGAAGATCAGCACCATCATTTCCATCCCCATCGAGGCGACCAGGATCTGGCGATAGAGCGCCCAGAGCACGCCGCCGAGCCCGGCCAACGCCGAGCCGGCGACGAAGACGCCGACGAAGATCTTCCTGATGTCGTAGCCGAGCGCCTCGACCATCTCGGTATTCTCGACGCCGGCGCGGATCAGGAGCCCGATCCGGGTGCGATTGAGGCCGAGATGCATGCCGGCGAAGACGGCGAGACCCAGCAGGATCGCGAAGACGCGGAAGCGCTCGACCGCGGCGTCGCCGATCACGAAGGATCCGCGCAAGGTCTCAGGCAGGCGCACCGGGATCGGGTTGGCGCCCCAGAGCGCGTGGATCAGCTGCTCGGCGACGATCAGGCCGCCCGTGGTGATCAGGATCTGCTTCAGGTGCTGGCCGTAGACCGGGCGAATCACCACGCGCTCGAAGAAGTACCCGAGCGCGCCGGTCGCGGTCATCGCTGCGACCGCAGCAAGCCCCATCACGCCGAGATTGAGGCCGAGCGAGTCCGCCGTGCCCCAGGCCGCCAGCGGCACCAGCACCAGCAGCGCCACATAGGCGCCGATCGAGATGAAGACGCCGTGGCCGAAGTTGATGACATCCATCAGGCCGAAGACAAGGGTCAGGCCCGACGACATCACGAAGATCATCATGCCCATCGCCAGGCCGGCGACGGTCAGCGTGACCCAGGTGGACGGGCTGCCGACGAAGGGCAACGCCCCCAGCGCCAACGCGGCGATCAGGATCAGCGGCGCCCAATCGATCCGTTTCGCCTCGATCATTGATGGCGATCCAGGCTGAGGCCGAGCAGCCGGTGCTGAAGCTCGTCATTCTCCGCGAGCTCGGCCATCGGCCCGGCATGGACGATGCGCCCGTCGTCCATCACCGCGACCGTATCCCCCAGCGCCTTGGCGGCGGCAAAGTTCTGCTCGACCAGCAGGATGGTCGCGCCCGATGCCTTCAGCTCGCGGAAGGCAGAGATCATGTTGGCGACGATCGCCGGCGCCAGCCCCTTGGTCGGCTCGTCGACGAGATAGAGCTTGCGCGGCTCGATGATCGCACGCGCGATCGCCAGCATCTGCTTCTGCCCGCCCGACAGCGCGCCGGCCGCCAGCGCCCAGAATTTCTCCAGCGCCGGGAACAGGCCGAACACCCATTTCAGGCGCTCGGCATCGATCTCCCCTTCCCTGGCGGCCAGCACAAGGTTCTCGCGCACCGTGAGGTCGGCGAAGATGCCCATGTTCTCCGGCACGTAGGCAAGGCCGGATCGGGCGATCTGCGGGGTGGGGCGCTGGGTCACGTCCTCGCCGGCGAGCGTCACGCGGCCGGACGAGGCACGCCAGAGGCCCATGATCGTGCGCAAGGTCGAGGTTTTCCCCGCCCCATTGCGGCCGAGCAGCATCGTGACGCCGCGCTCCGGCACGACCAGATCGACGCCATGCAGGATGTGATAGCGCCCGACATGGGTGTGGACGCCCGAGAGCGAGAGCAGCGGCTGGGTCATGCGGCGAAACCTCGCGCAGCCCCCCATCCCAGCCTTCCCCCACGCTCCGCGGGGGGAAGGAGCACGAACACGTCGTATCCCCTCCCCCCTTCGTGGGGGAGGGTTAGGGTGGGGGGCGATGTAGCGTTCCGCATCATGCCGCCGCCACGCCGAGATAGGCTTCCTGGACGACGGCCGAGGCGATCACCTCGGCCGGCAGGCCGTCGGCAACGAGCTGGCCGTTATGCAAAACGATGATGCGGTCGGCGAGCGAACGGACCACGTCCATCTTGTGCTCGACCAGCAGGATGGTCGCGTTCGCCCGCGCCTTGATCTCCTGGATCAGCTCCAGGATCGTCGGCACCTCGTCCACGCTCATGCCGGCCGTCGGCTCGTCGAACATGAAGATGTCCGGATCGAGCGCCAGCATCAGCGCCACCTCGAGCTTCCGCTGGTCGCCATGCGAGAGCGAGGCGACGGTCGCGTCGCGGCGATCACCCAGGCGCACGCGCGCCAGCATCGCCTCGGCCTTGTCGATCAGCGCCCGCCGGTCGCTCCAGAGGCTGACGAGGTCGAGGCCGACCCGCGCTCGGCTCTGCACGGCAAGCCGCACGTTCTCGGCAACGGTGAGGTTGGGAAACAGGTTGGTCAGCTGGAAGGCGCGGCCCATGCCGCGGTGGGTGCGGGCCGAGACCGGGAGCCCGGTCACGTCCTCGCCCTTGAGCAGCACCGTACCGGCGCTCGCCTTGAGCTGGCCCGAGATCAGGTTGAAGTAGGTGGTCTTGCCGGCGCCGTTGGGGCCGACGATCGCGGTCAGGCTGCCTGCACGGAAGCCGCAGCTGACCTTGTCGACCGCGACATGGCCGCCGAAGCGGATGGTGAGGTCGCGCGTCTCCAGCGCCGGCGCGTCCATCGTTTCCCCCAAGACGAGGCGGGGCGGCTCTTGAGGCCGCCCCTGCCCTTCTAGCCTAGCGCTTGTTGCGGATCGGCACCGGGATCGCCGAGGCCGGGATCTCGTTGACGAGCTCAAGCAGGTCGTACTGATCCTTGCCGTCCTTCTTGACCCGGAAGTGATACATCGGCTGCATCGCCTGATGATCTTCCTTGCGGAAGGTCATCTTGCCCTTGGGCGTATCGAACTCGAGGCCTTCCATCGCGGCGATCAGCTTCTCGGTGTCGCTGCCGCCGGCCTTGGTGATGGCGGCAAGCACGGCCGAGGCCGCGGCCATGCCGCCGGCGGTGAAGAAGTCGGGCGGCATGTTGAAGCGCTTCTGGTGCTCGGCCACCAGCCAGTCGTTCATCGGGTTCTTGGGGAAGCCCCAGTAGTAATAGATGGCGCCTTCCATGCCCGGATAGGCCTTGTAGGGCACCATCGCCGGCAGGATGTTGCCGCCAGGCGCGATCTCGATGTTGAAGCGCTCGGGCTTGAGGTCGGCGATCTTGGTCAGCGGGTGAGGGCCG
>CAZDGR010000314.1:0-5505 GCA_964504845.1 uncultured Rhizobium sp. | reverse complement strand
CGATGAAGTGCGCGCCCTTCAGCGCCGACTCCGAGAACAGGATGCCGTTGTTGGCGAGGATGCCGACCGGATAGCCCATGATGCGGGCGAAGCCGCAGACCAGCGTGGCGCCGTAGCGCTGCTTGAACTCATCCAGGCGCGAGCCGTCGACGAGGCGCGCGATCACCTCGCGCACGTCATAGGGCGTGCGGAGATCCGGCGGCACGACGCCGTAGAGCTCGGAGGGATCGTAGCGCGGGTCCTCCGGCGCCGTGACGTCGAGCGGGTTCGACTTGGTGCGGTTCAGGTTGCCGACGATCGTGCGCGCTAGCCCAAGCGCATGCGCGTCGTCCTCGGCCATGTGGTCGGCGACGCCGGAGATCCGCGTGTGCACGTCGGCGCCGCCGAGATCCTCTGCCGACACCACCTCGCCGGTCGCGGCCTTCACCAGCGGCGGGCCGCCGAGGAAGATCGTGCCCTGGCCCTTCACGATGATGGTCTCGTCCGACATCGCCGGCACATAGGCGCCGCCGGCGGTGCAGCTTCCCATCACCACGGCGATCTGCGGAATGCCGGCGGCCGAGAGCGTCGCCTGATTATAGAAGATGCGGCCGAAATGGTCGCGGTCGGGGAAGACCGAATCCTGGTTCGGCAGGTTGGCGCCGCCTGAATCGACGAGATAGATGCAGGGAAGGTTGTTCTCGCGCGCGATCTCCTGGGCGCGGAGATGCTTCTTCACCGTGACCGGATAGTAGGTGCCGCCCTTCACGGTCGCGTCGTTGGCGATCACCACGCATTCGCGGCCCGACACCCGGCCGATGCCGGTGAGGATGCCGCCGGCCGGCACCTCGTCGGCCCCGTACATGCCGAATCCTGCGAGCTGCGAGAGCTCGAGGAACGGCGATCCCGGGTCGAGCAGGGTGCGCACGCGTTCCCGCGGCAGCAGCTTGTTGCGGCCGAGATGGCGCTTGCGGGCTTCCTCGCCGCCGCCCTCCTTGATCTTGTGGACCGTCGCCTTGAGGTCGTCGACCGCCGCGCGCATGGCCTCGGCATTGCGTCGGAACTCTTCCGAGCGCGGGTTGACCTGCGAGGAGATGACCGTCATCGCGTCTTACTCCCACTCGCGCCGGAGGCGGGAAAGGGGCCCGAAGGGGAGAGAGCGATCGGCGGCGCCGTCATCTCACCAGCCGCCGCTGTCGAGCCAGCGGTCGATCTGCTCCAGCCGGTCGTGGCCCCAGAACGGCTCGCCGTCGACGAAGAAGAAGGGCGAGCCGAAGACGCCGAGCTGGATCGCGCGGTCGGTCTCGGTGCGCAGCTTGTCCTTGATCGCCTGGTCATTGATGCCGGCGAGGATCTCCTTGGGATCGACGCCGACCGCCGAGCCGATCTCGGCCGCGGCCTCGCCGGATTCCGGCGGCTGGCCGTCGCCGAAGATCCTGGCGTAGGCAGCCTTGGCATAGGCGCGCGCCTTGCCGGGGTCGCTCGCATCCAGGAAGTAGAAGGCCCGGGCGGCCGCCACCGACAGGAACGGGAATTTCTCGGGGATCTTGAACGGGACCTCGTATTCGCGGGCCGACCGCTCCATGTCGTGGCGCGAATAATCGCCTTTCAGGGGGAAGTTCAGCAGCGGCTGGCTGCCGGTCACCTTGAACACGGCCCCTAGGAGGAAAGGCTTCCACGAGGCGGAGCGGCGATGGTTCTCGGCGAGCTTGTCGATGCGCTGGGCCGCGAGATAGCCGTAGGGCGAGGAGAAATCGAACCAGAACTCGATCGGCTGCGGCATCCGGCGCTTCCCCGACTCTTTATGACGTTTTCATAGCCGCTTTCCCACGTCCTAGGAAGCCTTCCACCGTGGAGTTGCAAGAGCTTGACCGATGCGCCGCCGCCGGTCGACACTAACCCCGACGCTGACCGGGCCCCAATGCTAAGAACCATCGTCTCGCCCGGGCGGCCAAGACCTTAGAGATGTCAAAAATCGGGGAGGGGGCGATGCCCACCACTGTGTCGATGACCGTCAATGGCAAGAAGGTGTCGGGCTCTGTCGAGCCGCGCACGCTTCTCGTCCAGTTCATCCGCGAGACGCTCGGCCTCACCGGCACGCATGTCGGCTGCGACACCAGCCAGTGCGGCGCCTGCGTCGTCCATGTCGACGGCAAGTCGGTGAAGAGCTGCACCATGCTGGCCGCGCAGGCCGAGGGTGCGAACGTGCTGACCATCGAGGGCCTCGCCACCGACGGCAAGCTGCATCCGATGCAGGAAGCCTTCCGCGAGCATCACGGCCTGCAGTGCGGCTTCTGCACGCCGGGCATGGTGATGAGCGCCATCGACCTGGTGAAGAACAACAAGAACCCGTCCGAGCACGAGATCCGCGAGTGGCTCGAAGGCAACATCTGCCGTTGCACGGGCTACCACAACATCGTCAAGGCGATCGCCGCCGGCGCCAAGGCCATGGCCTGAGGCTTCCGTAAAGGACGTCGACCAAAACAAGACGAAGATGAGGGAGAGACCGCCATGCCAGAAGGTACGGGGATCGGCGCTTCCGTAAGGCGCCGCGAAGACGCGCGTTTCCTCACGGGAAGCGGCACCTACACCGACGACATCAACCGTCCGGGCCAGACCTACGCGATCATGGTCCGCTCGCCGCACGCGCACGCCAAGATCAAGAAGATCGACAGGTCCAAGGCATCGAAGATGCCGGGCTTCGTCGCCTGCTTCACCGGCGAGGACATGAAGGTCGGCGGTCTTCCCTGCGGCTGGCTGGTCAAGAACCAGGACGGCTCGCCGATGGTCGAGCCGCCGCACCCCGTGCTGGCGCAGGAATACGTGCGCCACGTCGGCGACATCGTCGCCGTGGTGATCGGCGAGACCAAGCAGCAGGCCCGCGACGCCGCCGACGCACTCGTCGTCGACTACGGCGTGATGCCGGCCGCGGTCTCGCTCAAGGACGCGGTGAAGCCGGGCGCACCCCAGGTGTGGGAACAGGCCAAGGGCAACATCTGCTACGACTGGGGCCTCGGCGACAAGGCCGCGGTCGACGCCGCCTTCGCCAAGGCGGCCAAGGTCGCGAAGATCGACCTGGTCAACAACCGGCTGATCCCGAACGCGATGGAGCCGCGTGCGGCGATCGGCGAGTTCGACCGGGCGACCGGCGACTACACGCTCTACACCACCAGCCAGAACCCGCACGTGATCCGGCTCCTGATGGGCGCCTTCGTGCTGTCGATTCCCGAGTCCAAGCTCCGCATCGTCGCGCCCGACGTCGGCGGCGGCTTCGGCTCGAAGATCTTCCACTACGCCGAGGAGGCGATCGTCACCTGGGCGACCGGCCAGATCAAGAAGCCGATCAAGTGGACCGCCGAACGCAGCGAAAGCTTCATGTCGGACGCCCACGGCCGCGACCATGTCAGCCACGCCGAGATGGCGATGGACAAGGACGGCAAGTTCCTGGCGCTCCGGGTCGAGACGCTCGCCAACATGGGCGCTTACCTCTCCACCTTCTCGACCTGCGTGCCGACCTACCTCTACGCGACGCTGCTCGCCGGCGTGTACACGACGCCAGCGATCTTCTGCAACGTGAAGGCGGTCTTCACCAACACCGTGCCGGTCGACGCCTATCGCGGCGCGGGCCGTCCGGAAGCGACGTTCATGCTCGAGCGCCTGGTCGACGTCTGCGCGAAGGAGATGAGGATGGATCCGGCGGAGATCCGCCGGAAGAACTTCATCCAGCCGAGCCAGTTCCCCTACCAGACGCCGGTGGCGCTCCAGTACGACACCGGCAACTACGACGCCACGCTCGACATGGCGCTGAAGATGATCGACTACAAAGGCTTCCCGGCACGCAAGGAAGCGGCGGCGAAGAAGGGCAAGCTTCGCGGCATCGGCATCTCCTGCTACATCGAGGCCTGCGGCATCGCGCCGTCGGCGGTGGTGGGGTCGCTCGGCGCCCGCGCCGGTCTCTATGAGTGCGCCAATGTGCGCGTGCATCCGACCGGCTCGGTGTCGATCTTCACCGGCAGCCACGCGCACGGCCAGGGCCACGAGACCACCTTCGCCCAGGTGGTGTCGGAGAAGCTGGGCGTTCCGCTCGAGCAGATCGACATCGTCCACGGCGACACCGGCAAGATCGCCTTCGGCATGGGCACCTACGGCTCGCGCTCGATCGCGGTCGGCGGTGCGGCGCTGGTCAAGGCGCTCGACAAGGTCATCGCCAAGGGCAAGAAGATCGCCGCCCACCTGATGGAAGCGTCCGAGAAGGACGTCGAGTTCAAGGACGGCAAGTTCCAGGTCGCCGGCACCGACAAGGCGAAGACCTTCGGCGAGGTGGCGTTGACGGCCTATGTGCCGCACAACTACCCGATCACCGAGCTCGAGCCGGGCCTGGAAGAGCAGGCGTTCTACGACCCGCTCAACTTCACCTATCCCTCGGGCTGCTACATCGCCGAGGTCGAGATCGACAAGGACACGGGCACGATCGAGGTCGCGCGCTTCGTCGCAAGCGACGACTTCGGCAAGATCATCAACCCGATGATCGTCGAGGGCCAGGTCCATGGCGGCATCGCCCAGGGCCTAGGGCAGGCGATGCTCGAGACCTGCGTCTACGACAAGGACGGGCAGCTGCTCACCGGCTCGTACAACGACTACGCGATGCCGCGGGCGGACGACTTCCCGTCCTTCGAGGTGCAGCACTCCGACAAGCCGACGCCGTGCACGCACAATCCGCTTGGCGTGAAGGGCTGCGGCGAGGCGGGAGCGATCGGCTCGCCGCCGGCGCTGATCAACGCGATCTGCAACGCGCTCGGCGTCGGCCACATGGACATGCCGGCGACGAACGAGAAGATCTGGCGGGCGGCGAACGCCCATGCGGCCCGCGCGGCCGAGTAAAGCAAGGGGAACCGAACATGTATTCATTCGAGTATCAGAAGGCCGGTTCCGTCGCGGACGCCGCCAAGGCGGCGACCGGCGAGGCCAAGCTCGTCGCCGGCGGCATGACGCTGATCCCGACCTTGAAGCTCCGGCTTGCCCAGCCTTCCAAGCTGGTCGATCTCGGCGGCGTCAAGGACCTGGTCGGCATCAAGGCCGAGGGCGGCGGCGTCACCATCGGCGCGATGACCACGCATGCGGCGGTCGCGAATTCGGCCGACGTCAAGAAGGCGATCCCGGCGCTGGCGGCCCTCGCCGGCGGCATCGGCGATCCGGCGGTCCGTAACCGCGGCACCATCGGCGGCTCGGTCGCCAACAACGATCCGGCGGCCGACTATCCGGCGGCCTGCGTGGCACTCGGCGCCACCATCGTCACCAGCAAGCGGAAGATCTCCGCCGACGACTTTTTCAAGGGCCTGTTCGAGACGGCGCTGGAGGAGGGCGAGGTGATCACCGCGATCTCCTTCCCGGCGCCGGAGAAGGCCGCGTACATGAAGTTCCGTAACCCGGCCTCGCGCTACGCGCTGGTCGGCGTCTTCGTCGCCAAGACCAAGGGCGGCGTCCGCGTCGCGGTCACCGGGGCGGGCGAAGGCGGCGTGTTCCGGA
>CAZDGR010000313.1:0-5508 GCA_964504845.1 uncultured Rhizobium sp. | reverse complement strand
CATATCTATTATAGGAACCAAGCGCGGGATCCGCGGCAACAAGATCTCGATGATCTTCCAGGAGCCGATGACTTCGCTCAATCCCGTCTACACGGTCGGCGACCAGATCATCGAAGGCATCCGGCTGCACCGCGACATCTCGGCCGGCGACGCGCGCGCGCGCGCGATCGAGATGCTCCGACTGGTCCGCATCCCGAGTCCTGAGAAGCGGATCGACGACTATCCGCACCAGCTTTCCGGCGGCATGCGCCAGCGCGTGATGATCGCGATGGCGCTCGCCTGCGAGCCGCAGCTCCTGATCGCCGACGAGCCGACGACGGCGCTCGACGTCACCATCCAGGCGCAGATCCTGGATCTCATGCGCCGGATCCGCGACGAGACCGGCACCGCGATCATGCTGATCACGCACTCGCTCGGCGTCGTTGCCGAGATGGCCGACCACGTGGTCGTCATGTATGCCGGCCGCATCGTCGAGCAGGCGGACGTGAAGACGATCTTCCGCGATCCGCAGCATCCTTACACGCTGGGCCTTCTGGGCTCGATCCCGAAGCTCGCGGTCGAGGAAGACCGGCTCGCCACCATTCCCGGCACCGTGCCGAACCCGCAGGCGATGCCGACCGGGTGCCTGTTCAATCCGCGTTGCCCGATCGCGATCGACAAGTGCCGGGCGGAGGTGCCGCCCTTGATCGAGATCACGCCCGGCCACAAGACCGCCTGCTGGCGGGCGCCGCTGCCCTCGGGAGACGCGTGATGGCGCTCCTCGAGGTCAAGGATCTGGTCAAGTACTTCCCGGTCACCCGCGGGCTGATGCTGGGCAAGAGCCTGGGATCGGTGCGCGCCGTCGACGGCGTGTCGTTCACCGTCGAGGCCGGCGAGACCCTGTCGCTGGTCGGCGAGTCCGGCTGCGGCAAGTCGACGACGGGCCGCGTGCTGCTGCGCCTGATCGAGCCGACCGCGGGCGCGGTGCGCTTCGCCGGCGAGGACGTGTTCAACCTCGACAAGTCCGAGCTCCGGCGGCTCCGCCGCGAGATGCAGATCATCTTCCAGGATCCCTACGCCTCGCTGAACCCGCGCATGACGGTCGGCGAGATCATCGGCGAGCCCCTGAAGATCCATAACCTCGCCGAGGGCGCCCGGAAGCAGGCGCGCGTGCGCGAGCTGCTCGAGCAGGTCGGCCTCTCGGCCTGGCACGAGCGGCGCTATCCGCACGAGTTTTCCGGCGGCCAGCGCCAGCGCATCGGCATCGCCCGCGCGCTCGCGGTCGAGCCCAAGCTGATCGTCTGCGACGAGCCGGTCTCGGCGCTCGACGTCTCGGTCCAGGCGCAGGTGGTGAACCTGCTGGAGGACCTGCAGAAGCGCCTGGGCCTGGCATACCTGTTCATTGCGCACGACCTCTCGGTCGTGAAGCATGTCAGCGACCGGATCGCCGTCATGTATCTCGGCAAGATTGTCGAGCTGGCGCCGACCAAGTCGATGTTCGCGATGCCGCGCCATCCCTACACCCAGGCGCTGCTCTCGGCGATCCCGGTGCCGGATCCGACCGCGCCGCGCGAGCGGCTGCTGCTCGAAGGCGACGTGCCGAGCCCGCTCAACCCGCCCTCGGGCTGCCGCTTCCACACGCGGTGCCCGCACGCGCGCGAGCGCTGCAAGATCGAGGAGCCGGTGTTCGAGGATATCGGCGGCGGCAGCTTCGTCGCCTGCCACTTCCATCGCGAGATCCCGGCAGTCACGCCGCCCGCGGCGCGCGCCACGGCGTCGGCCACCGCCTATCTCAGCCGGCTCAAGGCGGTCTACAGGCGCGACGCGTCGAGCGCGCCGGCGTGAGCTTCGCGGCGGTGATCAAGGGCGGCACCGTCGCCACCGCCGCCGACACCTTCCAGGCCGACGTCGCGATCGACGGCGGCAGGATCGCCGCGATCGGCCGCGACCTGCGCGGCACGAAGGAGATCGATGCGCGCGGCCTCCTGGTGCTGCCCGGCGGCATCGACAGCCACGTCCATATCGAGCAGAGGTCCTCGGCCGGCATCATGACCGCCGACGACTTCTATACCGGCACGCGCTCGGCCGCTGCCGGAGGAACCACGACGGTGATCCCCTTCGCCGCCCAGCAGCGGGGCCAGAGCGTCCGCCAGGTGGTCGAGGACTATCACAAGGCGGCGGGACCGAAGGCGGTCGTCGACTACGCCTTCCATATGATCGTCTCCGATCCGACGCCGCAGGTGATGGGCCAGGAGCTGTCGGCGCTGATCGAGCGGGGATACACCTCGTTCAAGGTCTACATGACCTACGACGCGCTCAAGCTCGACGACCGCCAGATGCTCGACGTGCTGGCGCTCGCCCGCGCTCATGGCGCGATGACGATGGTTCATGCCGAGAACCACGATGTGATCGCCTGGCTCTCCGACCGGCTGCTCGCGGCCGGCCACACGGCGCCGAAGTTTCACGCCGTCGCGCATGCGGCCATCGCCGAGCGCGAGGCGACGCACCGGGTGATCACGCTTGCCGAGATCGTCGACGTGCCGATGCTGATCGTCCACGTCTCCGGGCGCGAGGCGATCGAGCAGATCCGCTGGGCCCAGGGGCGCGGCCTCAAGGTTTATGCCGAGACCTGTCCGCAATATCTCTATCTCTCGGCCGAGGACCTGGATCAGCCGGGCTTCGAGGGGGCGAAGTGCATGTGCTCGCCGCCGCCGCGCGGCCGCGACAACCAGCGCTACGTCTGGGAAGGCCTGCAGAGCGGCGTGTTCCAGGTGTTCTCGTCGGATCACGCGCCCTATCGCTTCGACGATCCGGAAGGGAAGAAGAAGCATGGGCCGAATCCCCCGTTCAAGAAGGTGGCCAACGGCGTGCCCGGCATCGCCGCGCGCCTCCCGCTTCTGTTCTCCGGCGGCGTAAGCGAGGGCCGGCTGACGCTGAACCAGTTCGTGGCCTTGAGCGCGACCAACCATGCGCGGCTCTACGGCCTCTATCCGCGCAAGGGCACGATCGCGGTCGGATCGGACGCCGACTTGGCACTCTGGGATCCGAACAAGGAAGTGAGGATCAGCGTCGACCTGCTGCACGACGCGATGGACTACACCCCCTATGAGGGCCGCGTCGTGAAAGGCTGGCCGGTGATGGTTCTTTCGCGCGGCGAGGTCGTGGCCGAGAACGGCAAGGTCTCCGAGGCCGCCGGACGCGGCCAGTTCCTTCCCTGCGAGAAGCCGCAGCCGGCGGTGCCGCTCGGCCGTCGCGTGCACGGCTTCGAGCCGTCGTCGGGCAAGTTCCGGGCGGAGACGCCATGACCCGGATGCTGACGGTCGGCGCCGCCCAGCTCGGGCCGATCGCCCGAGCCGAGACGCGCGCCCAGGTCGTCGCCCGCATGATCGCGCTGCTCGACCGGGCGAAGGCGCGGGGCTGCCGGCTGGTCGTCTTTCCCGAGCTGGCGCTGACCACCTTCTTCCCGCGCTGGTTCATGCCCGACCAGGCCGAGGTCGACTCGTTCTTCGAGCGCGAGATGCCGTCGGCCGAGACGCGGCCGCTGTTCGAGGCGGCGCGACGCCACGGCATCGGATTTTACCTGGGTTACGCCGAGCTGACGCCGGAAGGACGTCGCTTCAACACGTCGATCCTGGTCGACGATCACGGACGTGTCATCGGCAAGTACCGGAAGGTGCACCTGCCCGGGCACGCCGAGCACGAGCCGAAACGACCGTGGCAGCATCTGGAAAAGCGCTACTTCGAGGTCGGCGACCTGGGGTTTCCGGTCTGGCGCATGCTGGGCGGTGCGATGGGCATGTGCATCTGCAACGACCGCCGCTGGCCCGAGACGTTCCGCGTGATGGGACTTCAGGGCGTCGAGCTGGTGATGCTTGGCTACAATACGCCCGACCAGAACACCTCCGCCGTCGAGCCGAACCACCGCCGCATGTTTCACAACGACCTCGTCCTGCAGGCTGGCGCCTACCAGAACTCGACCTGGGTGGTGGCTGTCGCCAAGGCCGGCGTCGAGGAGGGCGTCGGACTGATCGGCGGCACCTGCATCGTTCAGCCGTCGGGCGAGATCGTCGCCAAGGCGTCGACCCTGGGCGACGAGCTGATCGTCTTCGACTGCGATCTCGATCTCGCGAGGATGGGCAAGGAGACGATCTTCGACTTCGCCCGCCACCGCCGCATCGAGCACTATGGGATCATCACCGCCCGGACCGGCGCCATCGCGCCGCCGGACTGAGGCCATCGAACCGTCATCGTTCCGGGATATTGATCGCCGGGACGAAGGAGTCGTTGAGTTGTCGAGGATCGCCTTCTCCGCGCTGCTGCTGGCCTTGACCATGATGGTCGGGGCGGCGGGCGCGCGGGCTCAGGCGCCGATCGCCGATCCCGGTGCCTTCCGGCCGCTGAGCGTGGGCTCCGATCTGACCTTCCCGCCCTTCGCCTTTCGCCAGCCCGACGGCAAGATCGCCGGCTTCTCGGTCGACGTGGCATGGGAGATCGCCAAGCGCCTCGGCCGCCCCGGCGTCGACGTGATCGAGACGCCGGTCGCTGGCCTGTTTCCGGGCCTGAACGCCAAGCGCTACGAGTTCATCGCCGCGCCGATCGTCGTGACATCCGAACGGGCGCAGCAGATGCTGTTCACCGAGCCCTACATGTCGACCGCCTATGGCACGCTGCTGCACATCGACGAGCCGGACCTGACCTCGCTCGACGGGCTCAAGGGCAAGACCGTGGCGATGATCCGGGGCGGGCAGGCGGATGCGTGGGTCGGCGAGAATGGCGGGCGCCTCGGCTTCGAGCCGCAGCGCTTCGATCGCGCCGCCGACGTGATCCAGTCGGTGGTCGACAAGAAGAGCTACGCCGCCGTCATGGACCTCACGCTGGCGCTCCAGACGGTGAAGCAGGTGAAGCTGGTGAAGACCGGGCCCAGCGTGCCGACGGGCCGGGTCGTCGCCTTCGCCTTCCGCCAGGACGACACCGCCTTTCGCAACCGGGTCGAGCTGATCGTCGAGGAGATGAAGCGCGACGGCCAGCTCGCCGGCATCTACCAGGCCTGGTTCGGCGCCAAGCCGCTCGACGGCTCGGCCATGCTGACGATCGACGACGCCAACTTCGGCGCCGCCGGATTCACGGGCCACGGGCCGAAGTAGCTATGGCCCGAGGGTGAAGGCGTAGCGGGCCACCTCGATCTCGCCGGTATCGATGCCGCTCGCCTCGGCCCAAGCGGGGAAGGTCCGATGGATCGCCACCCTTGCCGTGAGCTGAATCGCTCCCGCATCGGCGGAGCGGAACCGAAAGGTCGCCCGGTCCTCGTCTCCGGCCGAAATGCGCGTGTCGCTCTCGGTCCCTGTCGCGCGCCAGTGCGGCGCCGGATCGCCTGTCGAGTCTCGCAACAGCTTCGCATAGGCGCGGCCCGGCTTGCCGGCGAGTGCCGGCCCGGACCAGCTCGGCAAGGTCGGGCCTTCGATCAGTTCGAGAACGCGGCCATCCGACTCGGCTTCCACGACCAGCGTCATGTGCCGCATCGGCGATCCC
>CAZDGR010000312.1:0-5575 GCA_964504845.1 uncultured Rhizobium sp. | reverse complement strand
TGAAGACGAGAGGCCAGCCGGTCATCAGAGCCACTCCTCGAACTGGCCCCACGGGCGCGAGGCGTCCGCGGTGGCCTGGGTCGGATATGAGGTGAAGCCGCGCGGCTTCGAGATGCCGTCGCCGGAGATGAAGGCGGCGTTCTCGAGACGCGCGAAGCGGTCGGCGATCTTGGCCGACAGCCAGGCATCGACATCGACCGCGGCGTCGTCGAGGAACGTCTGGGTCGCGCGCGGCTCGGCATACATCTCGGCGACCGGGATGCGCCACTTGCCGAGCGCGGGCGAGGCCGTCTCGGCACGCGCGCCGGTCTCGGTGGTCCAGCCGGCGCCGGCCTCGTCGATGTCGCGAAGCCCTTCCATCGCTTCGGTCGAGATCTGCACCGAGGCCGCGATCCCGCGGAACGGCGACATCTGGTCGACGCGCTTGACGATCTTGTCCGACATCTCCTGCGGCACGAGATAGCCGCCGTCGGGGTCGCTTCCGACCGACAGCGCCTTCTTCTCGATCTCGGCCAGGCCCTGGTCCTGGCCCTTGCGCAGGAACTGGACGAACTGCGCCTTGTGCTGGATCGCCATCGGCCCGATGGCCGCGCGGTCTTCACCGCCCGAGGGACCGCCATGCGGGGGACGGCGGATGAAGGTCTCGAGCTCGCGCTTCTCGGCGACCAGACGGTCGAGGCGGTCGCCGATCCGGTCGATCTTCGACTTGGTCTCCGCGCCGATGTCGCCCGCGCGCTTCACCTCGCGCGCGCAGCTTTCGACCGCGTCCTTGTGGGCCTCCCAGGTACGGCCGAGCTCCTCGGTCACCTGGGCGATGTCGTGCGTCATGGATCCTCCTGGTCTGGGGCAAACGCGAAAGGCCGGCGGCGCGGAGGCACCCCGGCTGAAAATCCGCAAACTGGCCGAAAAGACGGCCTGGCGCCGGCGTTGCCGCAGCGTCGGATCCGTCGAGAGGTATCTTAGGATCAGCCCGAAGCGGGCGGCCTCAGCGCCTCACCCACTCCGAACCAGTAACGCCGATCCTGTCAAAGACCGGCGCTTCCGTCAAGGATTATTTTCCGCATCGCGTGACATATGTCCGATGCTCGATCCGGTCGAACTTCAGGTAGCTGTTTGGCGGCGTCCGCTTCGCGAACCCTTCGACCGCTTCGAGCAGCTCGCGATTGGCACAGCTCATGTGGAAGAAGCCGATGACGCTCGAAGGACGATCGAGGAGCTTGCCAGCGTCATCATGCAGCCAACGCGAGACGAGCACGACGTGGCCGGTCCGAACATCCGCCAAGAACCATGCCGAGCAATGGGAGCCGGACGAACAGGCGGATCCGACGAAGATCCGCTCGCCTCGCATCTCGCCTTTCAGGTTGCCCTTGAACTCGTCGACAAACGTCTGGAGGCGACCGCTCTGGCGATCCGACCAGCGCACCGTCTTCCCGCCGCCGATCGCGGCGAGGATCCGATAGAAGCCGTCGAGGATCACCTGGCTCTTCTCGAGCTGCTGGTTGCCTGCCGCGGCCGCGCGCAGCGCGTCGATCTCCGCGTCCCGGAACCGATAAGGCTCGACGGCATGCGCCGTCGCAACGGAGATCATCAGGGCAAGCACGATGATCAGCAGGCGAAGCGGCTTCATCGCGGTCCTCAAGCGCATCGCGAGGCGAGGATCGAAGGCTTGTCGACGCTATGGACGTCCTCGCGATAGACGCGCCCGAACTCGGCCCTGGCCCAGGCGGGAAAGTGAACCTTGGCGAAGTTCTGGAGCGCCGGATCGGCGCAGGCGCGCATGAAGATGGTCAGGTGCCCCCGCTCGTAATAGATCGTCCCGCGCTCATCGAAGCGATGAATGATCGCGACGGCGACGTGCCCGGTCGTCAGGTCGATCGCCATCGACCCGGATTGCCAGCAGGCGTCCAGGCCCGTCGAGAAGTCGCAGCCTCCGGTCACCAGAAAGCGGTCGTCGACCAGCCGGCTCGGGACGCCGGAGAAGACACGGGAATAGAAAGTCTGTCCCGTCGACGGCTTCTCGCTCCAGGTGTCGCCGCCGTAGAATCCAGACCGATCGGCGACCGCGTAGTAGACACGATCGATCGCCGGCCTCACGCGATCGTCGAAGTAGAAGGCAGTGCTGGGCTTTCCGGCGATCTCGCGCATGACGGCGAGCTCGTCCGACGTCAGGCGATCGCGCGGCCGCGGCTGCGCCGACACCGAAGAGGCGGCAAGGATGGAAAAGACGGCGCCCGCGGCCAGATACGTCGCCCATCGGTTCCAGCGCTTCATCCCCGCCCCTCTACCTTGGCGGGAAGAGACTAGCCCGAGATTGCGGCGGCAAGAAGGAAGCGTCTCGCCTCAGAACCCCCTGAGCCCGCCCTCCAGGTAGTCGCCTTCGATCCGGCGGCGGTCGTTGAGCCAGCCCAGGCCCGGCAGCTTCGACCACTCGCGCAGCTCCTCGACCGCTTCGTCCCAGCGGCGCGCCTTCACGGCGCCCCAGAACTTCGGCGCGGCGAAATTCGGGCCGGCGTGGTAGGCGACCGAGAGGATCACGGTCCGAGCCGCCGGCGGAAGGGAATTGAAGGAACCTCGATGGGTCTCGCGGTCGTAGCGGTCCCGAATCCGCTCGAAGACGTCGCGCTTCACCGCCCGGTCGAGCGCGTCGATCTCCTCGGGCGAAAGCCTGATCAGGGCTTTCGCCCGTTCCGCCGCCTTCCCCTTCAGGCCCAGGGCCGGGCGCACCTTCTCGATGATCCTGTCCTTCATCGCTTCGTCGCCGATCTCGAGACGGCGCATGTCCTCGATGCTGCGCTGGCCGAGATCGACGCCGGTCCCGATGGTCACGCCCGACTTGCCGTTGACGCTCAGCGTATAGGGCGCGAGCTCCTTGCCCTCGCGCCCTGCGATGAAAGCCCAGTCGATGTTCTCGGGCAGCGCGTCGTCCGGATCGGCTTTCGGCGGCGGGCCGGCACCGGGTCCGGAGACCCGCGTCCAGAGACCGCGGCCGTCGCGCGGCTGACGCCCGCCGTTCGCCGCTTCGAAGGGCGTGAGCGCCTTGCGGTCGAAGGCGAGGATCGGCCGGGTCGCCGCGACGCGGTCGAGCGCGCGGGCGAGACGGTCGTCGTCGGCCTTCACCGCCGCGACGCGCGCGCCATGGTTGGCCGGGAAGGTGACGAGCGAGATCTCCCAGAGGTTCACGCGGACGAGGTGGCGGATGCCGGTCTTGCGGTCACGCCTGGCCTCGATCGCCTGAAAGCCGATCGAGAGTCCCGAGACCGTTCCCATCTTCAGATGCTCGTGCGCCTCCGCGCCGGCCTGCACCGAGAGAAGCAGGCGGCCTTCGACGCGGAGCCCGGCCGCGTCTTCCTCCAGATGCGTCCAGAGCCCGATCGGCTCGTTCGGATCGTGCTGCCAGAGCATCGCCGGACGGCGGCCCTTGGTGCGCCAGGCCTCCAGGCTCGCGCGGAAGGCCCCCCGCTCGACCAAGTCGCCCTGGGAATCCGCAATCTCGAAAAGGCTGGCGTACCCGGAGAAAACGCCGGGCTGGTCGGCACGCGCTTCCAGCGCGCGCGCCACCGTGGCGAGCGTCCGTTCGGTCATCGAATGTCCTTAAAAGGGCGGTTCGCGGGGCGCCGGAGCGCTTCACCCAATCCGAACCAGTAATCCGGATCCTGTCAAAAACCGCGGAATCCGTCAAGGCAAAAAATCCGCATACCTAATAAACTGAACTTTCCGTCTATCGACCGACATAGAAGAACGACGCCTCCGCCAGCATCAGCTCGGTCAGCGCCCAGACCAGCGCGTCGACGCGGTCGGGCGAGCCCGAGTCCTCGCCCGGCGCCCAGGCGACCATCTGGTCCTCGAGCTTCGGCAGCGCACCGACATGGCGGATGCGACCCTGCTCGTAGAGGGCGGCGATCGGCTCGGCGCGGATGCGCTTGCCGCGGCTGGCGCTGACGGCGCGAAACGGGATCTGCGGGTCGACGGCGCGCAAGGTGGCTTCGACCAGGTCGCCGCCATTGTTGACCTCGCCCACCACCCGGTCGGCGCGATGCGCGCGAAAGGCGGCGATCGCGCGCGCGGCCCATTCCTCCGGGCGATGGCGGCCGGAGAGATCCTTGAGCACGTAGCCGACGCCGTCCTCGCCCAGGCCTGCGACGACGATGCCGGTCTCGGCCGAGCGCGAGCCGGTCGAGACCGCCGGGTCGATCGCGACCACGACGCGCTTCAGGTCCGGCGGCACCGCGACGCGCAGCGTGTCGAGGCGCTTCAGGTTCCACAGCGCGCCCTCGGCGTCTTCCAGCATCTCGGCGTCGAGCTCCTGGCGGCCGAGACGCGTGCCGGCATAGCGGCGTTCCAGCCGCGTGACGTAGCCCTTGGCGAGATTGTCGGCGTTCGCCTGGGTCGAGCCGCGCGTGACCAGGGTCGTCGGATCGGCGATCAGGCGCTTGAGGCCCTGGCGAGGTTTCGGCGTCGTGGTGACGACACGCTTCGGATCGCTGCCGGCGCGGAGCGTGAGCTCCAGATTGTCCCAGGTCTCCTCGAGATGCTTCCACGCCGCAAGCTCGTCGGCCCACGCCGCATCGTGGTTCGGTCCACGCAACCGATCCGGCCTCTCGGCCGAGTAGAGGTCGGCGATCACGCCGTTCGGCCACACGAGGCGAAGCTCGGACTTCACGAACAGCGGGCGGAACCAGGGCGGCGAGATCGAGATCACGCCGGCCTCGCCCTCGACCATCGTCTTCCTCACGTCGCGCAAGGTGGGCCCGACCAGCGCGATGCGCCGGCGCCGCCCGCTCTCGGCCTCGGCCCGCACCCACTCCGCGCCGGTGCGGGTCTTGCCGAAGCCGCGACCGGCGAGCAGCAGCCAGGTCTCCCACGGCGCAGTCGGGGGCATCTGCTCGGGCCTCGCCCAGAAGCACCAGTCGTGCAGCAGATGGGCGGCCTCGAGCTCGGAGAGGTCGGCCAGGAACGCGGCACGATCCTCGGGCGAGAGACGCGCGAAGGAACGGGCGTCGAAGACATCACTCATCGCTGACCGCTTTCGTGTCCCCTCCTCGGCGAAGCCGGGGGAGGGGATACGAGGTCCGGCTTCTTTCCCGCCCTTTCAGCCAGCTTCCCCAGCTTCCGCGCCAGGCTGGCGCGCGATCCGGCGACGGCCTGGTCGAGGAGCTCGCGGCCGTCGGCGCCGCCGGCGCGGGCCTTGGGCCGGAGATAGGCGGCGACCGCCTTGGCCATTCCGTCGCGGCGGCTGGGATCGGCCTCCCCGTCCTCCATCACCGCCAGCATGTAGGCGACCGGATCGGCGCCCGCATCGAGGGTGGGCGGGGGCGCTTGCGGATTTCTGTCGCGCCCGTCGCGGCCGCCATTCATCGGACGGTCATCCTCACGCGTTGAGCGCCTTGACCAGGGCCGCAATGCCGGCGCGCTCGCGTGTGCGGACGGTCTCGTGGCTGCAGCCGAAGGTGCGTCCGATGACGCGGAGGTTGAGCCCCATCGCGACCCCGATCACCGCCAGGCGCTGCTGGCCGCAGGGGATCAGGAACAGCCAGGGAAGCGTCTGGTCGAGGCGGCCGATCTCCGCCGGCGTCGG
>CAZDGR010000311.1:0-5584 GCA_964504845.1 uncultured Rhizobium sp. | reverse complement strand
GCAGGAGGTCGGTCGTCGGAATCTCGATCGCGTCGACCTCGGCCCGGATCAGCGCCTGGGCGGCGATGTTGGCATCCGGAATGATGTGCCATTCGACGCGGTCGACCTTGGCGACCTTGCCGCCGGCGAAGCCGTCGGCCGGCTCCGGCCGCGGCTTGTAGGCCGGGTTCTTGCGGTAGACCACCTTGGCGCCCTGCACCCACTCGTTCGTGACCATGATGAAAGGCCCGGAGCCGGTCGGGTCGGTGATCTGCTGGTCGGCCGCGAGGCTCGCTTCCTTCTCGCGCGTGATGAACAGCGGGTTCTCCGGGTTGCCCAGCATCGCCAGCACCGGCCCGAACGGCTTCGCCAGCCGAAGCTCGAAGGTCGCGGGGCCGGTCGCCACTACTTCCTTGGTGAAGCTCATCAGCGTCTTGCCGGTCGGAATCCGGTCGCCCCAGCGCTTGATCGTCGCGACCACGTCCTTCGCAGTGACGGCCGAGCCGTCGTGGAAGGCGAGGCCGTCGCGGAGCTTGAAGCTCCAGGTGAGGCCGTCGGCGCTCCGCTGATGGCTCTCGACCATCTGCGGCACGTAGTCGAGCTTGCTGTTCGGCGCGTACAGCACGTCATAGACCAGATAGCCGTGGTTCGACGTGATGTTGTTGGTGGTCCAGACGGTGTCGAGGATCTTCAGATCCGCCTGCGGCACGATGCGGAGCGTGCTCTGGGCGAGCGCGTCCCCGCCTGCCAGACCGAGCGCGGCGATGCCGGCACCGGCGAGCAGCAGCCGCCAATCGAACTTACGCATGAAGCCTCCTGTTGTGATGGCTCCCGGCGCGGCATCGCACGAAGACGCCCGTCCGGAGCGATTTCTTGCTTGCAGGAAGAAGCCTAGCCCCCGGCACGTGGAGGTGGCAACGCCGGGCCTTCGAGGCTTTGCCGTGGACCCGTCATTGGCTTTAGCCTGTGCCCACCCGCAAGGAGGCGTCCATGGCCGGCTTCAAGGTCTTCTCCGCCACCGTGATGCACGAGTCGCACAGCTTCTGCCGGCTGCCGGCGGATCTCGAGCGCTTCAAGACCACCGGCGGCTACGAACGCGACGACGAGATCCCGAAAGCCTATCGCGGCACCAAAAGCGAATGGGGTGCCATCTTCGACCTCGCCGACCGCTTCGGCTGGAGCGTCGTGCATCCGCTGGTCGCCAACACCTCGCCTTCGGGGCCGGTGACGCGGGATGCCTACGAGCACTTCAGCGAGGTGATCCTCGGGGGCCTGAAGAAGGCAATGCCGGTCGACGGCCTGCTGCTGCCGCTGCACGGTGCGATGGTCGCCGAGCACCTGGAGGACGCCGAAGGTGAGCTTCTGCGGCGCATCCGCGAGGCGATCGGCCGCAAGGTGCCGGTCGCGGTCACCCTCGACCTCCACGCCAATGTCGGGCCGGACCTGGCGAAGCACGCGGACATCGTCTCGACCTACCGCACCACGCCCCATGTCGACATGTACGAGACCGCGATCCGCGCCGGCGAGCTGCTGCAGCGCGCGATGAAGGGCGAGATCAGGCCGCATGTCGCCTATGCGCAGCGGCCGATGTTCAACGGCCTCGACCAGGGCCGCACGATCTCAGGCAAGGGACCGATGGTCGATATCCTGGCCAAGGCCGGGGCAATCCTGGCGAAAGACAGGGACATCCTCGACATCGGCATCAATGCCGGCTTCGACTGGGCCGACAAGAAGCATGTCGGGCCGACCGTGCTGGTGACCGGCAACGACGGCACCGCAAAAGCTCAGAAGGTCGCCGACGAGCTGATCGATTTCGCCTGGGAGACGCGCGCGACCAAGACGATCGAGCTCAGGCCGATCGACGAGGTGATCCGCATCGCCAGGGAGCCCGCCTCGGGCAAAGGCCCGTTGCTGATCGGCGACTACACCGACTGCCCCGGCGGCGCCGGGATGGGCGACGGCACGACACTGCTTAGGGCAATGATCGAGGCGGACCTTCAGGACGTGGCGGTCGGCTCGATCGCGGACGCCGAGTCGGCGGAGAAGGCGCGAAAAGCCGGCGTCGGCGCCACCGTCACGCTCGATCTCGGCGGCAAGCACGATCCTCGCTTCGGTGGCACGCCGCTCAAGGTCACCGGCAAGGTGGTCGCGGTCGGTGACGGCGTGATCACGCGGAAGGGTCCCTTCGCCACCGGTACGGTCACCTCGTTCGGACCAAGTGCCGTGGTCCAGGTCGGCGGCATCAAGATCATCGTCGCCAGCCATCGCGTGCAGATCGACGACCGCGAGCAGTTCCGCCACTTCGGCATCGATCCGGAGACGACGAACATCCTCGCCTGCAAGGCGATGAACCACTTCCGCGCCGACTTCGAGAAGATCGGGCGCCGGCTGATCTATGTCGACTCCGGCGGCATCACCTCGTTCAACTGGAAGCAATACCCCTACAGGAACATCCGCCGGCCGATCTGGCCCCTGGATCCGCTCTAGCGGCGGAAGATTTCGCGCGACATCGCGTCGCGGGCAATTGGCCCTTCCCGTCCGTCATGCGCTGCGGGACAATTGTAGGGGCGTGTCCACCCGAAGACGAGGATGTCGCTGCGATGCGCGAGAAGGAGCTGCGCATTGCCTTGGTCTGCTGCGGCGGGGTGTCGCTCGCCGTCTACATGCACGGCATCACCAAGGAGATTCTCAAGCTCGTCAGGGCCTCGTCGGCTCTTCACCGAATTTCGGACCGTGCGCAGCGCCTGAACTCCGGCTTCTTCGACACGGCCGACCGCAACGATCCCGAGCACGACACCGAGTCCGTATACTTCGAGTTGCTGCGCGAGATCGGACGCAAGATCGAGCTACGGGTCATCGTCGACATCATCGCCGGTGCATCCGCGGGCGGCATCAACGGCTGCATGCTGGCGCGCGCGTTGAGCCACGACCTCCCGCTTGGCCCGCTCCGCGACTTGTGGATCGAGAAGGCGGATGTCGGGATCCTCCTGTCGACGGACGCGCGGGCGCGGCCCTGGAGCAAGTGGATTCTAAGGCCGCTGATCTGGACCGCCGCGCGACTCGGCCTGATCGAGATGGCCCAGAACGCGGAGATCCGTGAGAACCTCTCCCTGTTCGTGCGCTCGCGCTGGTTCAAGCCGCCGCTCGACGGCAGCGTCATGGCCGGCTTGATGTACGATGCCGTGGCCGCTCTCGGCGCGCCGGCCGACGCCGCGGCGTCGCTCCTGCCGTCAGGACAGTCGCTGGACCTGTTCGTGACGGTCAGCGACTATCACGGCCATCCGCAGCTGATCCAGATCCACGACCCGCCGTTGATCCACGAGTTCGAGCACCATCACGTGCTCCGCTTCGCCTGTCGGCGCACGCCCGACGGCAGCATCGTCAGCGACTTCGGCCTCGACAACGTGGCCGGCCTCGCCTTCGCCGCCCGCGCCACCTCCTCGTTCCCCGGCGCCTTCCCGCCCGCGCGCATCGTCGAGATGGACGAGCTGGTCGCCGCGCGGAACCGATCCTGGCCGCACCGCGCGGCATTCATCGAGAAGAACTTCGCGCGCCATCTCGTGGCCGGCGTCGACCCGGCGACCGCCTCCTTCCTGGACGGCTCCATCCTCAACAATCGGCCCTTTCGCGAGGCGATCTCGGCGATCCACGGTCGACCGGCCTATCGCCAGGTCGACCGACGTCTAGTCTATATCGACCCAGACCCCGCGGCACCGGCGGCAGCGACACACAACGCCGTGCCCAGCTTCTTCTCGACCATTCGCGGCTCTCTCTCCGACCTGCCGAGCTCCCAGCCGATTACGGAGGAACTGACCTGGGTCGGAGACTTCAACGAGCGCGCCCGCAGGCTCCGCGCCATCATCGAGAGCGCCAGACCGAGTGTCAGCCGGATCGTGGCCCGCGTCATGACCACGGACCTTGACGGGTGGATTACCCCGCTCAAGTTGCGCGGCTGGCGAGAGGAAGCGAACGAGCGCGCGGCCAGGGAGTCGGGCTTCGCCTACGAAGCTTACGTCCGACTCAAGCTGGCCTCGGCACGCGCCTTCATCACCGAGTCCATCGTCAGGCTGCGCGGCGTCGCTGCCGATTCGCCGCTGACCCGCGTTGTGGGAGCGATCATCGATGCCTGGGCGGCCTCGCGCCGCCTCGACTATGGGACGCCGCTCGACGGAAAGGCGGGTGAGGGACCGACACTGAGCTGGGTCGCCTTCCTTCTCGCTTTCGATGTCGGTTATCGAGAACGCCGGCTCCAATTCCTGATCGAAGGGCAGAATCGGCTCTATCAGAGGATCGACCAAGAGGGTTTGAAGTCTCTGGATCCTGTCCTGATCGACGGCCTCAAGCGTGAGTTCTACAAGCGGCTCGGAGCGCTGAGGCGCATGCGCGAGAGTGCCTTCTTCGACTCCGGCGTGACCGACATGGTGCGCGAGATCTTTCCGACCGCTCCTTCGGCAGACGACATCCGCAATCTCGACGAGTATGCGCGCGCCTTCGCCAAGGCCCACGTCGCCAAGCTCGACCGTCTGATGGAGACGATGGCGCTTCAGCTCGACCTCGACGCCCGGACCGGGGATCTCGACAGCCTTCTCGCCGGCGCTCCGCCTTCGGAGGGCGCGGCGCGTTCCGAGGTGCTGGTCAACTACCTCGGCTTCCCATTCTGGGACGTGCTTACCTTCCCGTTCATGAGCGCCTATGTCTTCGGGGAGTTCGACGAGATCCTGGTCGACCGCATCAGCCCGCACGAGGCGGCCGTCATCCGCTCGTTCCCCGGGATCTCGCTCAAAGGGGCCGGCATGGGCCACTTCGCGGCGTTTCTGTCCCGCGCGTTTCGCGAGAACGACTATCTGCTGGGCCGGCTTCACGCCGCCGACCGGCTGATCGACATCGTCTGCGACTCGGCGCGTTTCGGACACGACCGCGTCGAAGTGCTGCGCTTCAAGCAACGCGCCTTCGCCGTGATACTTGATGCCGAGGAGCGGCACCTGCCCCAAAGCGGCGAATTGATCCGAACGCTGAGACGCCACGTCGCCGGCATCGTGCCGGAAGCGCAGTAGTCGCTAAGACAGCTCCTATCCAGCGCCGCCGAATCCGGGCGCACGAACTCGGTCACGCGTCGGTGCCACGAGTTTCGCGGCTAGGGCTCTTGAGGGATCGCCTTCCAGCCGGCACGATCGCGGACGGCGTCGATCACCTCCTGGTGACGCCAGCCGTCGGCGATCGTGAGGTAGGTCTCGAACGGCTTGCCTTCGATGTCACGGACGAACTCGCGGGCGAGCGCGTTCCACGAGCGTTGCACGATGTCCCAGCCCTTGGGCCAGTTGGATCGCGTCTGAGGCGGCGGCAGCCAGCTCTCGATCTCGGCGGTCAGGGGCACTTCCTTGAATCCTGAATCCCCTTCGCGCCAGAGATGCACCGCACCCTGGCAATAGGCTTCATCGACATGGATCGTGCCGTTCGAGCCATAGAAGGCAACGTAGTCCTGGTGCTTCCCCTTCCTCAGGCACGAATGCCGGAACGGGACGCTGGGCGCCTTCAGGGGTTCGCTGCCCCTGGCACCGATGCGGTCCTGCGCCGTGTAGGGCCGGTCGCTGTCGACCTCGGCCCA
>CAZDGR010000310.1:0-5600 GCA_964504845.1 uncultured Rhizobium sp. | reverse complement strand
GGCATGGCCGACGGCGACGGCATCCTGATGGCGAACTTCCGCGCCGACCGGGCGCGCGAGATCCTGTCGTCGCTTCTCGATCCCGCGTTCAAGGGCTTCGAGCGGCCGCGGCAGCCGAAGGTCGCGGCAGCGCTCGGCGTCGCCGAGTATTCGACCGACCTCAATCGCTTCCTCGACACGCTGTTCCCGCCGGCCTCGCTCGCGCACACGCTGGGCGAGATCGTCGCCGACGCCGGCCTGAGGCAGCTCCGCATCGCCGAGACCGAGAAGTACGCGCACGTCACCTTCTTCTTCAACGGCGGCGAGGAACGCGAGTTCAGGGGCGAGAGCCGCATCCTGGTGCCGTCGCCGAAGGTCGCGACATACGACCTGAAGCCGGAGATGTCGGCGCCCGAGGTGACCGACAGGCTGGTCGAGGCGATCGACGCCGGCAGCTTCGACCTGATCGTCGTCAACTACGCCAATACCGACATGGTCGGCCACACCGGCATCGTCGAGGCCGCGGTCAAGGCGGTGGAGGCGGTGGACGCCTGTATCGGCCGCGTCGCGGCCGCGGTGGCGAAGGCCGGCGGCGTGATGCTCGTGACCGCCGATCACGGCAACGCCGAGCAGATGCTCGACCATGAGACCGGCCAGGCACACACCGCACACACGCTGAACCTGGTGCCGGCGATGCTGGTCGGCGCCGGCGGCGGCATCACGCTCGCCGACGGCAAGCTCGCCGACGTGGCGCCGACGCTGCTGGACGTGATGGGCCTGCCCAAGCCGGCGGAGATGACCGGACGCTCGCTGCTGCGCCGCCCGGTCGAGCACCGTGCGGCGGACTGACCTCCCGCTCCTTCTCCTTCTGGCGGCGACGCCCGCCGTCGATCTGCGCGCCGAGGACGTGGCTCCGCGGAAGCTCGACGAGGTTGAACGCGCCATCGCCGCCGAGCGCGAACGGCTGGTCGAGGCGACGCGCCGTGCTGACGGTCTCGCGCGCGAGGTGACCGAAGTCCGGGCCGAGCAGATCCAGGCTGCCCGCGCAGCGCAGGCACACGGTATCGAGGTGCAGCGGCTCGACGACCGGTTGGTCGAGCTGGCCGAGGAAGAAGCGACGATGTCTTCGGCGCTCGATCGTCGCCGCCAGGAACTCGCCGACGTCGCCGCGGCGCTGCTGCGCCGGGCACGGGTCCCGCCCGAGGCGCTGCTGGCGCTCCCCTTGAGCCCGCGCGAGACCGTCCAGGGCGCGATCCTGCTGAATGCGGCCAGGCCCGAGATCGAGCGCCAGACCGAGTCCCTTGCCGGTGACCTTGCGCGCCTCGCCGATACGCGCGCGCGCATCCATGACGAGCGCAAGCATCGCGAATCGGCGCTGGCGGCGCTTGGCGTCGAGGAGGGCCGGCTCGATCGCCTGCTCAAAAGGAAGGCAGCCCTGCAGCAGAGGGCCGAAGGCGAGGCCGAGCGAGTCGCTCGCCGGATGCAGGAGCTCACCGCCTCGGCCCGTGATCTCAAGGATTTGATCGACCGCTTGGAGGCCGAACGGCGCGCCCGCGAAGAAGAGCAGGTGCGTGTCCTCTCGGCGCTCCGGCCGCCGCCGAAGCCGACGCCGCCGACGACGGAACTGGCGCAGCCGGCCCCGTCGGTGGCAACGCCTCCTTTCGCCATGACGCTGCCGCCGCCGGCCGAGCTTGCACGGCCTTTCGCCGAGGCCCGAGGCCTGATGGCGTTGCCGGTCGCCGGCCGCCTGGTCCAGCGCTTCGGCGAACCAGACGGCCAGGCGCAGCCGGCCAAGGGCATGATCTACGAATCGCGTACCGGAGCCGCCGTGGTCGCGCCCTACGACGGGCGGATCCTCTTTGCCGGCCCCTTCCGCGGCTACGGGCTCATATTGATCATCGAACATGGCGAGGGATATCATTCCCTCCTGTCCGGTCTGGGGCGAATTGACGGCGGCGTCGGGCAATGGGTGCTGGCTGGGGAACCGGTCGGCGCCATGGTCCAGACGCCGGAGGGCAATCCCCGGCTGTACCTGGAACTGCGCCGTCAGGGTCACCCGATCAACCCTCAACCCTGGTTGGCTGCCGGCACTGGCAAGGTGAGCGGATGAAGCGTTATCTCGGCGTCGCGGCGATCGCCTTCGGCGCGACCGCGTTTGCATTCATGTCGTCCCCGATCGTCGCCCAGCAGACTGGCGGCGCCAACACGAGCGAGACCTATCGTCAGCTCAACCTGTTCGGCGAGATCTTCGAGCGCGTGCGCGCGGACTTCGTCGAGAAGCAGACCGACGAGGAGCTGATCGAGGCGGCGATCAACGGCATGCTGACCTCGCTTGATCCGCATTCCGGCTACATGAACTCCAAGACGTTCCGCGACATGCAGGTGCAGACCCGCGGCGAGTTCGGCGGCCTCGGCATCGAGGTCACGATGGAGCAGGGCTTCGTCAAGGTGGTGTCGCCGATCGACGACACGCCGGCGGCCCGCGCCGGCCTCAAGCCCGGCGACTTCATCACCCATCTCAACGACGAGCAGATCCAGGGCCTCACCCTCAACGAGGCGGTCGAGAAGATGCGCGGCCCGGTAGGCTCGGCGATCAAGCTGACGATCCGCCGCGAGGGCCGAGAGGCCTTCGACGTCTCGATCAAGCGCGACGTCGTCCGCATCCAGTCGGTTCGCTCCCGGGTCGAGGCCAACAGCTTCGGCTACGTCCGCATCACCACCTTCAACGAGCAGACCGACGCGGGCCTGAAGCGCGCGGTCGAGACGATCAAGAAGGATGTCGGCGCGAACCTCAAGGGCTACATCATCGATCTCCGCAACAACCCGGGCGGCCTGCTCGACCAGGCGGTCGCGGTCTCCGACGCCTTCCTCGAGAAGGGCGAGATCGTCTCGACCCGCGGCCGGCGCACGGACGACGCGACCCGCTACAACGCCAAGGCGGGCGACCTGACTGACGGCCTGCCGCTGGTCGTCCTGATCAATGCCGGATCGGCCTCGGCTTCCGAGATCGTCGCCGGCGCGCTGCAGGACCATCGCCGCGCGGTCGTGCTTGGCACCAAGTCTTTCGGCAATGGCTCGGTACAGACGATCATCCCGCCCCCCGGCAACGGCGCGATCCTGCTGACCACGGCCCGCTGCTACACGCCGTCGGGCCGCTCGATCCAGGCCAAGGGCATCGAGCCCGACATCGAAGTGCCGGCCCAGCGCTTCGAGACGGTCGAGGAAGCGAAGAAGCGTCGTGAGGGCGATCTCCGCGGCGCCTTCGCCAATTCCGGCCAGGGCCGAGTCGAGTCGGCGCCGGCTCAGCAGAACGCGGCGCCGCCCGCTCCCGCACCGGCCCCGGGCGCGGCAGGTGCCGAGGTGCAGCCGCAGATCTCGAGCGAGGACTACCAGCTCGCTCGCGCTCTCGACCTGCTGCGCGGCATCGCCCTCTATCAGCAGCGCGTGGTGAATTGAAGAACCCCTTCGCCAAGCTCTTCAGCCGCAAGAAGACTCCTCCGCCGGAACCGGCGGAGGAGGAAGAAGCAGCGGATACGCCGGACGCTTCCGAGCCGAAGCGCCGGCGTTTCCGTTTGCCCCTTCCCTCGATACGGCTGCCGTCGATCCCGCGCCCGAGCGGACCGATCGCCGGCACGCTGGTGGTGATCGCGGCGCTGACCGGGGTCGGCGCCTGGCTGGCGCTCCACGGCGACGAGACCGTCAGCAAACGGATCGTCCAGGTGCCCCGCGTTCTGGTCCCGCTCGACGGCCGCGCGGCCGGCGAAGAGCCCGCTGCCGAGACCAAGGAGCCGGGGCCGAAGACTGCCGAGGCGCCGAAGGAGCCGCCGAAAGACACGACCCCTCCGAGCGCAGGGCCGCAGGTGAGCCTGCCCTCGATGGCCGCGGTTCCCCCGACGGCGACGCCACCGGCCCAGCCGGCGCCGGCAGCCGCTCCGGCGCGTCCGGCCGGACGCTTCGGTCCGCCGGTCCAGCTCAAGAAAGCGCCGGAGCCGGGCATGATCGAGCAGGGACCGAAAGGTCCGCTGCCGATCATCGCCGAGGATGGCCGCCAGGCCTGGCGGGTCTATGCCCGCCCCTTCGACGACAGCGACAAGCGGCCCCGGATCGCGATCATCGTCACCGATCTCGGACCCTCGGCGGCCGCCACCACGGCCGCGATCCAGAATCTTCCGGGCGCGGTGACGCTGGCCTTCACGCCGTACGGCTCGCGCGTGTCGGAGCTGGTCGAGGAGGCGCGCGCCGCCGGCCACGAAACACTGATGGCCGCGCCGAGCGAGCCGCCGGAGTTCCCGAGGAACGATCCCGGTCCCTACACGCTGCTCGCCGCGCTGAGCCCGGCGGAGAACCTCGACCGGCTCGAATACGTGCTCAGCCGGGTTCCGGGATATGTCGGCGTGGTCACGACGACCTCCGGCCGCTTCTTCGCGAACGAGGAGGCATTGCAGCCGGTGCTGACCCTGCTCCGTCGCCGCGGGCTCCTCTATGTCGATGGCCGCGGCACGCCCAAGTCCGTCGCGCAGCAGATGGCGGCCGCAGTCGGCCTTCCGCGTGCCTACGGCAACCGCTTCCTCGACACCGAGGCCTCGCGCGGGGCGATCGACAATCGCCTCGCCGAGCTCGAGCGGATCGCGCGCGAAAGCGGTTCCGCGATCGGCATCGGCCAGCCCTATCCGGTCACCATCGAGCGCATCGCCCAATGGGTCGAGACTCTCGAAGGAAAGGGCATCGCGCTCGCACCGATCACCGCCGTGGTCGACCGCCAGCCGCAATGACCGGCCGTCCTTCGTCCAGACCCAGACCGGGCTATCGTCCCTGCGTCGGCGTGATGCTGCTCGACAGGAAGGGGCGCGTCTTCGTCGGCGAGCGCATCGGCACGCCCGGCGCCTGGCAGATGCCTCAAGGCGGAATCGACAAGGGCGAGACCTCGCTGCAGGCGGCAAGGCGCGAGCTGATGGAGGAGGTCGGGACCGACAAGGCCGAACTCCTGGCCGAGAGCGCCGGGTGGTTCACCTACGACCTGCCGCAGGATCTCCGCGACAAGCTCTGGCGCGGCCGCTTTCGCGGCCAGACGCAGAAGTGGTTCGCCTTCCGGTTCTTAGGTTCGGACAGCGACATCGACCTCGAGACCCATCATCCCGAGTTTGCCCGCTGGCAATGGATGTCGATGAAGGACCTTCCGGAGCACATCGTCCCGTTCAAGCGGGATGTCTATGTGCAGGTGGTCGCCGAGTTCGGCCACCTCGCCGATGGCGGCTGAGACGGCGCGGCTTCGGCTGAGGCGCTCGAGCCTCGCCGACGCGCCGGCGCTGATGGGCATCTTCGGCGACCGGGACGCCCAGCGCTACACCCTCCACTTTGCCGACGAGCGCGCCTGCCGCCGCCATATCGCCGCGCACGAGCGTCATCGGCGCCGCGTCGGCTGCGGCCCATGGACGGTCGAGGAGAAGGAGAGCGGCCGGATCATCGGCTGGGGCGGCCTCTACGAGGATCCGTTCGATCGCCGATGGGGAATCGAGGTCGCGTACAGCTTCGCCCGATCCGCCTGGGGCCAGGGCTATGCCGGCGAGCTGGTCGCGCATTCGCTCGATGTGGCGCGCGACGACCTCGGGATTTCCGAGATC
>CAZDGR010000309.1:0-5661 GCA_964504845.1 uncultured Rhizobium sp. | reverse complement strand
ACCTGTCCGGCAGCACCTCGTTGGCCGAAGCCATCGACTTGCTGTCGTGCGCGGGCGCCGTGGTGTCCAACGACTCCGGCCTGATGCACGTGGCGGCGGCGCTAAATCGCCCGCTGGTGGCGGTGTACGGTTCGACCTCCCCAGGCTTTACCCCACCGTTGGCCGACCAGGTCGAAGTGGTACGCGGGACCCAGGAAGATTCCGGCGGAGTTCGCAAGGCTTGCCTTCGCCTTGGGCAGTTTCGCCAGCGCATCGCGGAATCGGGCGAGCTGGAGGGGGTTCTCCGGATCGGCCTGAACCTCGCCCGAGACCAAGTGGCTCATGACCCAGGCGAGCTCGACGCCCTTCAGTCGATCGGTCTCGGCGCCGAGCGTCTCGACCTCGCCCTCGGAGAGGCCGAGGCGGCTCATGCCGGTGTCGACATGGATCACCGCGCGGCCGCCGCCGGACCTCGTCCAGGTCGAGAGCTGCTCGAGCGAATTGACGACCGGTGTGAGCTTGTGCTGCCGGAACTCGCCTTCGCTGCCGGCACGGGGACCTTCGAGCACGCCGATCTCCTGCGCGATCGTGCGGCGGAGCCGGATGCCTTCGTCGAGCGTGGCGACGAAGAAGACCTTGGCGCCGGCCTTGGCCAGGGCAGGGCCGACTTCCTCGGCGCCGAGACCGTAGGCGTCGGCCTTTACCATCGCCGCGCAATCGGCATGCGGGGCCGCGCGAGATGCCAGAAGGCGCCAGTTGGCGACGACGGCGTCGAGGTCGACGGTGAGATGCGCGCCGGCGTTCGCCGGGATGTCAGCCGATCTCATTGGGGAGATGGTCGGCGGCGGCGTAGTTGGAGAACTTGGTCGTCGGTCCGTCGAACTGCAGCTTGATCGTGCCGGTCGGGCCGTGGCGCTGCTTGCCGATGATCACCTCGGCAAGCCCGTAGACCTGCTCGCACCGTTCCTTCCACTGGTCGTAACGGTCGTGGAACTTCTCGTCGCTCTCGTCGGCGCGGCGGGTCGGCTCGGCGCGGGCGAGATAATACTCCTCGCGGAAGATGAACATGACGACATCGGCGTCCTGCTCGATCGAGCCCGACTCGCGGAGGTCGGAGAGCTGCGGGCGCTTGTCCTCGCGCTGCTCGACCGCGCGGCTGAGCTGCGAGCAGGCGAGCACCGGGATGTCGAGCTCCTTGGCGATCGCCTTCAGCGAACGCGTGATGTCGGACACCTCCTGCACGCGGTTCTCCATCTTGGAGCCGGCCGACGCGCGCAACAGCTGGAGATAGTCGACGACCAGAAGGTTGAGGCCGTGCTGGCGCTTCAGGCGCCGCGCGCGGGTACGAACCGCGGTCACGGTCAGCGCCGGCGTGTCGTCGATGAAGATCGGCGTGCGTTCGAGCCTCTGGCTCGCCTGCACCAGACGGCGGAAGTCGTGCTCGGTCAGCTCGCCGCGGCGGATCTTCTCGCTCGGTACCTCGATCTGCTCGGCAAGCAGGCGGGTCGCCAGCTGCTCGGCCGACATTTCGAGCGAGAAGAAGGCGACGACGAAGCGCTCTGCATCGGGATTGTCGACGGCCTGCACCGCCGCGTTGAACGCGATGTTGCAGGCAAGCCCGGTCTTGCCCATGCCGGGGCGCGCGGCCAGCACCAGGAGATCGGACGGGTGGAGACCGCCCAGCATGCGATCCATCTCGATCAGGCCGGTCGGCACGCCGGTCAGCTTGCCTTCGCGCTTGTAGGCCTTCTCGGCCATGTCGATCGAGCCGGCCATCGCATCGGCGAAGCTGCGGAAGCCGCTTTCGGCGCTGTCGCTCTCGGCAAGATTGAACAGCTTCGCCTCGGCGAGCTCGATCTGGTCCTTGGCCGAGGTCTCCAGCTCGTGCTTGTGCGCCTCGTTGACCATGTCCTCGCCGACGCCGATCAGCTGGCGGCGAAGGAAGAGGTCGTGGACGGTGCGGCCGTAGTCCTCGGCGTTGACGATGGCGACGACAGAGGCCGCGAGCTTGACCAGGTATTGGGCGCCGCCGACCTCGGCGAGCGCGCCGTCCTGGTCGAACAGCGCCTTCAGCGTCACCGGGTTGGCGATCTGGCCGCGGTCGATCAGCTTGCCGATCGCCGCGAAGATCCGGCCATGCGCCGGATCGGCGAAGTGCTCTGCCCGGAGGAAATCGCCGACGCGCTCATAGGCGGCGTTGTTGACCAGCAGCGCGCCGAGCAGGCCCTGCTCGGCCTCGTAGTTGTGCGGCGGCGTGCGGTAACTCGGTGTGGCGACGTCCTTGCGTGGCTCGGGCCACACCGCCGGAAGCGGCTTCAGTTCGGTCATCAGCGGACCTTCGGGCGCGAGCAGACCATCATCGAGCGCCTTGTTGTCCCCCCTGAACGAACGAGGCCGGCATTAACCCCCAACGGGTGCCGGCCTCGCAACGCATTCGTCATCTACCGCACAGCTTTGTTTTCCACAGGCTGTGGGTATGTGGAAAACGATCAGCCGGCGGCGGGGGCCTCTTCGGCGGCCGGAGCGGCCTCGGTCGCCACCTGCGCGTCGGCCTCTTCGGTCGAGCGGGCGACGGTGACGGTCACGGTGACCTTCACTTCCGGATGGAGCGAGATCTTCACCTCGTGCACGCCGGTCGTCTTGATCGGCTGGCCCAGCATCACCTGGCTCTTCTGCACGGTGAAGCCCGAATTCGTGATCTCTTCCGCGATGTCGCGGAGCGTGACCGAGCCGTAGAGCGCGCCGGTCTCGGCGGCCTGGCGGACGATCGACACCTTGAGCCCGTTCAGCTTGCCGCCGACCTTCTCGGCCTCCTCGCGGCGCTTCAGGTTGTCGGCCTCGAGCTGCGAGCGGCGCTTCTCGAAGACCTCGCGGTTCTCCTTGGTGGCGCGCAGCGCCTTCTTCTTCGGCAGAAGAAAGTTACGGGCGAAGCCCGCCTTCACCTTCACCACCTCGCCCATCTGGCCGAGGTTCTCGATACGCTCGAGGAGGATGACGTCCATGGGTTGGCTCCCTCATTCCGCCGGGTTCGCGGTCGCCAGCTTGCGACGCAGACCCAGCCATTGATCGAAAAGCCCGAGGCCCGCCACCAGCGCCACCGGCCAGCCGAGCACCAGCATGGCGGCGTAGGCGGCGACGAGGATGAAGGGCTTCTGCGGCGAAAACTTGCGGGCGACGGCGTGCACCACACCGAGTCCCAGGAAGAAGAACGGCACGAGCAGGATCAGGAACAGGTTCCGGCCGATGAACCCGAGCGCGTCGGGCCCGACCACCGCCGCCGCGCCGGCTATGCCGAGCACGATGGTGAGCAGGCCCGGCAGCTCGATGTCGGCGAGCTCGGGGCTCGGGCGCAGGTTGCGTCCGAAGCGCGCGAGCACGCCCTGGGCCAAGGCCGCGTTGATCGCGACCATCGCCAGCCACGACATCACCACCGCCGCCGGGAACCACGGCACGATCGCATCCAGGATCCGCTGGCGGTCGGCCTCGGCCGCCGACGCCATCAGGCGATCGACGCCGAGCCCGAGGAACGAGCGGATCGAGGCTTCGAGGCCCTCGGTCGAGGTCGCGAGCAGGGCGCCCGCGACGACGAAGGCGCCGGCGCCCAACCCGACCATCCAGGTGACGAGCAGGCCGAGCGGATACCACTCGGTCTTGCCGTCCGCGTCCTGGCGGTTGAGGAGGGCCTTCCGGCCGACCACCATCACCGGAACGCCGCTGACGATCAGAAAGAGACCGCCGGCGATCACGCCGCCGACGAGGCTGACGACCACCGCGGCGCTGCCGGTCGCGGTCATCCCGGCGAGCCCACCCAAGCCCAGCGCCACGGCGAAGAGCGGAAGCTGTGCCAGATAGGCAAGCAGCATCGCGCTCGGCTGCCCGAGGACGACCGAGAGGTAGAGGAGGGCGCTCAAGACGCCCGCGCCCGCCGCGATGAGCCCGTACCGGAGCATGGTCCTGGTCCTAGATCCTCTGCCTTACTTGATCACGTAAGGCATGAGGGCGAGGAAGCGCGCGCGCTTGATCGCCTGGGCGAGGTCGCGCTGCTTCTTCGCGGAGACCGCGGTGATGCGGCTCGGCACGATCTTGCCGCGCTCGGACACGAAGCGCTGGAGCAGCTTGATGTCCTTGTAGTCGATCTTCGGCGCGTTCGGATGCGCGAACGGGCACGACTTCCGGCGCCGGAAGAAAGGACGGCGTCCGCCGCCCGCACCGCCGCGACCGCCGCCTTCGCGGCCTTCACCACGACCGCCTTCGCGGCCGCCTTCGCTACGTCCGGTCATGCGTCACCTCCACGAGGGGCGTCGCCGCCCTCGGCACGGTCCTCGCGGCGCGGTCCGTCCTCGCGCTCACGGCGCCAGCCGCCGCGATCGCCACGGTCGCCCCGATCCCCGCGGTCGCCGCGGTCGGACCGGCTCTGCATCATCGCCGACGGGCCTTCCTCGAGGCCTTCGACCCGAACCGTCAGGTAGCGGATCACATCTTCGTTGATGCGCATGTTGCGCTCGAGCTCGTGCACCGCCGCCGCCGGGGCGTCGATGTTGAGCAGCATGTAGTGGCCCTTCCGGTTCTTCTTGATCCGGAACGACAGCGACTTCAGGCCCCAATACTCTTTCTTGGTGACCTTGCCGCCATTGGCTTCAATCAATGTGTTGAACTGCTCGGTCAGGGCTTCGACCTGGGTGGTCGAGACATCCTGACGAGCGATGAACACGTTCTCGTAGAACGCCACCGCTTGCTCTCCCTTTGGCTGTTAGCGGTCCGGAGCCACCATGGCCGGCCGGACCTAGCCGGGACCAGACGCGGACCCGGCAAGGAGCTATGAGGGCGCGGACTATACACAGGGGCATTTGTTCCGCAAGGGGAAATGGTCCAGGCAGGTTGACCAACTTGACCAACAAGGTTCGAGGCCCCAAATTCAGTTTATGGCGACCACGGTGAACCTCTACGAGGCCAAGACCCAACTCTCCTCCCTCGTGGAGCGTGCAGCGAATGGCGAGGAAATCGTCATCGCGAAGGCGGGTAAACCGAAGGTGAGGCTCGTTCCGGTCGATCCCAGCCGGAAGTCTCGGAGAGTGCCCGGAGGCAGCGAAGGAAAGATATGGATCGCTCCTGACTTCGACGACCCGCTCCCCGACGACATTCTCGACGCCTTCGAAGGCAAGGGTGATCCTTTGTGAGATTGCTGCTCGATACGCATGCCTTCCTTTGGTGGCGTATCGACGAGGCTAGGTTGTCGCCGGAGGTTCGCGTGGTCGTCGGAGACGCGGACATCGTCTATGTCAGCCTGGCGAGCGCCTGGGAAATCGCGATAAAGACGTCCATCGGGAAGCTTCGCTTGGCAAACCCGATCGAGCAGGAGTTGGTGGCTAGCGATTTTGAGCCGCTCCCTGTGGGACTTCGTCATATTGAACATGTAGCGAGTCTTCCGCTTCACCATCGCGATCCGTTCGACCGGATGCTGGTTGCACAGTGTCAGGTCGAAAGGCTGACACTCGTGACAGCGGATCAGCGGCTGCAGCCCTACGACGTTCCCTTTCTTTGGCTCTGACGTGTACGCGCTCCTCCAAATCGTCCTGCCGATCTTCGCCGTGGTCTTCGTCGGCTGGCTGGTCGGGCGGTTCGAGATCATCAAGGCCGACCGGGTCAACGGGCTCGCCGACTTCACCTTCTTCATCGCGATCC